>NZ_JAJSED010000001.1:1200000-1500000 GCF_023555385.1 Guyparkeria hydrothermalis
CACCGGTGGCGTGCTCGGCTGGATCAGCTTTTTCAAACTGCGCCGACTGGAGGAGCGCCTCGACCGGCTCGAGGCCCGTCAACGCCCCGCAGAACCGGAACCCCAACCGGAGCACGAGACGCCCCCGCCACGGCACGCCCCACCCAAGTGGGCCGAAGGACGCCGACACCCCGCCCCGACCGAAAAAACGGCTGCCAGCACACCCGCTGCCGCGCCGGGCCGGGCCGCCGGGGTCGTCGGCCGCGTACGCGAGCACTGGATGATCTGGCTCGGCGGGCTGTCGGTGGGTCTCGCCGGCGTCTTCCTGGTGCGCTACTCGATCGAGCAGGGCTATCTCGGTCCGGCCGCCCGCATCACGGCGGGACTGGTCACGGGGCTTGGCCTGCATGCACTGGCCGAATGGCTGCGCCGGCGCTCGGACTGGCGATCGGACGCCGTCGCCGCACTGGCCGGCGGTGCGAGCCTGACCCTCTACGCGGCCGCCCTGGCCGCCCTGCACCTGTACCAGCTCTGGCCGGTGGGACTGGTCTTCGCCGTGCTGGCGTTGATCTCGCTCGCCACCCTCGTACTGGCCCTGTGGCACGGCCCGGTGCTCGCAATCCTCGGCCTGCTGGGCGGCTATGCGGTCCCGGCCCTCCTGGGCACACAGTCCGACCAGCTGGTCACGACGCTGGTCTACAGCACGGTAATCGCCCTGTCAGGCTTCACGCTGATGCGCTATGTCTACCGCGACTGGCTGTGGTGGGGCACCATCGGCGGCGCCCTGTTCTGGTGGTGGGTGGCCCTGATGACGGGCAAGCACAGCGAAGCCTGGCTGGGCAGTTATCTCGCCGTGCTCGCCTGGGGCATGCTTGCCATCCGCTCGAGCAACTGGCGGCTAGACCAGGTCGTCGCAGCCGACAACCCGCCCCACTGGCGCGACTGGCTGCGCCTGATACCGACAGAACAGCGCGGTCTCCTCCTGGGCCTGCTGGTGCTGCTGGCTGGCTTGGGACTCAGCCTGGGCCGCGACCCGCACTGGGCCGGGGGACCGCTGGTCTGGCTACCCCTGCCCGCCGTACTCTTGATTGCGGCACGCTACAACGATCATCTGCGGCCGCTGCCGTGGCTGACCTTGGCCGTCATCACCGTCGGGCTGATCGCCGCCCAGATCGCGCCACTGCCCACCCAAAAGCCCACGCTGATGGTCGACCCGGTCTCCGCGGAGCATCACGGCACGCTATTCGCCTTCCTCGCCCTGCTGGCCGGCCTGTTCTCGGGTGCCGGGCTATGGCACCTGCGCAATCGGCCGGGTTCGGCGCTGGATGCCTCGCTGGCCGTGGTGGCACCGCTGGTGGCCGTGGCACTGGCCTACCTGCTGGCCCGCGCGGCGCTGCCCCCCTGGGGGCTTGCCGTCGCCTGCATCGTCTACGGGGGATTGCTGCTGAACCTGGCCGTCTGGCGACTGCGCCACGGGTCGACCGACGGCGTCGCCTTCTGGCTGGTCACCGGTGGTCATCTGGCCTATTCGCTGGCCGCGGTGATCGCGCTCGACGACGCCACCCTCACGCTCGCGCTGGCCGCCCAGCTGGTGTCGCTCACCTGGGTGATGCGACGCGTGCCGATGGACAACCTGCACTGGCTGGTCAAGCTGGTGCTGGCCGTGGTGGTGATCCGCCTGACACTCAACCCGTGGCTACTCACCTACGCGGGCGAAGGCCACTGGACGCTGTGGACCTATGGCGGCAGCCTGCTGCTGGCCGTGCTGGCCAGCCGGCAGGTGCCACCCGATGTTCCGCTGCGACGCTGGCTGGAAGGCGGGGCGCTGCACTTGCTGCTGCTGTTCCTGGTGGTCGAACTGCGCTACTGGCTCTACGACGGCGCGGTGTTCGCGCCGCGCTTCGACTTCCTCGAGGCGGCCATCGACGTCAACCTCACCGCCGCGCTGGGGCTGGTCTATCACTGGCGTGGCCAGCTTTCGACCCAGCTGCAGGTCGTCTATCGGCTGGCCGGCCGGGTGATGATGGTGCTTGCGCTGCTCGCCTATGCCTACCTGCTCATCCACGCCAATCCGCTGTGGGGCGGGCCGCAGGCCGGCACCATCGGTGACACGCCGCTGTTCAACCTGCTGCTGCTCGCCTACGGCCTACCGGTGGTGCTGTTCGCTCTGGCCAGCCGCATCTACGAACCGATGACCCGACGCCAGTTCGCCGTGGTGGCCGGCATCGGCCTGTGGCTGTTCGCAAGCTTCGAGATCCGCCATATCTGGCAGGGCGAGCTTTCCCTGGTCGACGCTACCTCCAACGGCGAGCTCTACACCTATTCGGCCGTGTGGCTGCTGATGGCGATGGCGGCCCTGCTCACCGGCATAGTGCGGGAACGCCCTGCGCTATACCGCGGCGGCCTGGCATTGCTGACACTGGTGATCGTCAAGATCTTCCTGGTGGACATGAGCGGGCTGACCGGCCTGTTGCGGGCGGTCTCGTTCATGGGGCTGGGGCTGTCGCTCCTGGCCCTGGCCTACGTCCACCAGCTGCTGGCGCGACCACGCACGCCGGCCGACGAGGCGGCCTAGCCGGCGTGAGCGTGCAGGATGCGCAGGAATCCCTCGCCGTACTTCTCCAGCTTGCGCTCGCCGACGCCTGAGACCGCTTCCATCTCCTCGAGGGTGGCCGGGCGGATCTCGATCATGTGCTTCAGGGTCGCGTCATGGAAGACGGTGTAGGGCGGAATGCCCTGCTCCTCGGCCAGCCGCTTGCGATGGGCGCGCAGCGACTCCCATAGCGGCTCGTCCTCGACCGGCACCGCGATCGGCTGACGACGGGAACCCCCACGAGTGGCAGCCTTGCGCTTGAGCTCCGGGCGCAACCGCAGGGTCTCCTCGCCTTTAAGCACGACCCGACAGCTCGGGTCGAGGTGCAGTCCACCGTGGCCCTCGGCGTCGACGGCGATCAGTCCGCGGGCGATCAGCTGACGGAACAGGCCGCGCCAGGCCGCCGCGGACAGGTCGGTGCCAATACCGAAGGTCGAAATCTGATCATGGCCGAAACGGCGCATGCGCTCGTCGGCCTCGCCGCGCAACACACTCACCAGGTAGTTCACGCCGAAGCGCTGCCCGGTGCGATGGATGCAGGACAGTGCCTTCTGCGCCGCCTCGGTGGCATCCCAGGTCTCAGGCGGCTCGAGGCAGTTGTCGCAGTTTCCGCAGGGCTCGGCCAGCGTCTCGCCGAAGTACGCGAGGAGCGCCTGGCGCCGACAGGTGGTCATCTCGGTCAGGCCCAACATGGCGTCGAGCTTGGTTCGCTCAATGCGCTTGATGCGCTCGTCGGCCTCGGAGCCGGCCATCATCTGGCGCAGGGTGAGCACGTCCTGCAGGCCATAGTCCATCCAGGCATCCGCCGGCAGGCCGTCGCGGCCGGCCCGGCCGGTTTCCTGGTAGTAGGCCTCGATGCTCTTGGGCAGATTGAGATGCGCGACGAAACGCACGTCCGGCTTGTCGATGCCCATGCCGAAGGCGATGGTCGCGACCACGATCACACCCTCTTCGGCGAGAAAGCGCTCCTGCACCCGACGCCGGTGCTCGGCCGAGAGCCCGGCGTGGTAGGGCAGCGCGGTCAGACCCTGCTTTTCCAGCCACTCGGCGGTCTGCTCGACCTTCTTGCGTGACAGGCAGTAGACGATGCCCGCCTCACCCGGGTGCGACTCGCGGATGAAGCGCAGCAGCCGGTCGCGGCCGCCGCCGGTGCCCTGGCTGATGCGGTAGCGGATGTTGGGGCGGTCGAAGCCCGAGATGAAGCGTCGCGCGTTACCGAGCCCCAGCCGCTCGACGATCTCCTCGCGGGTGGCCTCGTCGGCGGTGGCAGTCAGCGCGATGCGCGGCACGCCCGGGAACTGCCCGGCCAGCTCGCCCAGGCGGATGTACTCCGGACGGAAGTCGTGGCCCCACTGCGAAACGCAGTGCGCCTCGTCGATCGCTATCAGAGACAGCGGCACACCGGCCAGCCGCTCGAGGGTGGCCGGCATCATCAGCCGCTCGGGGGCGACGTAGAGCAGATCCAGCGAACCCTCGTGCAGCCGGCCGAGCACCTCGCGCGCCTCCTCGGCCGACAGGCTCGAATTCAGGAAGGCAGCGGCCACACCCAGCTGGCGCAATGCGGCGACCTGGTCCTGCATCAGGGCGATCAGCGGCGAGACCACGATCGCCGTGCCGGAGCGTGCCAGCGCCGGCACCTGGTAGCACAGCGACTTGCCGCCGCCGGTGGGCATCAACACCAGGGCGTCGTTACCACCCATGACGGTATCGATCACCTCGCCCTGCGGCGGGCGGAAGTCCTCGTAGCCGAAGACGCTGTTCAGGATTTCGCGGGGGCTTTTCGACATGGCGGCTATTGGGCCAGATTCCTCACATGAAAGGAACCGCTGCGACCGGCGATGGACGACCGCGACGGTCTGGGCTAGGGTCGTCCGGGTGACAACATGACAGGATGACAGGCGCCCCGACATGGATCTCGATGAAGTAGACGCATTCGACAAGGTTCCCCGCTCCACCCGCCACGAACTGCTGCGCTTCGGCCTGGCTGTGCTGTTCGTGATCGGGGTGGCGCTGTTCACCTGGATCACGCAGGGCCACGTCAGCGTGGTAATGGTGATCGCCGCCGTGATCGGCGCCTACATGGCGATGAACATCGGCGCCAACGATGTGGCCAACAACGTCGGCCCGGCGGTGGGCTCCCGCGCCCTGACCCTCGGCGGGGCGATCGTCATTGCCGCGATCTTCGAGGCGGCCGGTGCGCTGATCGCCGGCGGCGAGGTGGTCTCCACCATCAAGGGCGGCATCATCGATCCCACGGCGATCGGCGATCCGATGACCTTCGTCTGGCTGATGATGGCTGCCCTGTTGGCCGCGGCCATCTGGCTCAACCTCGCCACTGCCCTGGGCGCGCCGGTCTCCACCACGCATTCGATCGTCGGTGGCGTGATGGGCGGCGGCATCGCCGCGGCCGGCTGGGGCATCGCCAACTGGGGCACGGTAGGTCAGATCGCCGCCAGCTGGGTGATCTCGCCGCTGCTGGGCGGTCTGCTGGCCGCCGCCCTGCTCTACTTGATCAAGCGCAGCATCACCTATCAGGACGACCTGATCGCGGCTGCCAAGCGCCGCGTACCCTGGTTCCTCGCGCTGATGGCCTGGGCGTTCGCCACCTATCTTGCCGTCAAGGGCCTCAAGCGGATCACCGATATCCCCTTCCTCGGGGCGGCGGCCGTCGGGCTGGTAATCGCGGCGCTGGTGTATGTCGCCGTGCGTCCGCTGGTGGCGCGCGCCGCCGACGGAATGCAGGAGAACAGCAAGGCGAGCGTGAACCGTCTGTTCACCCTGCCGCTGGTTTTCGCCGCCGCCCTGCTGAGCTTCGCCCATGGCTCGAACGACGTGGCCAACGCCGTCGGCCCGCTCGCCGCGATCAACGAGGCGCTCACCCACGCCGGTACCGCAGCCAAGGCGGCCATCCCGTTGTGGGTGATGGCGATCGGGGCGCTGGGCCTCGCGGTGGGGCTCGCGCTCTATGGCCCGAAGCTGATCCGCACCGTCGGCCACGAGATCACCGACATCGACCCGATGCGTGCCTTCTGCATCGCCCTGGCAGCGACGCTGACCGTCATCCTCGCCTCGCAGTTGGGCCTGCCGGTTTCCACCACCCATGTGACCATCGGTGCGGTGTTCGGCGTGGGGTTCCTGCGCGAACACCTCAAGTCCAACTACGACCGCCTCGAACAACAGGTGCGCGACCTGCACCCGAACGGTGACGACGACGAGGTGATGCAGGACTACCTGGAGCGGTTCCGGGCCGCTTCGCTCAAGCAGAAGAAGCTGATGCTGCAGGAACTCAAGAGCAAGAGCACCCGGCGAGAGGTCCACATCAGCAAGCGTCAGCGCAAGGGACTGAAGAAGATCTACAAGCGCGAACTGGTCAAGCGCTCGCTAGTGCTGAAGGTCGCTGCAGCCTGGGTGATCACCGTACCGGCCGCCGCTCTGCTCGCCGCCCTGTTCTTCGTCCTGATTCGCGCCATCGCATCCGGCTGATACGCCGCCGCACGGGCGGGGACAGTACAATCCTTGCCATGGCTGCCACCACTCTTCGCGAAGACGAGCTGCGCGACGCGCTCGATGCCGCCCTGCCCGCCTGGCGCCGGGCCGGGCACCGGCTGCCGATCCTGATCAGCGGCTGCCGCGACTGGGCCCTGAGCGCGGCGCAGTCGCTCGTCAGTGACGACACGCTCTGGGTCGGCCCGGATGCCCCCGCGTCGGTGCGATCGACGAGCTTGCGCCGCGCACGCGAATCGCTGGGCGGGGAATGCGACCGGATCGTGTTCAATGCCCTCTCGGGCTTCGATCCCGACGCCCTCGGTGCAGTCGCCGGCCTGCCCCGCGCCGGCGGCTGCCTGATCCTGCTCGCCCCGCCATTGGCCGACTGGTCCGACCGGGAGGACCCGGAACTCGCCCGGATCACGCCCTACCCGTTCACCCCGGCGGATGCCGGCTCGGCCTATATCCACCGCCTGATTCGCCTCTTGGCCGAACAGCCCGTGTTATGGAGGGTGAGCGAAGGCCAGCCGCTGCCACCGGCACCGCTTCCCGCCACGCATGTCGGCGAACCGAAACTGGCCGAGGCACCCTGCCGCACGCCCGAGCAGGCCGAAGCGGTCGAGCGTATTCTTGCCGTAGCCAACGGGCGCCCACGCCGACCGCTGGTGCTGCGCTCACACCGTGGTCGGGGGAAGAGCTCGGCGCTCGGCATCGCCGCGGCTCGAACCCTGCAGATGGGGCTGGGTGACGTACTGGTCACCGCACCTCGCCGCGAAGCGGCCAGGCCACTATTCGAACGAGCCGCCGAACTCCTCGGTGTCGGGATGGACGCCAACGGGGCAATCCCTCTCGGCGAACACCAGCTGCGCTTTGTGCCGCCCGATGTATTGATCGAGCAAGGTCCCTCGGGCCGCCTGCTGCTGGTCGACGAGGCCGCGGCCCTGCCCGCCGGCCTGCTCGACGACCTGTTCGAGAGCCACTCGCGTTGCGTGTTCGCCACCACCGAACACGGCTACGAGGGCAGCGGCCGCGGCTTCGCGCTGCGGTTCCTGCCACGTCTCGAGGATCGGGCGGTCTCGGTGTATCACCAACGGCTCACCGCACCGATACGCTGGGCGGCAGACGACCCGCTCGAGACCCTGATCGACCGACTGCTGCTTCTCGATGCCGAGCCGGCCGACCTGCCGGCGGATGGACCGCTCGACCCCGGCCCGCCACGGCAACTGGATCGCAACGCCCTGGCCGTCGACGAGGCCCGGCTGGTCGAGCTGTTCGGTCTGCTGGTCAGCGCCCATTACCGCACCACACCACGCGATCTGCGCCAGTTGCTCGAGGCACCCGGCACCCAGCTGTGGGCAATCGAGGCGGACGCCCGAATCCTGGCAACCGCCGTGGTACAGGACGAGGGCGGCTTGCCCGCATCGCTGGCCGAGGCGGTGTTTGCCGGCGAGCGGCGCCTGCACGGCCACCTGCTGCCGCAGACCCTCGCGGCACACGCCGGCCAGATCGACTGGCCGACGCTGTCCGGCCGACGGATCCAGCGCATCGCCGTGCATCCGTCGGCCCGCCTGCGCGGACTCGGCCGGCAGTTGGTGGCGGCCATCGCCAAGGCGGCCCGTGCCGACGGCCAGGATTTCCTCGGCGTGAGTTTCGGCGCACAGGACGACCTGGTCGACTTCTGGCAGGCCTGCAATCTCGTCGGCCTGCACCTCGGCCAGCACCGCGACCCGGCCTCCGGCGAACAGGCCATGGTCATGGCCACGGGGCTCTCGCCGGCCGGGAAAAAGGCGATCGACCACACTGCGCGCCGTCTGGTCGATGCCTTCGCCGACCGGGCCGCCGGCCCGCTGCGCCATGCCGACCCGGCCCGACTGGTACGGCTACTGGCAAGCACGCCGCCAATCCCCCTGCCGTCGCTCGACGACCTCGAACGCCGGCAAATCGAGGCCTGCGCCTACCGTCAGCATCATCTGGATGCCGCACTCGGCCCGTTGCGTCGCCTGCTGCCGGCGGCCCTGACACGACCGGCCGTGGTCGAGGCCGTCACTCCGGATGATCGCGCCCTGCTGGTCGGGCGCTTTCTGCAGCTTGGCGAGGAAGCAGCACTGGCCCGCCGCTTCGATCTTGCCGGACGACGCCAGATCGAGGCGGCCTGCCGACAAACCCTCGGCCAGATACTCGCGGTGCTGTCGCACTAGGGGCGCGGTCACGCGCTATGCTTGGAACCAGTGCCAACCGTGAGCTGGGCCCATCAGCCAGCGACCGGCCGGCCGGCACCACCGTTGCAGACAAGAACATCGTTGCGGGGACCACACTGTTATGAAAGTCGCTTTCTTCCATACCAAGCCCTACGATCGCGAGGCCTTCGAGGCCGAACGGAAAGGCCATGAGATCGACTACTTCGACCAGCGCCTGAGCGAAGAAACCGTCCATCTGGCCCAGGGCTATCCGGCGGTCTGCGTCTTCGCCAACGACATCCTTAATGCGCGGGTGATCCACGCCCTGGTCGAGGGCGGTACCAAGGTGCTCGCCCTGCGATGCGCCGGCTGCAACCACGTCGATTTCGACGCGGTCGGCGAGACCGGTCTGCGCGTGGTGAACGTTCCCGCCTACTCGCCCAACGCGGTCGCCGAACACGCCGTGGCACTGATGCAGGCCGTCAACCGCCACCTGCCGCGCGCCGTCTCGCAGGTCCGTATGGGCAACTACGCCCTGCACGGACTGGTCGGCATGGACGTGGTCGACAAGACGGTCGGCGTGGTCGGTACCGGGCGCATCGGCACGGTGTTCGCCCGCATTCTCAAGCAGGGATTTGGCGCCGAGGTCATCGCCCACGACCCGTATCCCAACGACGAATGTCGTGCGATGGGCATCGATTACGTCCCGCTGGAAGATCTGCTGGCGCGCTCGGACATCATCAGCCTGCACTGCCCGCTGACCGAGGACAGCCACCACCTGATCGACGCAGCGGCGATCTCGCGGCTCAAGCGAGGCGTGCTGATCGTCAACACCAGCCGCGGTGCGGTCATCGACACGCAGGCGGCCATCGACGGACTGAAATCCGGACAGATCGGCGGACTCGGCATCGACGTCTACGAGAACGAGGGTCCCCTCTTCTGGGAGGATCGCAGCGACGAGCCGCTCACCGATGACCAGTTCGCCCGGCTACTGGGGTTCCAGAACGCGGTGGTCACCGGCCACCAGGCCTTTCTGACCCGCGAGGCGCTGGACCAGATCGCGAAGCAGACGCTGGAAAACCTGACCTGCATCGAGACCGGCGTGGCTTGCGAGCGGGAACTCACCCTGGCGGCGTAGCGCGGGTATAATCCGCCGCTTTGCTCCGATACCGCGCTTGCCCATGGACCTGCTCGCCCCACTGACACTCGCTCCGCTCGACCCGATCGGTCGCGGGGCGCAGAAACTCGTCTACCGGCACCCGGAGGATCCGCGGGTGCTGGTGAAGGTGGTGAACCCCGATTTCATCACGCGCCATGACCGCAAGGACGCCTTCTACAAGCGCCGCCGGCGGATCGGCCACTACCGCGCCTTCGAGCGTGAAGTCCGCGAGCACCTCGCCTCGCGAGCCCGCCATGCGGGCCGTTATGCCCCCTGTCGCCACCTGCAGAACATCCTCGGCATGGTCGACACCGACCTGGGCGCCGCCCTGCTGGTCGAGGCCGTTCTCGACGAGAACGGACAGCCGGCGCCAAGCCTCGCCGACTTGCG
Source organism: Guyparkeria hydrothermalis (assembly GCF_023555385.1). Lineage (NCBI taxonomy): Bacteria > Pseudomonadati > Pseudomonadota > Gammaproteobacteria > Chromatiales > Thioalkalibacteraceae > Guyparkeria > Guyparkeria hydrothermalis. The sequence continues at coordinate 1,209,785 of NZ_JAJSED010000001.1, forward strand.
GCGGCGCGGCGAGTTCGGGCCGCGCGAGCAACAGGCGCTCGACACCTTCGCCGACTGGGCGCTGACCTCGAACGTGCTGATCAACGACCTCTCCCCCGACAACCTCGTCTGGCACCAGGATGGGCATTTCGTCCTGATCGACGGCATGGGAGACCGCGCCGCCATTCCGGTCCGCTCGCACAGCCAGTGGCTAAACCGTCGCTACAAGCGCAAGAAGATCGAACGGCTGGTGCAGCAAATCGGTCCGGAAGCCGAACCGGCCCGCCGCAAGCATCCGGTCGCGATCGCCATCGCTATCCTGGTGGCGCTGCTCGGCCTGATCGCCACCCAGATCGACCTGCTGCTCGACTAACGTCCCGCCCGTCGGCTGGCTAGCAAACCGGCAACACCACCTCAGGCCAGCAGCACCGCCAGAATGCCGGTGATAAAGATGCCGTCGAAGGTGCCCGCCCCGCCGATCGAGGCCACCGGCGAACCCAGCTTGCGCACGTCCTTCAATCGCAGAATGTCCGCACCGATCAGCACCCCCACCGTCCCGCCGACATAGGCCAGCGCCGGGCTGTGCTCGGGGTCGAGCATCAACCCTGCCGCAGCCGCCGCCAGCGGGGCGACCAGCACCGGCATGCCGATGCCCAGACCGGGCACCGGTCGGCTGGAAACATAGGCGACCGCCGAGACGAATCCCACCGCGACCAGGTAGTCGAACAGGCCCGCGCCGGCATGCATGACCAGATAGGCGGAGAACGTCATCGGCAGCAGACAACCGCCCAGGTTGACCGCCACCGTCGTGAAGCCCTCGAACGGCTGCTGGCTGTGGCTCAGGATGCGACGGATGGGTTCGGGCAGCGGCTGCTCCGGCCCCTCGGCACTCATGCGGAACAGGGGCACATTGACCAGGCTGCCCATCAGGGAGACGAACAGCAGCGTGACTCCGGCCTGCGGGTCCAACCCCAGTTTGCCGAACGCCAGCTGCAACGCCCCAAGCTGGATCAGCGTGAACAGGACGATCAGGCCGAGCGCGGCAAACAGGAAGGCGGGATTGGGCATGGCTCCTCGGGAACGCTTGCGATCAACGTCCCCGAGGATGGCAGAGTTTTGCCGCGCCGGACACGGCCTGCACGATCAGAGACTGCGCAGGAAGGCGAGCAGTGCCTCGCGGTCCCCGGCGGACAGTCGGCGGAAACGCTCGCGCGCCGGCTCGGCCTCGCCACCGTGCCACAGGATCGCCTCGGCCAGCCCGCGCGCCCGGCCATCGTGCAGAAAGAATCGGTGGCCGGTGACCAGCTCCGTCAGGCCGATGCCCCATAGCGGCGGCGTGCGCCATTCGCGCCCGCTGGCAAGGAAGTCACCGCGGCCATCCGCCAGCCCCTCGCCCATGTCGTGCAGCAGGAAGTCCGAGTACGGCTCGATCTCGCGGTCGGACAGCACGGCAATGCCGTCCGGGTGCTCGCCGGTACGCATCTGCGGAACGTGGCAGGCCGCGCAGCCGGCCTGCCGGAACAGCCCCTCCCCGCGCCGAACGCGCGGGTTGTCGACGAAACGGCGCGACGGCACCGCCAGCGTCTGGGTGTAGAAGGTCACCTCGTCGAGTATCCGTTTCGCTGCCTCGGGGTCGATCTGTCCGGCGGCACTGTCCCAGCCGAGCTCGGGGTCGTCGGCAACGGCATCCCGACTGGCGGCCTTACCCCCACTCTCCTCCGGGTAGACCGAGTTGGTTACCCCCATGTCCTGGTGGTAGGCACCCGCGTTCTGCAGCAGCAGATCGGGATTATTGGCCTTGAGACCGATCCGGCCGACCCGGGTCTCGCCAGTCACCGGGTCCCGCACGCGGTTGATACGCCCGCTGATACCGTCGCCGTCGGCATCATCCGGATCTGCCAGGGCTTCGAGGGTTGCCGCCGGGACCGCCTCGATCAGGCCCCGCCCGTGCAGCGGCGGGGCCACGCGCGGCGAGATGCGGATGTCGTCGATATCGAGCCCCGCCTCGGCGAGTGCATCCGGGTCGGCCGGCTGCGAAAGGTGAATGGTCGGCCAACGCAGTTGGTAGGCCTCGCCGTCGGCGTACTGCCCGGTGCGGTGATGCCAGTGCACCTCGACATCGGCCTCGGGGACGGCGCCGGCAACCGCCTGGTGCTGAAGCTGGGTGCCCATGCCCGGCACGGGAATCGGCCCGGTTCGCGGATCGTTGCCAATACTTACCCGAAGCAGCATCGACTCGGCATCCGCGAGGTTGCTGCGGTGATCGGCGGGATCCGGAGGCGGCGCGCCACGCGAGTCGCGCGGGTGGCAGCCCTCGCAGCTCGAGGCGTTGAATACCGGCCCGAGGCCGGGGCGGATGGCATTGCCGCTGCTGACGAACGGCGTCTCGAAATCGGCATCGCCTCGCGTGAACCGGGCCAGCTCCTCGTCGTCCATCCCCGGTGTGGGGTGGGAGAACGCATTGCTGCTGGCCGAGTCGACCGTCACCGGCGGCCGTTCGGCAACAGCCAATCCCGGCGCAAGTGCCAGCAGCACACCCAGCAACAAGGAACGGCGACAGCGGTGCCCCGGACCCCCTGCTGCGTCGCAGACCGACCTCGCGTCGGGAACAAGCGATTCCGCCATCTCGACTCTCCTAGTGCAGGGCCTTGTTGAGTCGGTCCTGCAGGTCCCGCACCGCCGCGACGGCCGCCTCGATGCGAGCACGCTGCGCCGGGGCGTCCGAGGCGATCGCCTCGGCGAACGCAAGCCGTCCCTCCTTAGCGTCGACCTCTCCGATGGCAGCCAAGTGCCCTTCGGCGGCCAGCAGGGCGCGGTCGACACCGGAAGGATCCGAGGCCAGTGCCCGCAGGCCGAGACCGGAATCGATCCCGTCGAGCGAGCCAAACCACAGGTTGCGGATACCTTCGACGTTGAAGCGCATGTCGGCGCGGGTGTTGCGCGAGTACGGCGACTCGACCCCGTCCAGTCGTCCGGAAATAAGCGGTTCGCCGAGCTTGGCGGCAGCCAGTTCGTCGGCGATGCCGTCCACGCCTTCCGTCAGTTCCTGGAGCGCCCCTTTTTGCCCCGGATAGAGACGGGATTCCGGGGTGCCCGCGCGGGCCAGTTGGACGGCGTAACCCTGATCGCCCTGCCAGGCCTCGGCCATGGCACGGGCATGCGAGTGGAGATCGCCTCCGAGGGCGGCAAGCATCGCCCGCTGGCGCGGTGAGGCGGCCAGACGCTCGGCAGCGGCCTGGGCCGACTCGCGGCCATCGACGACAGCGCTGTGCCAGAGCAGGTACTCGATGGCATGGAAGCCCTTCAGGTCACCGTCGAGCCCGGCGACCGTTTCGGCATCGATCGCCGCATCGCCGCTCAGCAGGCCCGCGAGCTCCTGCTGGTCGAGCGGCCAGGAATCCATCGCCGGGTCGTGGCCGTCGGTATCGACCGGCCCGAACAGGTGCGCCTCGCCCGTCTCCCAGTAGGCACGCGCGCTGCGCCATGCCTCGCGGGCGGAAATCACATTCCCCGGCAGCGGCTCCCTCTCCAGGGCCGCAAGCCGGTCGGCGAGCCGATCGGTGGCGCCGGCCAAACGCCGATAGTTGCGTGCGATGACGTCGGTGGCCACGTGTTCGAGAACGACCTTCGTGTCCGGCGCGGTGGAGGCCGTCGTGCCCGCTTGGGCGACCGGGGCGACAAGGATGAAGGCCGAAGCCAGGACCAGGCCGTGCATGGGTACGTGAATGCTCATGGATCGTTCCTCGTGAACTCGGCAGGGTGACTTAGAAGGACAGCGCCAGCTGGGTGGTGAACGTGCCGGCCGTCTCGCCGGTACCGCCCTCGGCGGGGTCGTAGTCATGATCGTGGGCGTACTCGAAGCCGAGCGTGGTGTTGCGCCAGACATCCACCGAGAAAGCCGCCAGGGCCCGGCGTCTCGGCAGGCCCACCTCGACCGCCTCCTCGCTGCCCTGGTAGCCAAGTGCGACCTGGGCCGGCCGGCCATGGATATGAAAGCCGTAGCCAACCTCGACGTTCCAGGCGGCCGGGCGAGCCCCGACGCCATGAAAGGCGAGCTGCCCCGCGGCGAAGTCGTCGATCGCGGCCAGGTATTCCCCCACCAGGGTGAATCCATGGAAGTCGAGCACCGTGGTGGCCGTCCAGGCGCCGACCTCCTCGCCCCGGCCCTCGTCGGAAGCGGCGACCTGCTCCTGAAGCGCGTCGGATTCACCCAAGTGGTTGAGGTAGCCGCCGGCGACCAGCACGTCGACCTCCCCGAGATCCGCCTCGTAATCGACGGTCGCGCCCCAGTTGTCGACCCGGGTCTCACCGTCCGCATCGCCATTGAAGGTGTAAACCCCAACGCGGAAGCCACCGGCACCGGCCTGAGCCGAGATGGCCGTTTCGCGCGCCTCGCCCAGTTCCAGCGTCAGCGGGTCGGACACCATAGCGGTTTCGAAAAGCCCGAACGGCACGTAAAACTGGCCGGCACGCAGTGACCAGACCTGATCCGGATGGATCACGGAGACGCTCGCCGTGTCGATCTCCAGCGGCGTCGCGTTTTCCTCGTAGAGCGTGGTGACCTCGGCGCTCAACCACTCGTTGAGGATCGCCTCAACCCCGAGTGCCCCGGTTGCCAGCACAATGTCGCTTTCGTCCGCCCCGGTGTAGGGCGTGGCGTGGTACGCCTCGATCTCCCCCAGCCCCTCGACGGCGATTCTCGGGAAGGATGGGGTCTTCTCGGCGATAGCCGGTGCGGCCAACGCCAGCGAGAGAGGCAGGGAAACAGCCAGTCGGCCGGCAGGTTTGATCTGCTGCATGACAACTCCTGATCGTCATTCGCCCCTATTGAGAGGCGACTGTTGGTCAGGGCTGGCTGGCGACGGCTGGCTTGCCCTTTAGAGAAAACGCACGAGTCGGGCCGTGCGCTGGCCCCGCATTGTAATGCAAATCGTTCGTATTGCACCTATTGGTGCGATTCCCGGAAGGGCACAGCCCTAGCGTCGGGATCAGCGATCGGCGGTAACGCCGCTACCCCGGCGAGACGGGGCATAGAGCGCGGCGATGGCCAACACCAGGCCCGCGACGGTGGCGATCATGCCGGCCGCGCTGACGGCATCCTCGGCGCCCAGCCACAGCGGTCCATAACCGGCCGCCACGTAGCCGACCACCGCGGAGAACACCGCGAAGGCCACCGACCAGAGCACCTGATGCTCGAGGCGGTTGGTCATCAGGCGGGCGGCGGCAGGTGGGCAGATGAACATGGCGATGACGATGATCGAACCAACCGCATCGAAGGCGGCGACCGCCGCCACCGCCGCCATGATCACAAGACCGAAGCCGATCAGGTTGGTGCGCATGCCCAGCACCTGGGCGAAGCCCTCGTCGAAGGTCGAGATCTTGAGCGGCCGCCAGAACACCACCGTGAAGATCAGCATCAGGGCGGCAACAATGGCGATGCGGGGCAGCTCCGGAGGCAACTCGGCCAGCGCGGCCGGATCGAGCAGCGAACCCCAGCCGCGAGCGTCCACCCAGATCAGGCTCTCGAGGTTGCCGTAGAGCGCATGCTGGACGTCGAGGTGCACCGAGGAGGTATCCGATTGCTCGAGCAAGAGCACGCCAAAGGCAAACATCGCGGTGAAGGCCACCCCCATGGCTGCCCCCGGCTCGATCCGGCCAAGCCGCCGGATCAACTCGATCAGCACCACGGCGACCACCGCCGATCCGGCCGCTCCAGCCATCATCGCCCAGGAACTGACCGTGCCGCTCAACAGGAAGCCGACCACGATCCCGGGCAGCACCACGTGGCTGATGGCATCGCCGATCAGGGCCTGACGACGCAAGACCAGGAAGTTGCCCGGCAACGCGCAGGCAATCGCTGCCAGCACACCGATCAGGATCGGCGCCAGGGAAAGCATCACGAATTCGGCACCCATCACGCGCAGCCCTCCTCGTCTTCGGCGAGCTGCCGGTCGATCTCGCGAATCTCGTCTCCGGTCAGCACCGCCTCGATCGGGCGCAGGCCGTCGTAGCGCGACACGGTCGCCTCGTGGGAATGCATCCGTCGCGCCACGGCCCAGCGCGACTCGTCACGGCAGGCCTTGGTTGCCCGCAACCGCCCCAACTCGGTGGCCACGCCGTCGGGCCGGGCAAGACCGGCCTTGACCAGCAGATTGAGCGTGTACCGCTCGTAGATGGGCAGATCCTGGGCGATGGCCAGCAGCCCCTGGCGCAGGTGGATGCGCCGCTGCTGACGGCGATGGCGCAGCCAGCCGACCAAGAGCCCCCGGCCGGGCGCGAACAGCATCGACAGCGTGAACAGTACGAACGCGGTCAGAACGATGATCGGCCCGGTCGGCAGCGACGGTGCCGTGGCCGAAATAGCCGCACCGATGAAACCCGACAAGCCACCGAACACACCGGCGATACCGAGCACCCGGTCGCTGCGGTCGCTCCAGAAGCGAGCGGCCACCGGCGGGATGATCAACAGCGCGACGATCAACACCAGCCCGACCACCTTCAGGCCGATGATGGTCACGGCCATTACCAGCCCCATCATGGCGAGGTCGACCCGGCGCACGTCGATGCCCGAGGCCGCGGCGAAACCGGCATCGAAGGCGACCAGCGTCATCGGACGGCGCAGCGCCCATACCGCGAGCACCGCCAACGCCCCGGCGACTGCAATCAGCACGGCATCGCCGAAGAGCATGCCCGCGGTCGCCCCGAGCAGAAAGTCCGCCAGCCCCGCCGGCCGGCCGATCGAGACCGTCTGGATCACGGTCAGCAGCACCACGCCGAAGCCGAAGAACACCGACAGCACCGCACCGATGGCAGCATCCTCAGCCAACCGCGTATGGCGTGTAAGCCAGTGCATGCACAACAGCCCCGCACCCGCGGTGAGTGCCGCGCCCAGCATCAAGCCGGCCAGATGTCGGCCGTCACCACCGAAAGCCGCCATCACCAGGAAGGCGAGACCCACCCCAGGCAGGGTCGAGTGGCTGATGGCATCCGAGACCAGCGCGCGCTTGCGCAGAAACAGGAAGGTACCGGCCGCCCCGGCGGCAATACCCAGCAGCGCCGCCCCGATGGCGACCAGCGTGGCGTTGTAGCCCAGTTGCAGGGTGAGCGCATCAATCAACATCAAAGCGCCTCAGTGGCCACCGAGTTGGAGCTGGTCCATCAGGTTGGCGGCCAGCCGCCCGCCGTAGGCCTTCTGCAGGTGATCCTCGGTGAACGCCTCGGCGACCGGCCCTTCGGCCACCTTGTGCACGTTGATCATCATCACGTGGTCGAAATAGTCACGGACGGTGGAGAGATCGTGGTGCACCGCGACCACGGTGCGCCCCTCGGCCTTGAGGGTCTTCAGGACGTCGATGATGGCCCGCTCGGTGGCGGCATCCACGCCGGCGAACGGCTCATCGAGGAGATACAGATCGGCGCCCTGGGCCAGCGCGCGGGCGAGAAACACCCGCTGCTGCTGACCGCCGGAGAGCTGGCCGATCTGCCGATCGGCGAAGTCGCGCATGCCGACCCGGTCGAGACAGTCGAACGCCCGCTGGCGATGAGTGGCGCTCACCCGGCGCAGCAGGCCGAGCTCGCGGGCCAGTCCCATCAGGACCACGTCGATCACGCGGGTGGGGAAGTCCCAGTCGACCGAGGCACGCTGCGGTACGTAGGCGATGCGCTGACGACTTTTCGCCAGCGGCTGACCGTAGACGGCCATCACCCCCGACAAGCGCGGCACGATGCCCAGCACGGCCTTGAGCGTGGTCGACTTGCCGGCGCCGTTCGGCCCGATGATCGCGGTCATCGAACCGTCCTCGATGGTCATGTCGAGCGAGAACACCGCCGGCTTCTGCCCGTAGGCCACCGTCAGGCCACGGACGGCGAGTGGCTTGTCAGAGAGTTCGGCAAGCGGGGCGGCAGCGGCCGGCTCACTACGGCCGAACGGCAGGCGAAGACTCATCGCGCCTCCTCACCCAGTCGGCCCTGCATGCCGTCCTCCGGTGCTTCACCGCCGAGGGCGCGAACGATGGTGGTGACGTTGTGATCGATCATGCCCAGATAGGTGCCCTCGTAGGTGCCCACCGGGCCCATGGCATCCGAGTAGAGTGTACCGGCGACACGCACCTCGTGACCGCGGGCGCCGGCGCCCTCGACCAGGGCGCGGACATTGCGCTCAGGCACCGAGCTCTCGACAAATACCGCGCCGATGTCGCGCTCGACCAGCAGGTCGACCAGGTCGCGAATGCGGCGCAGGCCGGCTTCGGACTCGGTCGAGATACCCTGGATGCCGATCACCTCGAAGTCGAAGGCCCGACCGAAGTAGGCAAAGGCATCGTGAGCGGTCAGCAGCACACGGCTGTCGGCAGGCACGCTGGCCGTCGCCTTCTCGGCGTAGGCGGACAGCTGCTCGATCTCCTCGAGGTATGCATCGGCCCGCTCGCCAAAGTGCTCGGCCTGCTCGGGCCGGGCCTCGGCCAGGGCATCGCGGATGGCGCCCACGACATCGGCCCACAGGGTCGGGGCCATCCAGACGTGCGGGTCGAATTTGTTCTCGTAATCCGTGTGGCCGAGCAGACGGTCCCGCGACAATCCCTCGGCCACCGCGACCACCGTCTGGCGGCCGGACAGGCGATGCAGGAATTCCTCCATCTGCGCCTCGAGGTACAGCCCGTGCGAGAGCACCAGGTCGGCCTGGGCCAGCGCTACGATATCGCTGCGCGTCTGACGATAGCTGTGCGGATCGACCCCCGGGCCCATCAGCCCCTTGACGCTGACGGACTCACCGCCGATTTCGCGGGCCGCGTCGGCGATCATCCCGGTAGTGGCAACCACCGCCAGCGGCTCCTGGGCCGGAGCGACGGGTGCCAGGAACAAAGTCGCCAGAAACACGACCAATCGCCATCCCGGCACGGCACGGCTGGCACCCGCCCTTCTGTCTGGAATTCCCGCTGTTCGCATGTCACCGCCCGATAAAAGTTAGATAAGACTAACTTTGCACTTTAGCGAGGCCGCGGGCCTGCCGTCAATGTCTCAGCACGGCATTAAGGTTTGCACCACAACGGGGCATTCGGCGTAGAATCCGGCTCCAAATTCATAGCCAGGGAAACCTTTCCATGAACGAGCGCCTCGGGAAACTGATCGGTCCGGGCACCACGGCGGTCGGCTTGGCAGAAATCGTCATCGCCGGCATTGCTGCCCTGATCGGCATCGCGGCAGTCCATACGCTGACAAGCTGGATTGCGGGCCCTCAGGCCGCGATCTTCATGGTGGGCTCGATGGGCGCGGCGGCAGTGCTGCTATTCGCGGTGCCGCACGGGGCGCTTTCCCAGCCCTGGCCGGTGTTCGGTGGGCAAGTGGCGTCCGCGGTGATCGGGGTTGCCGCGGCGCAGTGGATCGCCGACCCGGGACTGGCAGCCGGCCTGGCCGTTGGCGGAGCTATCGCGGCCATGCAGGCACTGCGCTGTATCCACCCGCCCGGCGGGGCGACGGCACTGATCGCGGTAATCGGCGGGCCGGCGGTCCACGAGCTAAATTACGGCTACGTGCTGCTGCCGGTGCTGGCCAATACCGCGATCATCTTTCTCGTGGCCGTCGCCGCGAACTACCCGTTCCCATGGCGCCGTTATCCGATCGGTCTGGCGCACTGGGACGAGCCGCCCGCGCCACCGCTGACATCGCAACATCTGCAGGCCGCCGTGCGCGATCTGAACGTGGTGGTCGACATAACACCCGCGGAACTCGACGCGATCGCGAGGAGCGCCATCGCTCATGCCACCCAGGACAACTCGCCCCTACAGGTCCCGATCGGCGAGCGCTACGTACACGCCGAGAAGGGCGAGTCGGTCACCATTCACAAGCGGATTGACGAGACGGAGGAGTCTCAAGGGCGCGGTCGCATTACTCTCAACGTGGTTGGCAAGCAAAACGCAGGCGACTCCCGGGACTAGGCCGGCGCGATTACTTCAGCGGCTCGCGCACCCGCAGGGCCGCCCGGCCGTTCTCGGTCGAGAGCTGGTTGGTGATGTGGCAGAACAGCTTGGCCGTCATCTGCGCGTCATAGAGCGCGCCGTGGGCGCGGCTGTTGTCCCAATCGAAGCCGGCCGCAGTGCAGGCGCGCGCCAGGACGGTCTCGCCCACCGCCACGGCGGCAGCGGTGACCGTATCGAGCGTGGAAAACGGGTGGAAGGGATTGCGCTTGTAGCCGGTACGCTCGCAGGCGGCCTTGACCACCGCCAGGTCGAACGGGGCGTTGTGCCCTACCAGGATCGCGCGGCGCGCGTTGAGCGACTTTACCTGGCGGCGGATCGGACGGAAGAAGTCTTCCAGGGCCGCCCGCTCCTCGAGCGCCTCGCGCTCGGGGTCGTCCGGGTCGATACCGTGAATCTTGATCGAGACCGGGTCGACCTCAGTGAGGCTACTGGGATGCACCGAGACCGCGATCTCCTCGGTCGGGTACAGCCGGCCGTGCTCGTCGACGTCGAGCAGGACCGCGGCGAGTTCCAGCAGCGCATGCCCCTGCGGGTCGAGTCCGCCGGTTTCGACGTCCACCACCACCGGCACAAAACCGCGGAAGCGGCGCGCGACGGTCCAGTCGGATTGGTCGGCGACAGCCTCGCTCATCATCTGCTCAGTCAAGGCCCAGCCGGCCCCGCCAGGAGACCACCGTGTTGTGCATCAGCATGGCGATGGTCATCGGCCCCACCCCACCGGGCACCGGCGTGATGTAACCGGCTCGCTCGGAGGCGGCCTCGAAGTCGAGGTCGCCGTGCAGCGTGCCATCCTCGCGGCGGTGGATACCAACATCGATCACGATCGCCCCGTCCTTGATCCACTCGCCCTTGACCAGCCCCGGCTTACCGGCGGCGACCACGACCAAATCGGCACGCTGGACGTGCGCGGCCAGATCCTCGGTGAAGCGATGGCAAACGGTGACGGTGGCCCCGGCGAGCAGCAGCTCGAGGGCCATCGGCCGACCGACGATGTTCGACGCCCCGACGATGACCGCCTCGACGCCACGCAGATCGCGACCGGTCTCCTCGAGCAGCCGCATCACGCCGTAGGGCGTACAGGGGCGCAGCCCCGGCTGACGGATGGCCAGCCGGCCGATGTTGGTCGGGTGAAAGCCATCGACGTCCTTGTCCGGATCGATGCGGTTGATGATCGACTCGGCGCTCAGGTGCTCGGGCAGCGGCAGCTGGACCAGGATGCCGTCGACGCGCTCGTCGGCATTGAGTTCGTCGACCAGCGCATCGAGCTCGGCCTGACTGATGCCGGCATCGAGATCGTGCGAGAACGATTCGATACCGAGCTTGGCGCAGGCCTTGCGCTTGTTGGCCACGTACACCGACGAGGCGGGGTCGCCTCCCACCTGCACCACCGCCAGGCCGGGCGGACGATGGCCGTTCTCGGTATAGGCGGCGATGGTCTCGGCAAGCCCGGCGCGCACATTGGCGCCGACGGCTTTGCCATCGAGAAGTCTTGCAGTCATGGGACGTGTCACATGCGGGGAAAGGCGCGATTGTCGCACGCGCCCCGGAGCGACTCAACGCCGCGCACGTCGCCGGCCTAGTCGACCGTCGCCACCAGGTAGCGCATGGGCGACGGATCCGGCCGGCCGATCAGGAAGCCCTGCGCGTAGTCGATGCCGAGCCGATGGACCTGCTCGAGAACCTCGTCGCTCTCGACAAATTCGGCCACGGTGAGAATCGACAGTTCGCGGGCCAGTTCGGCGATCAGTCGGACAAAGGCCCGGTCACGCGGATCATCGAGCAGGCTGAGAATGAAGTCGCCCTCGATCTTGAGGAAGTCGATCGGGAAGTGCTTGAGGTAGTGGAACGAGGAGAAGCCCGAACCGAAGTCGTCGACAGCGAACTTGAAGCCTTCCATGCGCAGCTCCTGGACGAACTTTTCCAGCAGCTGGATGTTCTTGACCGTGTCGCGCTCGGTCAGCTCGAACACGATCCGTTCCTTGGCCACGCCGGCCCGCTCGACGATGCCGCGCACCGTGGGCAGGAATTCGGACAGCACCAGGGCTCGTGGCGAGAGGTTGATGAACACCATCCCGTCGAAGCCGCTGCGATCGATCTCGGCCAGCGCTTTCTCGATCACGATGTAGTCGATCCGGTCGATCACGCCCATCTTCTCGGCGATCTCGATGAACTCGCCCGCGCCCATGACGGTATCGCCCAGGTCAATACGCGACAGGACCTCGACCGCCTCGATGCGATCGTCCGCGGTGGCCAGGATCGGCTGGAAGTACGGCACGATGCGGCGCTCCTCGACCGCGCGCTGAATGGTCAGCCCCTTCTCGCTGATCGAGCGGAACACGTCCATGACGTCTTCCTCGCTCGGAACGGCCACGCGCGCCTTACCCTCCGCCTTGGCCTTGTACATCATGTTGTCGGCGAACAGGAACAGGTCCTTGGGTTCGACCGCGTGGTCGGGGAACACGGCCACCCCGATGGAGGCAGAAGCGGAAACCTGCTCGCCGTCCGGCGCGGAGAGCGCGATGCGGTCGGTCTCGGCCAGCACCCGGTTGGCGACCACGCAGGCCTGCTCCAGGTCCGTCTCGGGCAGCACCACCACGAACTCGTCGCCGCCGTACCGGGCGAAGATGTCGCCGCGTTTGAGGCCCTTGCCGATTGCACTGGCGAAGGCCTTGAGGAAGGAGTCGCCGAAGGCGTGGCCGTAGCCGTCGTTGACTAGCTTGAAATTGTCCAAGTCGATCAGCAGCAGCGCGAACCGCTGGTCGTGGCGCTGGGCCCGGTCGATCTCGTAGCCGATCAGCTCCCAGAAAACCCGCTGGTTGTAGAGATCGGTCAGCGGATCGCGGGTGGCGTAGTACTCGAGATCACGGGTGTATTTGAAGATCGCCTTGACCGAACCGACCACGTTAAGCAGCGTCGAAAGCACGCTCTCGATCACCAGCAGGCGGGTCTCGTCGTTGACCGTCTCGGCCTGCACCCCGATACCGACGATCCCGCCGATCTTGGGCGAGTCGACCAGCAGCGACTTGACCTGCACCCGCACGTCCTCCGGGTCGAGTTCGATCTCGGGCCCGTCCGGATTGGCGACGTGGTGATTGATGTGCACCAGGGCGGAATCGCCGAAACTGGGGTGGGCACTCATGTGCTCGCGGACCGATGCCTCCAGCAGTTCCTTGCTGGACTGGGCGGGCGGTGAGCGCCAGAACACGTCCAGGTCGAACAGTTCGTCGTCGACCTTGAAGATCGAGAACAGCGTGTAGGTGTCGATCACCTCGTTTATGTCGGTCATCAGCCGGCAGACATAGTCGTGCCAGTCGCGCACCACCTCCGAGGTGATAATGAACTTCTCGAGAAGCTTGATCTCGAATTCGAGCAGATCCCGGTCGACCGCCACCGATCGGAACTTGCCCACCAGCTCCTCGAAACTGCGGAACACGCGATTGAGCTCGTCGAAGCCGAGATCGGTATCGCCTAACGACAGCTTGCGCAGATCGGCGACCCGATTGACCTTCTCGGCGTTCTCCTCGAGCAGCTCCACCGAACGCGTGATGCGACTGTTGACCAGTAGCGTGATCAACCCGGCGCCGATGACCGGCAGCGGCGCAAGCAGGATCAGCCAGAAGAAGAAATTCTCGCGCGCCTCGGCGACCGCACCGGAGAAATCCTGCTCAACGTCGATCACGCCGAGCACGTCGCCTCGCTCGGCGGTCGCGTGGCAGGACAGACATTTCTCCTCGGCCTTGAGCGGGAAGATGTAGCGGATGGCGTGCTCGGATACGACCTGCTCGCGGGTCTCGCCGGAATCGAACACCGCCGCCACCGTGTCGTCGATCGGCGCCTGGTCGATCTCGCCATACTGGCGTTCAACTGCAGGCGCGCGAAAAATGTCCAGCTCGTAGCCACTGCCGGCGAGCGCCTCGCGATTCGCCTGCACGAACTGTTCGAGCTGCTCACGGGTCCAGCCGGTGCTCATCAGCTGGTACATCGAGGCGAAGGTCGAGCGCGCCAGCAGATCGGAATCCTTGAGCGCGCTTTGCTGCACGGACTGATTGAAGATGCTGGAAACGATCAGGTAGGCCCCGCCGAAGAACAGCAGGGAGACAAGCAGGGACATCGCGAGGATGAACGACTTGATGGTGCGCATGCGGATGATGTTGCGGTAGCCGTGGATCAATCCGGTTCACCTCCCTGCCCCGGTCTGATCGGCGATAGTAGGGAGAGCCGGCGGACCGCTCAACGCACTGTTTTTCTCGGTTAATGGAACGCTTATATAAGCGCCATCTGACGGAGAACGCCCTGGAGAGGCGCAACTCGCTGATTATTGGAATTGATTATTGGAATTCAGGCGGACTCGCCGGAAACGCGCACCAGCATGTCGCGGGCAACTCGTCCATCGCGGGTTCGACGCATGGGAGGCAACGCGTCGAGGATCGTTCGCCCATACCCCTTGGTCTGCAGACGGGGATCACAGAGCACCATCACGCCGGTATCGGCGGTGTCGCGGATGAGCCGGCCGACGCCCTGCTTGAGGGTGATGATCGCCTCGGGCAGGGCCATGTGCACGAACGGCACCAGCCCCTTGTCCTTCAATCGCTGCTCGCGGGCTGCACGCACCGGATCGCCGGGGGCGGCGAAGGGGATGCGATCGATCATCACCAGCGACAGCGCCTCGCCACGCACGTCGACCCCCTCCCAGAAGCTCTGCGTACCGAGCAGCACCCCGTTGCCGGCGGCACGGAAGTCCTCGAGCAGGGCCGACTTGGCCCGGGTGCCTTGCACGAACAGCGGCAACTCGGTCAGGTGCTCACCCAGCGTCTCGGCCGCAAGCTTCAATGCCCGGTGCGACGTGAACAGCAGAAAGGCGCGACCACCGCTGGCCTTGAGCAACGGGTAGACCGCCCGCAACGAGGCAAGCGTGTGCTCGCGCGGCCCGCCTGGCCCGGACGGTTCGGGCAGATTGGGCGGCAAATACAGCACCGCCTGGTTGGGAAAGTCGAATGGCGACTCCACCTGTTCGCAGCGGGCGTCATCAAGATTCATCCGGCGGGTAAAGTGACTGAAGTCCTTTCCCGCCGCCAGCGTCGCCGAGGTCATGATCCAGGCGCGCGGCGCCGATTCGACGTGCGACTTGAGCTGCCCGGCAGCATTGACCGGGGTGGTGTGAAGGGTGAACGAGCGCGGCCGGCGCTCCACCCAGCGAACCGCGTGCCCTTCCGCCTCCGATTTGCCCTCGCGGAAGGCGGTGAGCTCCTCGCGCAGCCCCTGTGCCCGACCGAGCAGCGCCTGCAAGCCCTTGCCTCGCGGCGCACCGATCTCCAACTCGTGGATCAGGCCATCCAGGGCCTCGGTCAGCCGGTCGAGTGCCCCGGTCATCACCGCATCCTCGGCGACCTCCGTCCAGGGCAGACGGTCGACCTCGACCCGGCCCAGCGCTTCCAGCACCGGGTCGGTCGCCCCCTTGAGGGTATCGGCCGCCTCGGCCAGACCCGGCTGATCGCGCGCTTCGTGCTTCTGCTCGACCCGGGTATCGGCCGCCAGATCCCGCAACTGGCGCGAGCCGATCGATTCGCCGAAGAACATCGAGGCAACCTCCGGCACCTGGTGCGCCTCGTCGAGGACCACCACGTCGGTATCGGGCAGCAGTTCGGCAAACCCGGTCTGGCGCAGAGCGAGGTCGGCACAGAACAGGTGGTGGTTGATCACCACGATATCCGCCTTCTGTGCGCGGTCGCGCGCCTTGACGACGAAACACTCGTCGTAGAGCGGGCACTCGCGCCCCAGACAGTTGTCGTTGGTCGAGGTGACCAGCGGCCAGATCTCGTGGTCGTCTGCCACGCCCGGGCAGTCGGCCCGGTCACCGTCGATGGTGCGGGCGGCCCAGTCACGGACACGACTCAGAGCCCGGGCATCCTCGCGGCGCGGCAGACGCGCCTGCTCCTCGGCCAGCTCCAGCCGGTACTTGCAGAGGTAGTTCGCCCGCCCCTTGAGGAGCGCCACCTGTGCCTTGACCCCGAGCAGTTCGCGCATCTGCGGCAGATCGCGGTCGAACAACTGGTCCTGCAGGTGCTTGGTGCCGGTGGAGATCAGGGCCCGCTTGCCCGAGAGCAGCACCGGGGCGAGGTAGCCGAACGTCTTGCCGACACCGGTGCCCGCCTCGATCACCAGAGTGTGCTGGTCGTTGATCGCGTCACGGATGCGCTCGGCCATCCGTTGCTGGCCGGCACGCGGCTGGTAGCCCTCGAAGGCCTCGGCCAGGCGACCGCCGGCACCGAAGACCTCGTCCAGCCCCAGCCGGGGCGGGCGCTCGGCCGTTTCGCTCATGCGCGCGCGGCGCGGCGCGTCAGTGCTGCGGAGTGGCCCCCGGCACGTTCCTCGGCCTCGCGAGCCCCGGCCTCGTCACCCAGTGCGCGACGGGCTTTCGCAACCAAGGACCAGGCGGCGGAAAGCGTCTCGGTGTCGGCCGCGTGCTCGACGGCGCGCAGGGCCAGCTGCTCGGCCTGGGCCGGCTGATTCTGCGCGAGACGCACCTGGGCCAGATCCAGCCACAGACGCGCATTGGTCGGCTCGATCTGCACAGCCCGCTCGAGGGTCGACTGGGCGCCGGCGAGATCACCGGCGCGACGGCGCTGATCGGCCTGAGTCACCAGGGCAAGCACCGCCGGGGAGGTTTTCGAGGGTTGCTGTTCGCGCTCGGAGGCACTCGGCAGTTGCTCCTGGCGAACGGTCGGCTCTTGCAGCGGCGAGGCGCGCACGTCCGATTCGGATTCCGGCTCAGGCGCCGGTGGCGGAGTCGTCTGACGAGACGGCATCGGTGCACAGCCGGCCAGTACGAGACCCGCCACCGCCATCGACAGGAGAGGCCGACGCCAGGAGGCGCCCACGAGAAGTCTTGTTGTGTTCATGCTGCTATCCATTGGGTCCTAATAGTACTACTCAGCGAAACCAGTCCCAGACGCTGCCCCGATCTCGGGACGACTCGCCATCGCAGGTCTCGGCCATCTCGGGCACATGCCCGGCGATGAATGGCAACTGCTCGCCGGGGCAGTCGTCGGGCACGACAAATTTCCGTTCCGGGTCCACGTTGACCATACGCACCCCGCGCGGCACCAGCCGGTCGCGAGGCTGGTTGTCGAGTCGCTCGAAGGTCGCCGCCCACAGCGGCAGGGCGGCGCTCGCCCCGGTCAGGTTCGCCGGTCGGTCGTCGTCGCGACCGACCCAGATCACCCCGACCCGGTTGCCGGTGAAGCCCGCGAACCAGGCGTCACGGCCGTCGTTGGTCGTACCGGTCTTGCCGGCCACGCCCAGCGAGGGCGGGATCACCTGATTCAGCCGGGTGGAGGTGCCTTCGGCCACCACCGTCTGCAGGCCGTGCTGGAGGAGATACAACGGCTCACGGTCCACCGCGCGGCGCACATCCAGCGAGTAGCGCGACAACTCGTTGCCCTGCTGGTCGACCACGCTGCGAATCGCCCGCAGCGGTGTGACGAAGCCGTCGCCGGACAGCGTCTGGTACATCTGCGCGACCTCGAAAGGCGTCATGCCCATCGAGCCGAGCAGCATCGACGGATAGAACGGCGACGGCCTCGGCGCACCGAGGCGCTCGAGCGTGTCGGCCACCGAGTCGAGACCCAGGTCCATCCCGAGGCGCACGCTCGGCACGTTGCGCGAGTGTGCCAGTGCCTCGATCAGCGGGGTAGGCCCGTGGAACGTGTCGCTGTAGTTCACCGGCTCCCAAGTATCCGACCCCTTCTGCTCGACCGCGATCGGCTCGTCGGCGAGCGAGGTGATCAGGTTGTACTCCGCCGGGCGCGACAGCGCGGTGAGATAGATCGCCGGCTTGATCAGCGAGCCGATCTGACGCCGAGCATCCAGTGCCCGATCGTAGCCGTCAAAATCGGCATCGCGGCCGCCGATCATGGCCTCGACCTCGCCGGTGCTCACCGAGGCGATCACGCCGGCGGTTTCGAGGGTCTCCTCGTCGAGCCCCCGGCTTGCCTCGACGTCGCCGAGCCGCTCGGTGCTCCGCTCCAGAGCCGCCTGCACCCGCGGGCGCAGTGTGGTGAAGATGTTCAGTCCGCGGGTTCTAAGGTCCTCGGCCTCGTACTGCTCGACCAGCTGCCGGCGCACCAGGTCGACGAAGGCCGGATGCCGGTCACGCGACCCGGCCCGCTCGAGCACGCCCAGCGGACGCGACTGCCACTCGGCCGCGGTGGTCGGATCGGTCAGCCCCAGGTCGACCATCACGTCGATCACGAGGTTGCGGCGCGCGAGCGCCCGTTCGGGGTTGCGGCGCGGGTTGTAGTAGTTCGCCCCCTTGACCATGCCGACCAGCAGCGCGACCTGCTCGGGCTTGAGTTCGCTTACCGGTCGACCGAAATAGAAGCTGGCCGCGAGACCGAAGCCGTGGATGGCACGGTTGCCGTCCTGACCAAGGTAGACCTCGTTCAGATAGGCCTCGAGGATCTTGTCCTTCGAATAATGAGTTTCCATCTCGAGCGCCATGATCATCTCGGCAAGCTTTCGCCGGTAGGTGCGCTCGTGAGTGAGGAACAGGTTCTTCGCCAGCTGCTGGGTGATGGTGCTGCCACCCTGCACGCGCTCGCCCGACACCAGATTGGTCAGGAACGCCCGCAGGATCGCGGTAGGCACCACGCCGCCGTGGTCGTAGAAGGCCCGGTCCTCAACGGCCAGGAGGGAGTCGATCAGCAGCGGCGCCTGGTCACGAACCTCGTCGATCGACAGCAGGACTCGATCCTCGGTCCGATTGGGATAGAGCGTACCGATCGAACGGGGCTCGAGGCGGATGATGCCGACGGATTCACCATTGGGATCATCGAGTTCGACGACCTGCCCGTCCACGATGCGGGCTTCGACCCGCCGCGACGGCTGCTGCCCGTCCGGGAAGGCGAACGCGCGCCGATGGAAGGCCACCTGGTTACCGCGTCGCTGAAAGGTACCGGTGCCATCGAGCGAATCCGCCGATTCGTAATTCAACCGTTCGAGCGACGCCACCAGCTGGTCGACATCCAGCGACTGCCCGACATAGATCTCGTCCGGCGCCGCGTAGACCGTAGCCGGGAGGGTAAACAACGCCCCCTCGAAGCGTTCGGTCACGCGCTCGTTCAGGTACCACGCCCAGGCGGCGAGCAGCGGCAGACCAATGGCGGCCACAAGCAGGACACCGCGCAAAAGCCAACCGACCGCACGGCGGCGCCAACTGCGCCGCGGCGTGCGCTTGCTCGACCGGCCACGCGCCGGCGTGCTCTTCTTCGCCGGGCCACGACGCGCCTGGCGCGTCTTGCCCTTACCGCTTCCCTTGCTGGATGCCACCGTCAACCCACACTGTTACACTTGGTGAATGATCCCGGTCCGCATGCTGATGCGGCCCGAGCGCCAGTCTATCAGGCCGGCGAGACCGGCGGGCACGCGCCCGGAACGAGCCGCCCTCCCCGTCACGCCGTCCGATGCGTTCGCATCCGAATCGATCCAATCCAGGAGCGCCCATGGCCGAGCATCCGCAAGAGCGACTCATCGAACGGTTCAAGGAGAACCTCGCCGCCGACGACCCGTCACTCGAACATATGCAGACGCATATCTCGCACGTGTTCCTGACCGGTCCCTGGGCCTACAAGGTGAAAAAGCCGATGAATTTCGGTTTTCTCGACTTCTCCACCCTCGATCGACGCCGCCACTTCTGCGAGGAAGAGCTTCGGCTCAACGCCCGACTGGCTCCCGAGTTATACGACTCGGTGCTTGGCCTGGACGCCGACGGCAAGTTGATCGAGTCGAGTGAGGCGGCCGAGGAATTCGTCATTCGAATGCGCCGCTTCGATCAGGCCGACCGGCTCGACCACCTCGCCCGACACAAGGGCCTCGACGAGGAGCTCGTCGATCAGATCGCCGACCAGATTGCCGCTTTCCACGCCCGGGCCGAGGTCGCCCCGGCCGAGACGCACTTCGGCACCCCCGAAACGGCGTGGGCACCGATGCAGCAGAATCTCGACCAGATCGGGCCCTTGCTGGAAACCGACGAGGATCGTGCACGCCTCGACGAGATGGCCCGCCTGTCCCGCTCCGCCTTCGAGGCGGTTCGCCCGACCCTCGAGCGTCGCAAGCGCGAAGGTCACATCCGCGAATGCCATGGCGACATGCATCTGGCCAACATGGCGTTGCAGGACGGGGTTGTGACCATCTTTGACGGTATCGAGTTCAACGACGATTTCCGCTGGACCGATACCGCCAACGACCTTGCCTTCGCCCTGATGGACCTCAACAAGCGGCGCTTCATTGCCGCGGCGCGCCAGCTGCTGAACCGCTACCTCGAGATCAGCGGCGACTACGAGGCCCTGCCCACCCTGCGCTACTACCAGGGCTACCGTGCGGCGGTGCGCGCCAAGATCGCGCTGTTGAGCCTTCGCGACGGCATGCCCGACGAGGAGCGCGAGGCCGCATGGCAGGACTTCCGCGACTACGCGGACCTCGCCAATGCGTTCTTCACCCCGAGTCAGGGGCAGATCTACATCACCATGGGCGTCAGTGGCAGCGGCAAGTCGCTCGCCAGCCAGGAACTGGTCATCGGCCGCGGCGCGGTGCGGGTCCGCTCGGACGCCGAGCGCCAGCGCATGTTCACCGACCCGGCCGAACGCTACACGCAGATGGCGAGCGATCGCACCTACGACCGCCTGGCCGAGATCGCCCGACTGGGCGCGGAGACCGGCTGGCCGATGGCCATCGACGCCACCTTCCTGGAGCGTGAGCGTCGCGCCCAGTTCGAGTCGCTGGCAGAAGAGATCGGCACGCCCTACACGATCCTGTTCATCGAGTGCGACAACGAGCAGCTCTTGAAGTACCTGCGCGACCGTCAGGCTCACGGTGGCGACATCTCCGAGGCCGACGAGCAGGTCCTCGAGCATCAGCTGCAGAAACTCGAGGCCCTCGGCCCGGACGAGGCAAGGCACTGCGTCCGCCTGAAATGCGACGTTCCTTTCGGGGCACAGATCGCCGAGCGCCTCCCCTGAGGCGACCGACCGGCCATCACTCCAGCGGCTCGACCGTCGCCCCACCCCGGACCGCGTCGACCGCCAGCCGATACATGTCGATATCCAGCGGCGGCTCGGCATCCACGCCATGCAGTATCTCTTCCACCTCACCGGGCGCTCGCGCCGTGCCCAGATAGCGCCAGTGCCGGAACAGGTGCCGCTCCTCCCTGCCGTCTCGCGACTCGAGGATGGCGATGGCGCCCGGGTACGGCCAGGCCTCGAACGCCAGCGGCGCCAGCGCCAGCTTCAACCGCAGGCGATGGGCGATTTCCGGTTCGGCCCCGGCGCACAACCCTCGACACGTACCGATCTGGTGGGCGAAGCAGGCCCGCCCCTTGCCTGACTCCAGTCCGAGAAACTGCGGGCACAGACCATGCTCCCGCGCCAGCTCGGTCAGGCGTTCGCGCGCCTTGTGACGGGAACGGAACATGCCGTGGGCGCGACGCAGGTCGGCCGGATCGATCTCGTCGATCGCGCGCAGCTGCGGCGGCCGGTCGCTCTCGTCGTCCCAGTACCAGGTCAGAAGCGAACGCTGGGCACGCAGGCGGCGATTAAAAATCGGCTGGTCGCGCTTGACCAGCCAGGCCTCGGTCAGCAACGCACCGAACTCGCCGGCGGTCTCGATCCAGTCGAGATGATAAGTCTGCTGAGCGATGCGCATCTCGCGATCGTTGCGGTGGTCGTCAGAGAAGTGCGAGCGTACCCGCGAGCGCAGATTGACGCTCTTGCCGACGTACAGGAGCGCCCCCTCCTCACCGTAGAAGCGATACACGCCCGGCACAGCCGGCACGGCATCAAGGACCGCCGGGTCGAGGTTGGGCGGCGTGCTGGCGCGGGGGACCTGCCGGGCGAGCGCTTCGATCACCGCTTCAACCCCGTCGCGTTCGACAAAGCGCGCCATCAGGGCCGGCAGCGCCTGGCAGTCGCCCATCGCCCGGTGGCGGTCGCCCACCGGCAGCTGGTGCCTGGCGACCAGGCTGTCGAGGTTGTGACGTCGCTCACCCCGGTCCAGCCGTCGCGACAGCTTCACCGTGCACAGCTCGCGGAGCGTGAGCACCTCACCGACCGCCCGAAACGCATTGCGCAAGAAACCGGCATCGAAGCGGGCGTTGTGCGCCACCAGCCAGCGGCCTTCGAGCCGCTCCGCGATCGCCTCGATCAGGCGGGAAAACACGGGCGCCCCTTCGACCATGGCATCGGAAATGCCGGTCAGGCGGGTGATAGTGGGGGGAATGGCCACGCCCGGATCGACCAGGCTCTGCAGCGGCTCGCCGACCACGCCGTTATCGACCGGGATGATGGCGACCTCGGTGATGCGGTCACGCGTCGGCCGCGTGCCGGTGGTCTCGAGATCGACGAACGCCAGACGGTCAAAAGGCACTGGCAGGGATGCCAGCGCCTCCATGCGCTCACCGGGTTGGGGAAGACCGATCAACGCCCTACCCGTCGAGCGTCTCCACGCGCATGCGCACCACCGGCGCCCGGACGGTATCGAGTGCCTCGATCTCGGCGATCGCCTCGTTCATCGCCTTCTCGCGCACCTGGTGCGTGAGCATGACGATCGGCAGGGTCCGCTCGTCCTCGCTCATCTCCTTCTGCATCATCGCCTCGATGGAGACCTCGTGGTCGGCAAGGATCTGGGCGATGCGCGCGAGCACGCCCGGCTTGTCCTGCACCGCAATGCGCAAGTAGTAGGCCGTCTCGATCGACTCCATCGGCGCGACCGGCATGTCACTGATCTGATCGGGGACCACCGCGAGATGCGGCACGCGGTGCATCGGGTCGGCGGTGAGCGTGCGCACAACATCGACCAGATCGGCGACCACCGCCGAGGCGGTCGGATCGGCGCCGGCACCGGCGCCGTAGTACATGGTCGGACCGACTGCATCGCCCCAGGCGAGCACGGCGTTCTGCACGCCGTCGACGTTCGCCAGCAGGCGACGCTCGGGGATCAGGGTCGGGTGGACGCGCAGCTCGACGCCGTCGTCACGCTGTCGGGCAATGCCCAAGTGCTTGATCTGGTAGCCGAACTCGCGGGCGTACTGGACGTCCTCGGTCTCGATGCCGGAGATGCCTTCCGTGTAGACCTCGTCGAACTTCAGCGGCATGCCGAAGGCGATCGCGGCCAGGATGGTCAGCTTGTGCGCCGCGTCGATGCCCTCGACGTCGAAGGTCGGATCGGCCTCGGCAAAGCCAAGATACTGGGCTTCGGCGAGCACCTCGGCGAACGCCCGACCCTCATCGCGCATGGCGGTGAGGATGTAGTTGCCCGTGCCGTTGATGATGCCCGCCAGCCACTCGATGCGATTGCCGGCCAGACCCTCGCGGATCGCCTTGATGATCGGGATGCCGCCGGCCACGGCCGCCTCGAAGGCGACCATGGTGTGATGCTTCTGGGCCAGCTCGAACAACTCCATGCCCTCGTGGGCGATCAGCGCCTTGTTGGCCGTCACCACCGGCTTGCCCAGCTCGAGCGCGCGCCGCATCAGGTCGCCGGCCGGACGCATGCCGCCGATCAACTCGACCACCACGTCCACTTCCGGATTCTCGACCACTTCCATCGGATCGGTGGTCAGCGTGATGCCTTCCAGCGGGCAGATGCGCGGCGCGTCGAGATTGCGGGCCGAGGCGTGCACCACCTCGATACGCCGGCCGGCGCGGCGGGCGATCTCCTCGGCATTGCGGGTCAGGACGTTGACCACGCCGCCACCAACGGTACCCAGGCCCAGCAGCCCGATACGTACTGGCGGCAGCGCCTCTGTCTCGTGTGTCTGCATCTGGCTCATTGACCTCCCTCCGACGGCGGGGTGATCCCGTGGGCGCGAAACATCGCCTTGATGCCGCGGATCGCCTGTCGGGTGCGGTGTTCGTTCTCGATCAGCGAGAAGCGCACGTGGTCGTCGCCGTAGGCGCCGAAACCGATGCCCGGCGAGACGGCCACCTTGGCCTCGGCCAGCAATAGCTTGGAGAACTCCAGCGACCCCAGGTGCGCGAACTGCTCCGGAATCTTCGCCCAGACGAACATCGTCGCCTTGGGCGGCTCGACCGGCCAGCCGGCGGCGTTCAGCCCCTCGCAGAGCACGTCGCGGCGGCGACGGTACATGTCGCAGATCTCGTCGACGCACGTCTGGTCGCCCTCGAGCGCGAGGATCGAGGCAACCTGGATCGGGGTGAACGTGCCGTAGTCGAAGTACGACTTGATCCGCGACAACGCGCCGACCAGCGTCGGGTTGCCCACCATGAAGCCGACACGCCAGCCGGGCATGTTGTAGCTCTTCGACAGGGTGAAGAACTCAACCGCCACGTCCTTCGCCCCGGGCACCTCCATGATCGACGGCGCCTTGTAGCCGTCGAAGACGATGTCGGCATACGCGAGATCGTGGATCACCCAGATACCGGCCTCGCGGCAGATCCCGACCACCTTCTCGAAGAACTCCAGATCCACGCACTGCGTGGTCGGATTCGCCGGGAAGTTGAGGATCAGCATCTTCGGCTTGGGCCAGGTCTCCTTGATCGCCCGGGTGAGCTCCTCGAAGAAGTCCACGTCCGGCGTGAGTTGCACGTGACGAATGTCCGCATCGGCGATCACCGAGCCATAGGGGTGGATCGGGTAGGCCGGGTTGGGCACCAGCACCGTATCGCCCGCGGACAGGGTCGCCATCGCCAGGTGGCCAAGACCTTCCTTCGAGCCTATGGTGACGATCGCCTCGGACTCCGGATCGATCTCGACGTCATAGCGATTGCGGTACCAATTGGCGATCGCGCGACGCAGACGCGGAATGCCCTTCGACTGCGAGTAGCGATGCGTGTCGCCGCGGCGAGCCGCCTCGACCATCTTCTCGACAATGTGCGGCGGGGTCGGCTGGTCCGGGTTGCCCATGCCGAAATCGACGATGTCCTCGCCGGCGGCTCGCGCCTTCGCCTTGAGTTCGCCGGTGATGTTGAAGACGTAGGGCGGCAGTCGCTTGATGCGGGCGAAATGTTCGTTCACTTGGACTCTGGTGCGTCTGGGATGGTGGACAAAACGCGGCTGGCTCGACTCAAGGGCCGAGCTCGGGCAAAGGGTACAAACAGTAAGGAGAGGCGGGCTGACTGTCAATGTTCGAGCCGCCTTCCCGAGCGGCTCGGACGAGCATCTGCAGAGCAGAATGCGGACGGGCCCACGCCCCCCTCGATCAGACCTGCCGGTCCGGTCCGGAGAAGCACGCACACCGCCTGCCTGTCGGCACCGATTGGCTCGCCTCTGCCCCGATCGATCGCCAACGCCCCTCCGCACCACGACTCCGCATGCTAAGGTTCAGACACATCCAAACGGGACAGGAATGGGCGGGCTTCCCCGTCCTGGCCGTCGAATACGGAAGGGACTCCCCTCATGATGAACGATCCGTCGCTGTCGCGTCGAGACACAGAAACCGGGATGCGCCGTCTCGGCGACCCCCTGGTGCTCGTGCTGACCATTGGCTTCGTCGTCACCTTCATCGGCCTGAGCCTGTACGACATGGATCGGGTCGCCGATGGCATCGGCGCGGGCTTTGCCTGGACGGCCCGCGTGCTCGGCTCCTACTTCCAGCTGTTCCTGCTGTTGACCTTCTTCATCGCGATCGGGGTGGCTCTGTCGCCGGCGGCCAAGGCCACGGTGGGCGATCTCGAGACCCCCGAGATGAGCACCTTCAAGTGGCTGTCGATCATCATGTGCACCCTGCTCGCCGGTGGCGGGGTGTTCTTCGCCGCCGGCGAGCCGGTCTACCACTTCCTGGTCACGCCACCGGCGTTCGATACCGAGGCGGGCACGCCCGGCGCAATCGCCGGCGCCCTGGCGCAGTCATTCATGCACTGGGGCTTTCTCGCCTGGGCGGTGCTCGGCTCGCTCACCGCCGTGGTGCTCGCCTACGCGCACTACATCAAGGGCCAGCCGCTACGCCCGCGCACCCTGCTCTACCCGGTGTTCGGCGAACGCATCATGCGCGGCTGGTTCGGCGGCGTGGTGGATACCTTCTGTGTAATCGCGGTGGTCGCGGGCACGGTCGGGCCGATCGGCTTTCTCGCCACGCAGCTGAGTTACGGCCTGCACGAGCTGTTCGGCCTGCCGGCGACCTTTTCAACGCAGCTGGGGATCCTGGCGTTTCTCGGCGCGATCTACATCACCTCGGCGGTCACCGGGGTGCACCGCGGCATCCAGTGGCTGAGCCGCTTCAACGTGATCCTGGCCATGGTCATCGGCGCGGTGATCTTCGTCTTCGGCCCAACTCTATTCCTCGCCAACATCTACGTGCAGGGCATGGGCGAATACGTCTCGTCGTTCTTCACCATGGCGACGATGACCGCCGAGACCGCGCCGGGCTGGTGGATGCAGTGGTGGACGGTGTTCTTCTTCGCCTGGTTCATCGGCTACGCGCCGCTGATGGCGGTGTTCGTCGCGCGCATCTCGCGCGGGCGGACTATTCGCCAGATGATCCTCGCCGTGGCGGTGATGGCGCCGATCGCCACCACCATCTGGTTCACCCTGCTGGGCGGCTCGGGCATCTTCTACCAGCTCGACGGCGCGATCGACCTGACCGAACCGCTGAACAACTTCCAGTTCGACGTCGCCACCCTGACCGTCGCCCAGGCCCTTCCGGGCGGCACCTGGATGGCCGGGGCGATCATGGTGCTGACCCTGATCTTCGTCGCCACCACCGGGGACTCGATGAGCTACTCGATCGCCATGGTTGGCTCGGGACACGATGCGCCCCACCCGCTGGTACGCGCCTTCTGGGGCGGCGTAATGGCCGTAATGGCGGCGATGCTCCTGTACATGGGATCGGGCCAGATCAGCGTGCTGCAGCAGTTCATCGTCATTACCGCGATACCGGTGTCACTGATCCTGCTGCCCTCCCTCTGGACCGGCCCAAAGACGGCCTATGCAATGGCACGCGCCCAAGGTTTGCTCCCCGAGGACTAGCCCGACAGGCACCTGTCGCGGTGTCTATACTCCCGGATTGCCCACCGGGAGGAACCGATCATGCACGTACAATGGATCTCTGCCGCGCGCCTCCTCCGGACCGTGGTACTGCTGGGTGCCGGTCTGGGTTGGCAAGCACCGGCCGTCGCCCAGGGCGACTTCAAACCGGCCGGGGAGACAGTCGACTACCGGGTCGGCAACGAGACCTTCAGCGGGTACTTCAGTCCGGCCGCCGGGATGGCGCGCGGGACCGTTCTGGTGATCCACGACTGGGATGGGATCGACGACTACGAGCGCAAACGGGCCGACATGGTGTCGAAGATGGGTTTCGATGCGTTCGCCGTCGATATCTACGGCAAGGGCAATCGCCCTCAGGAAACCGGGGCGAAGAAGGCCGAAACCCAGCGGCTCTACCAGGATCGCGAACGCATGCGCCGCCTCGCTCTCGCCGGGCTTGATGTTGCCCGCGAACAGGGAGCGGAACGCGAGACGGTTGTGATGGGCTACTGCTTCGGCGGTGCGGTGGTACTGGAGATGGCCCGCAATGGCCTGGGCGATTCCATCCGAGGCTTCGCCACGTTCCATGGCACGCTGGCAACGCCGGATGACCAGGAGTGGAGCGATCCGGGCGTGCCGATCCTGGTCACGCACGGGGGCGCGGACACGGCCATTCCCATGACGGACGTCACGACCCTGAGCCGCGATCTCGAATCAGTCGGGGCGAGCTACGAAATCGAGATCTATTCGGGCGCACCGCACGCGTTCACCGTCTTCGGCACGCCCCGCTACCAGAAGCGGGCCGACGAGAAATCCTGGGACGCCTTCACCGACCTGCTCGACACGGCGCTCTGACGCTCAGGCGCGCGTCCATTCGAACCGCCGTGCCTTGAGTCGCTCGATGTGCTGGCGCACGGCGCGCGAGGCGGCCAGTTCGACGATCGCCTCGCACTGGGCCCTGGGCACCCGTTGGGCGTAATCCCAGCGCTCCATCTCGGCGGCGACGGCCCGCTTGAGCGGCTCGATCTCCACCCGGTTCTCGGCAAGCCAGTCCAGGGCAAACTTGATGGCCTGACTGGTCAGGATTTCTCTCGTACTGGTACTCATCGGATCAGGGGCAACACGCAGGACGTTTGGTTGTGGCTCGGGGATGGCCACGACGGGGGCGGCATCCT
This sequence comes from Guyparkeria hydrothermalis, assembly GCF_023555385.1. NCBI lineage: Bacteria > Pseudomonadati > Pseudomonadota > Gammaproteobacteria > Chromatiales > Thioalkalibacteraceae > Guyparkeria > Guyparkeria hydrothermalis. The sequence continues at coordinate 1,237,887 of NZ_JAJSED010000001.1, forward strand.
ACCGGCTCGGCTTGCCCGGAGCCAGCTCATTCGCCCACCACGATGTCTTCCGCGTCTAGACTTAACGAAGGGGTTCGCCCCCTGACCGCCACCCCGTCGTGATGACCTGGCCATGCTGCACGCCCTGCTCAATCGCCGCGCGCTCCGATTCCTGCCTCCCGCCCTGGCTCTCATGGCGGCCACGGCAACCGGGATCACTGTCGCGGACGAGGCGGTTTCCGCGACCCCTGCGGAGATGCGCGCCTGGATAGAGACCATGAAGAACGCGCCGCGAGGGCCGTTCGAACGCATCCGCTGGTTCTGCGAAGACGGCACCGTCCTCCCCCCGACGCCCTATGCGTGCCGCCCGCATGGTGGGGGGATACAACACGGCCAATGGAACGAGCGGGCCATGGCGATCCGGGCACAGGGCTACCCCTTCGCCACCCTGCTGGCCGAGCTCGAAGCCGAGGATTTCCTCGGGCCCGACGGCCAGCACCAACGGTTACGCGAGATACTGGTCGAGCGCTTCCTGATCCGCTTCGATGACGGCTGGGTCTTCCGTCGCGCCCGGTTCTACCGTGGCGCCATCCAGCTTGAGGACGAGCAACGCCAGACACGGACACTGCTGCTCGCCCTGCTCGACGATCCATACTGGCGCGACCCGCAGCGCTTTCTCACGCTGCGCGAGGCTACTCGCCTCCTGCCGGTAGAGGGAGGCAGAAGCGACGCCACCCTCGCCCGCGACCTTGCCATCGAAATCGCCGAGGTTGACCCCAATTTCCAGCCACTTCGCAGCAAGATACACGGCCTTCCAGATGCCGGCGATGCTGAACGGGTACGCGACTACGCCGAGGCCCATGGCGATCCGGCACTCGACGAACGATTCGACGAGCTGGTGGCGGCTCTCGAGCGCCTGCATGCGCCGCAGACCGCCGTGCACCGGCTGGAACAGCTGGCAAGCGACACCCGCGACCCAGCGCTCCGTTCGTGGCTAGGTGACGCGGCACAACGGCTGACCGCAAGCCACGACCTGGGCAAGCGCCTCACCGCCACCGGCGAACTGGCTGCCACGGCACGCGAGTTGATTCTCGCGGACAACGACCTGTCGGCGGAGAACCGCCTGCTTCTCATGCGGGCCAGTCTCGCGCTCGAGAACGAGGCCTATGCCATCGGCAGCCAGCTCACTGCCCGCCAACAGCAAGTGCCGTCCAGCCGCGCCGAGCGCCTCGACTGGCTGGCCGCCTTGGGCCAGAGCCTCTATGGAACAGGTTTGCTGTCCGCCCGCCAGCAGAAATATCTGGAAGAGGCCGTGGCAGACCTTCGCGAAACCCCGCTCGAGGCCAGCCACTACGCCGACCGGCTGGCCTACCTGTCGCGTGTCGTGACCTGGGCGCAACGGGCCATGGCGTTCGAGTTCGGCCCGGCACTGGATCATTGGGCGGAACTCGCGCCGTCGGTTCGCTACTACATCCCCGACCGGCTGCGTGACAGCCCGTTGCTGGTCTTCAGCCGGGTGATCGATCCGCTGCGTGCCGATGCCTCGCGGCTGCTGGGCACACCGGACGAGTTATTCGGCACGTCGGTCAGCGGCGGCTTGCGCGCCCTCAACCCCGGGCTGCGCCGCGGGGTGCTCCGTCGTGCGCCCGATGCCCCCAACCAGATCGGCGCCTTCCAGGCCGACGGCATCTACGTCTTGCCGGAGACGACCGCCGACCTGCCGCCGATCGCCGGCATCCTCACCCGGGACGAGGGCAGTTCGCTGTCGCACGTGCAACTGCTCGCCCGCAACCTCGGCATTCCCAACGTGGTGATCGACTTCGAGCTACTCGACCGAATCGAGCCGTTCTTCGGCAAACCGGTGGTGTTGGCCGTCAGCCCCGGCGGACGAGTGCAGCTGGCACGCGACAGCCCGGAATGGGACCGGTTCTTCCCACGATCGGACCAGCCATCCGAGAGCAAACTGGAGGTCGACACCGAAAAACTCGATCTCGACCACACCGAGCTGATCCGGCTGCATTCCCTTCGGGCGGCCGACTCGGGGCGTCGGGTCGGACCGAAGGCGGCCAATCTCGGCGAACTGGCCCACCATTACCCGCAGCAGGTCAGTCCCGGGGTGGTGATTCCCTTCGGCGTCTTCCGACAACTCCTCGCCCAGCCGATCGAGGCCGGTGGCCCATCCGCCCGGGAATGGCTCAAGGCCGAGTACCGTCGACTCGACCGGATCGGCAACCCCGACCGTCGCCGTCAGGAGGCTCGCGCGACACTGGAACGGCTGCGCGCATGGATCGGCCGCACCGAACTTCCCGCCGGCTTTCTGCGTGCACTGCGCGCCGCGCTGACCGGAACATTCGGAACTGCCGATACCGACGGCATCTTCGTCCGGAGCGACACCAACGTCGAGGATCTGCCGGGATTCAGCGGCGCCGGCCTGAATCGCACCGTAGCCCATGTCGTCGGGTTCGAATCGATCGTGGCCGCCATCCGCGAGGTCTGGGCCTCGCCATTTACCGAACGGGCCTTCGCATGGCGACAAGCGCGCATGGACAGCCCCGAACACGTCTACCCCTCCGTCCTGCTACAGGCGACGGTGCCGGTGGACAAGTCGGGAGTGATGGTGACGGTCGATCTCGACAGCGGCGACCCGCACTGGCTGAGCGTCGCCACCAGCGAGGGCCTGGGGGGTGTCGTCGAGGGACAGGCCGCCGAGGAGCTGCGCATCCACCGTCAAACCGGCGCCGTGCGCCTGCTGAGCGAGGCAACTGCCCCCTATCGCCGCGAGGCAGTCGCCAGCGGCGGGTTGCGGCAAGTGCGGGCCGCGGGTCCGTCACGCCTGTTGAGCGAGGGGGAAATCGAACGCCTGCGGGCGCTGGCGAATGATGTCGACCGCCGCTCGTTGGTGACCGGAGAGGACGGGTCGCCCGCACCGGCGGACATCGAGTTCGGCTTCGTTGACGGCCGGCTGGCGCTGTTCCAGACCCGCCCGCTGGTTGAGAACCGCCACGCCCGGGCGAGCGCCTATCTGGCCGACATGGACGCCCCGCTCCGGCACGGCCGCCCGACGCATGTCACCTTATCCGAACCGCCGCGCAGCGGTCCGTTCGGCGGCGCCCCATGAACGGCAGGCACCATCCTGTGCACTGGCCTACGCTCAGTTCATGAGCCCGTGGAACGGACAGTCAGCCTCTGGTCGCCTGCCGGGCATCCTGCTCGCCGTATTGGCGGCAGCGATCGCGCCCGGCACGGTGAGCGCCTACCCACTGGATGCCGCCGAGGAAACCGGCATCGAGCGGCTGACCGGCTATCGTCTGGCCAACGACGGCGTCATCCCGGGCAATCGGGTCCACCCCGGCGCCCTGCTCGATCGGGATCAGATTCAACTACGACTGACCGATCAGCCCGGCTTCTCGCTGCCGCCGAAAGACCCGGAGCTCACCCGGCGAATCGTTGGGCTGCTGGGATCGGATGCACCGCGATACAGCCTCAGCGTCCTCGACATCAGCGATCCCGACGCTCCGCTCTATGCCGAACACAACGGCCATGCCCGCCGCACGCCCGGTAGCGTCGGCAAGGTAATGCTGGCCGTCGCCCTGCTGCAGGCAATCGCCGACCGCTACCCAGACGACATCGAGGCCCGCAAGCGCCTGCTGCGCGAAACGCAGGTGACGGCCGACGAGTTCATCCATTGGGACAGCCACAAGGTGCCGCTGTGGAGCGCCGAGCGACAACGCTTCACGCGCCGCCCGCTGCGGGTGGGCGACACCGCCAACCTGTGGACCTATCTCGACTGGACCCTCTCCGCTAGCTCCAATGCCGCGGCCAGCGCGGTGATGAAGCAGCTAGTGCTGCTCCACTACTTCGGCGACGCCTATCCGGTGCCCCCGGAGCGCGAATCGGAACTGTTCGAGGAGCTGTCGTGGAGCGAGCGGCGCGAGGTGCTGCTGGACGCCCTGCTCACCCCGCTGGCGCGCAACGGCTTCGACACGGAAACCCTGCGTCAGGGGGCGTTCTTCACCTCGAAAGGCAAGCAGCGCATGCCCGGCACCAACAGCCTCGCGACCACGCGAACGCTGATGGAGCTGCTGGTGAAGATGGAAAAGGGTGAGCTGGTGGATGCCTGGTCGAGCCGCGAGCTGAAACGCCTGCTCTACATCACTCAGCGGCGCATCCGCTATGCCTCGTCACCGGCGCTCCGGGACGCGGCGGTGTACTTCAAGTCCGGCTCGCTCTACAAGTGCGACCGGGAGAAGAACCCGGACTGCGGTAAGTATCGGGGCAACGTCTACAACTACATGCACTCGGTCGCCATCGTGGAGTCGCCCGCTGGCGACCCCGATCACGTCTACCTGGTGACCATGACGTCGAACGTGCTGGGAAGGAATTCCGCGGTCGCCCACCAGACGTTCGCCACCCGGCTCCACCGTCTGCTGACCGGCTGGCGAGAGTGAGAGGCGTGCGGCTGCCCCGTCCCCGATCAGAGACCGGCGGTGCGTACCGGCGACTTGAGGATCAGGCCATCGAGCTCGACGATCAGGCGCTTGAGCCAGTCACCACCACGAGCATTCCGGGCCAGCGCCACGGCAATGTAGGTCCGCCCACCGTGCTCGACGATCGCGCTGTCGGCGTGCCATTCGCGCCAGCTGCCGGATTTACGATAGATCTGCGCATCCGGCGCCTCGTGCAGCAGCCCGCCAACAAACTTGTGATTGATGGCCGGCTCACCGAGGATCGACTTCATCTCCCGCGACCATTTGGGAGAAACCAGGCCGCCGGTCTCGAGCAGGTAGTAGAACCGCGCCACCTGGAAGGTGGTCGCCCCGTGCGAGAGATGGTGCAGGGGGTCACGCTCGTAGGCCGAGCCGCGACCGTACTCCTTGCCGACCCAAAGCCCGCCGTTGAGCTCCTCGTCGTAGAGGCGATAGCGTGGCGAACGGAGCACATCGTTGATGTAGTCACGCCCCACTCGGCGGATCATCTCGGTGGCAGCCGAGTTGGAGGACTTCCGGATCATCCGTGTGAGCAGATCGCGGGTTTCCGCATCCAGTGCCAGTTCGCCCTGATCGATGCGCTGGAAGGCTGCCAGCAGGATGGCGATCTTGGGCAGGCTGGCCGCGTAGAGCATCTCGTCACCGTTGACCTCGGCCAGACGCGGCCGCTCGGGATCGGTCACGTCCACCAGGGTCACGGCCAGTTGGCCCGCCGATACGCTGTCGTTCAGTCGCAGTTCGTCCAGCCGGGCCTCGAGGCGGGCCTGCAGGGTCGGGTCGGCAGCATCGCGCAGGGTGGAGGCATCGGCGGGCAGCGCAGCTTGCGCCGCGCCCCACGCGCTGCCTACCAACAACATCATCGCCCACATCAGCCGCATGGCCACCTCCTGACCGGAGCCGGTCGGAATCAAACACAAAATCTCCGCCACAATACCGCACTTTTGCCGTAAAGTCATGGTGATAGCTCGACGGAGGGACCCCGTGTGAATCTGCTGCCGCGCCATGAAACCTCGCTGACGCTGCGCCGCGTGCTGCTGTTCACGAACTTCTTTCTGATCATCGCCGCGGTGTACCACCTCAAGCCGGCGAGCCGCTCGCTGTTCCTCAGTGCACTGGGTGCCGATGCCCTGCCTTGGGTCTGGATTGCTACGGCCATCGCGCTCGGACTGACCATCGGGCTCTACCACCGTCTGATTGCGCGCTTCTCGCGCATCCATGTGGTGCTCGGCACCTGCACGATCGTCATCGGGGTGCTGCTGGCACTCTACCCATTGATCGACAATGGCGGCTTCGCGCCCGCGTTCGCGTTCTATGTCTTCGTCGACATGACCAGCGTGATCCTGGTGGAGCAGTTCTGGAGCCTGACCAACAGCATGTCCACCACGCGCGAGGGCAAGCGCTGGTACGGCTTCATCGCGACCGGCGGGCTGGTCGGCGGGGTTGTCGGCGGGATCGCGTCGAGCGCGTGGATCCGTCAGTTCGGTCTGGAAACGATGGACCTGCTTCCCATCGGGGCGGCCCTGTTCGGGTTGCTGGCCCTGCTCACCCTGCTTATGGGGCGCCTGGGCCTGTACACCGAGAAGCACGGCGTGGACAGTCACGTCAGCCCATCGACAGGCGACTGGCGCGCGATCCTGCATCACCGATACCTGCTGCTGATCGCCCTGATCCTGCTGCTCGCCCAGATGGCCGAGCCGATCATCGAGTATCAGTTCATGAAGGTGGTCGAGGCGACCATCACTGACCGGGACGCGCGCACCGCCTATCTGGGCGCGTTCTTCAGCGTACTCAGCGCGGTGGCCATCGGCATCAACCTGCTGATCACGCCGCTAATCCACCGCTGGCTCGGCGCGCTTGGCGGCCTGTTCGTCCAACCGCTCGCCGTGCTGGCCGGCAGCCTCTGGTTCATGTCGCAGGCCACGCTGCAGGCGGGCGCTTTTCTCAAGATCGCCGACCGCGGCCTGTCCTACTCGATCAACCGCGCCTCCAAAGAGCTCCTGTACGTCCCGATCGCGCCATTGCTGATGTTCCGTGCCAAGGCCTGGATCGACATGTTCGGCTACCGGCTGTTCAAGGTGACCGGCTCGCTGCTGATCCTGCTGCTCACGCAGTGGATCCCTTGGCCGCTCGAGGCGGCCGGCCTGGCGTGGCTGGTGCTCGGCATCTGTCTGGTGTGGATGCTCGTATTGACCCGGCTGGGCACCCGCTACCGAGATCTACTGGAGCGGGCCGAGACAATCCACCGCAATTCATGAGGGTCTCTCGCCGGGCATGAAAAAACCCGGCTCCAGGGGCCGGGTCTTTTGTCCGCAGGCTTTGCCGGGCGGTCGTCAGCCCTCCCCACGCCCCTTCGGCGTAAAGTGTTCCGCGAACTGCTGGAAGGCGCCGGTGAGCTCCATTGGCAGCGGGAAGAAGATCGAACTGGTCTTGCCGCTGGTCGACATGTCCGCCATGGTCTGCAGGTAGCGCAGCTGCAGCGCCGCCGGGCTCTCCTCCATCATCCTCGCGGCATTGACGAGTTGCTCGGCAGCCTGGAATTCGCCCTCGGCGTGAATAACCTTGGCGCGCCGCTCCCGCTCGGCCTCGGCCTGGCGGGCGATCGCGCGGATCATGGACTCGTCCAGGTCGACGTGCTTGATCTCGACGTTGGTGACTTTGATGCCCCAGGCATCCGTCTGCTGGTCGAGGATGCCCTGGATGTCGTTGTTGAGCTTGTCGCGCTCGGAGAGCATTTCGTCGAGGTCGTGCTTGCCGAGCACCGACCGCAACGTGGTCTGTGCGAGCTGGCTGGTGGCGGCGTAGTAGTTCTCCACCTGGATCACCGCCTTCTCCGAATCGACCACCCGGAAGTAGAGCACCGCATTGACCCGCACGGTGACGTTGTCCTGCGAGATCACATCCTGACTGGGGACATCGAGAGTGATGATGCGCAGGTCGACCTTGACCATCTGCTGGATCACCGGCACGACGATGATCAGACCGGGCCCTTTCACCCGCTGGAACCGGCCGAGAAAGAACACCACGCCGCGCTCGTACTCGCGCAGCACCCTGAGCGACATCGCGATGATCGCGACCAGGATGATCAGTGGCACCACCAGAACACCGAAATTACCGAGCATCGTCCGTCTCCTCCCGGGGCCCTCGGCCCTTCGTTATCGTCTCGTCGTCACTATTCCACCGGCTCGACGGTCAGCGTCAGCCCGTCGATGGCCACCACCCGTACCGTCTGCCCGGAGCGGACCGGCGAACGGGTGCGCGCATTCCACAGCTCGCTGTGCACCCACACCCGGCCGGTGGCGGAAAAGTCCTCGCGCGCCGTACCTTCCATGCCCACCATTTCCTCGTAACCGGTGGCCGGCTTCTTGCGCCGCACGTCGAGAAAGCGGCCCAGCACCCAGATGGAGAAGCCGGCGATGCCGAGCGCAACGCCGATGATCAGTGGCAGGGCAATATTCAGGTTGGGGTCGTCCCAGAGCATGATGGATCCCGCGGTGAAAGCGGCCAGGCCGCCGATGCCAAGCGCGCCGAAACTGGGCACGAACGCCTCGGCGATCATGAACACAATACCCAGCAGAATCAGTGCCAGGCCCGCGTAGTTGAGTGGCATCACCTGCAGGGCGAAGAAGGCCAGGATGAGCGCGATCGAGCCGATCGTCCCGGGCACGATTGCGCCGGGGTTGGCCAGCTCGAAGATGATGCCGTAGATCCCGATCAGGAGCAGGATATACGCGATATTGGGATTGGTGATCACGGCGAGCAGCTCGGCGCGCCAGCCCGGGTCCTTGCGCACCACCTCGAGGTCGTCGGTCGAGAGCGTCCGTGGCGTTCCGCCGACCAGCGCCTCGCGGCCGTCGAGCTGGGCAAGCAGATCGGAAACGTCCTTGGCGACGATGTCGATCACATTCTGCTCGAGTGCCTCGCGCGCCCCGAGATTGGCGCCTTCGCGAACCGCCTTCTCGGCCCAGTCGGCGTTGCGCCCGTGACGCTCCGCCAGCCCACGGATGTAGGCGACCGCGTCCTCGAGCACCTTGCGCTCCATGGCACTACCCGCCTTGGCGGGCTCCTCCTCGCCATTGCCATTGCCGCCCTCATCCGGCGACGGCATGCCGGGCAGGCCACCGCCGCCGATCTGAACCGGCGTGGCCGAGCCGAGGTTGGTCGATGGCGTCATCGCCGCCACCGGCGAACCGTAGAGTATGTAGGTGCCAGCACTGGCGGCCCGTGCCCCGGCCGGGTGGACGTAGCTCGCTACCGGTACGCGGGCCTGGAGAATCGCCTGGATGATCGACCGCATGCTGGAATCGAGGCCGCCGGGCGTATCGAGTTGCAGGACGACCAATTCGGCCCCGGACGTCTCCGCCGATTCGATACCGCGCATGACGTAATCGGCAGTCGCCGGCGTGATCGCATCCTGCACCGTCAGCAGGATCGCCTCGCGCTGGCGATCCTGGGCCGTGGCGGCAATCAGCCAGACCAGCCCGGCCAAGGCCACCAGCACCCACGCGAACCAGCGCCATGCGATCCGGAACCTTTTTCCCTCGTGGGATGCTGCCTGCATGCCGAATACCCGTCTCCTTACTTCCGTCACCGACCGCAATGACGGCCGGAACCCGACACCAGCATAGGTCATTGATCTGTCCCGGGCAGGAACGCCCCGTCCACGAAAAAGGCCGCCCATGGGCGGCCTCTTTTACCGAGTGTCGAGAGACAGCCGTCAGCCGCCGGTCATCGACATGAAGCGGACCACTTTCTCGGGTTTTTCGGTGAACTCGTGGCGCTCGGGCTTGAGAGCGATCGCCTGCATCAGCGCCTCCTTGAGCTCGTCGTCGGGAATGCCCTTTCGCAGCAGCGGGCGGAAGGAAAAGCTCTCCTCCTGTCCCAGGCACATGTACATGGTGCCGTCGCAGGACAGGCGCACGCGGTTGCATGTCTCACAGAAATGGTCGGACATCGGGGTAATGAAACCGACCATGGTCTCGGTACCCGCCACCTGCAGGTAGCGCGCCGGACCGGCGCCGGTGACCGAGTTGACTGCGGGAATCAGGTCGTATTTCGCCTTGAGGCGCTTCTTGACGTCCTGCAGGCTGACGTAGCGATCGATGGCGTCGCGGCCGGTCTCGCCCATCGGCATGGTCTCGATCATGCGCAGGCTGAAACCGTTGTCGATGCAGTAGTCGAGCAGATCTTCCATGTCGTGCTCGTTGAGGTCCTTCATCACCACGGCATTGATCTTGATCGGATCGAAGCCGGCATCCTTGGCGGCGGCCAGGCCGTTGAGGACCTTGTCGACCTTGCCTTTGGTGATCGACTTGAAGCGCTCGGGATCGAGTGTGTCGAGGCTGACGTTGATCCGATCGGCCCCGGCGGCGCGCAGGGTCTCGGCCATCTTGTTCATGCGGGTGGCGTTGGTCGACAGGGACACGTCCTGAATGCCGGGCATCGACGCGACCCGGCCGACAATGTCCTCGATGCCCTTGCGCACCAACGGCTCGCCGCCGGTGATCCGCACATGGGAGAGGCCCATGTCGGCCATCACGCCCACCAGGCGCTCGATCTCGTCGGGGGTGAGCCAGTGCTCGGGGACCTCGAAGTCCTTGAAGCCCTCGGGCATGCAGTAGAAACAGCGCAGGTCGCAGCGGTCCGTCACGGACAGCCGCAGGTAGTTGATGGAACGTCCGAAGGGGTCGGTCAACTGCTGCATTGTCTTGTCAGCCCTTGCCTGGACCATGCCGACATCCGAGTGGCATGGGTGTCTGAAAGAAGCGTGACCGGCACGGCGGCCGATCGCGCGGGAATGGGTCCGGCCGGGACCGAGGGGTCGGAATCGGCCTCGACCGGAGCCTGCTATGCAGGAGCAAGTGAAACGTGCGTCATGTTCACTTGGACATAACGGTATCAGCCACGCATGAAAATGCAAGCGTTATGGCGAGACAAACCGAACGGATAACGCACGATCAACGTGGCCGGCGGCCTGGCGTCAGGACGCGGCGTCGGCCTGCCAGTGGCCGCTCTTGCCGCCCCGCTTCTCCAGCAACCGGGTCTGCTCGATCACCATGCCGCGATCGACGGCCTTGCACATGTCGTACAGGGTCAGCGCGGCAACCGAGGCAGCGGTCAGCGCCTCCATCTCCACGCCGGTCTGACCGGTCACGGCACACTCGGCGGTGATGTGCACGGCATGCTGTTCCGGCTCCGGCGTGAGCTCGACCTTCACCTTGGTGAGCATCAGCGGGTGACACATCGGGATCAGATCGCCGGTGCGCTTGGCCGCCATGATGCCGGCGATCCGCGCGGTGGCGAGTACGTCGCCCTTCTTGTGGCCGCCCGAGAGGATCAGCTCTAGGGTCTCGGGCTGCATGACGATGCGTGACTCGGCCACGGCGACACGCTGGGTGTGCGCCTTGTCGCCAACGTCGACCATGCGGGCCTCGCCCTTCTCGTCCAGGTGGGTGAGTGTGCGGCTCATAGACCAAGCTCCTTGAAGGCGGTGAATTCGACTGTATCGCCGGCGGCAAGACGGGCTCCGGGCGGGATCAATGCAAGGCCGTCGGCCCAGGCGAGCGAGCTCAACAGCCCCGAGTTCTGGTCCGGGTAGACGTCGAGCATCACCCGACCGTCGACCTCGACACGGCGCACGCGGATGTACTCCGGCCGATCCCCACCGGTTCTCGCCGAGGCCAGCGGCAGCGGCAGCGTCGGCCACGCGCCGGGATCTTCCTGCCCGGCCAGCCGGTCGATCGCCGTACGCACAAAGCGCAGGTAGGTGACGAAAGTGGAAACGGGGTTGCCCGGCAGGCCGAGGAACGGCGTGCCCAGCACCTCACCGATTGCCAACGGCTTGCCCGGCTTGAGGAAGATGCGCCAGTGATCGATGCGTCCCAGCGCCTCGACTCCGGCGCGCACCAGGTCGGCCTCCCCCACCGACACACCGCCGGAGGTGACGATCAGGTCGGCCTCGGCCGCCTCGCGCAGGCGCGCGTCAATTTCGGAGCGGTCATCGGGCAGCACGGCTCGCTGGACGATCTCGACACCAGCAGCAGCCAGCAGCACCTCCAGCATCGGCCCGTTGGCATCGTAGATCTTGCCCGGCGCGAACGGATCGCCGGGCGCGAGCAGCTCGTCACCGGTCGTCAACAGGGCCACGCGCACCCGCCGACCGACCGTCACTTTTGCCTGCCCCGTGCTGGCGAGCAGGCCGAGCATGGCGGCCGTGACACGCGTGCCGGCGGACAACAGCCGCTCGCCTTCACGCGTATCCGCACCGGTCTGACGCACGCCATCGCCCTGCGAGACGTCAGCCTGCCAACAGGCCCGGTCGGCATCGATCTCGACGGATTCCTGGGCGATGACCGTATCGGCCCCTTCCGGCAACAGCGCCCCGGTAAAGATGCGCATCGCGGTCCCTGGCTCGAGGGTCGCGGGCGGGTCGCCGGCGAACTGCTTGCCGACGACCGGACACGACTCGCCGGCCACCAGAGGGCCGGCACCCGCGTAACCGTCGAACAGGCTCAACGGGGCAACCGGCACGTCGCGCGGCGCGGTGACCGGCTCGGCCAGCACCCGGCCGACCGACTCGAGCACCGGCACCTGCTCGGCATCCCCGAGTGGCTGGATCCAGTCGCGCAGGCGCGCAACCACGTTATCGACCGTATCCATCGGCGCGGCCACCCCTTCAGTCCTCGAACTCGGCAAACCAGCGGCGGCGCGCCGCCTCGTCGCTCTCACGAGCATCCACCCAGCGGGTGTTGCCCTCGGGATCAACCTCCTTCTTCCAGAATGGCGCGTGCGTCTTGAGGTAATCCATGATGAAGGTGCAAGCATCCAGCGCATCACGTCGGTGGGCACTGGCGACCGCGACCAGCACGATCTGATCCGTGGGCCGCAGGTGACCCACTCGATGAACGATGCTCACGCCGGCCAGTGGCCACCGGGAAATCGCTTCGTCCGCCACCCGTCCCAGGGCGCGCTCGGTCATGCCCGGATAGTGCTCGAGCACCAGGTCGCTGACCTCGAGATCGTCGTTGATGTCGCGCACGGTGCCGAGGAAGCTCGCCACCGCACCCACATGAGCGCACTGCGAACGCAGTTCGCCGAGCACACCGCCGATGTCGAAATCGGCCTCTTGAACACGAATGGAACGGTACACGGTTGCTGTCGATGCCCTTCTGGATATTTCCGGCAGACTATAACGGTCCGGCGTGCGCCGGCCAAGGGCGTTATTGCCGGGGCGCGGTAGCATGCCGCCTGGCCAGGAAGCCCGCTTGAAGCCGCCTGCATGACTGATACCCCATTAAATGTTCAAAACCGGCCTCGGTTGTTAATTAGAACCCTCTGATGTAGATTGCTGCCGGTTCAAATTTTTGATCCGGTGGTCGATCATGGACCCCTGTCTGGATTGACCCGACCGGAAGACCCATGAACAATAGCGGGTCAATTGGCGACATCGGCAAGCCGCCGGCCTGTCCTCAAAAATGCGCGCCTTGCGGTTGTCGGAGAACCGCAAGGCACGGAATGGATCGAAATGAGTTGATCCGACCAATTGCCTACGATGCAGGAGTGAGCAATGTCAGAAACCACACTTGATCAGACGCCGCAGAGCGATGCCCGCGAGGGCGTGGCTTCCAGCGACCGTCGCAAATTCCTCCGCAAGAGCGTCGCGCTGGCGGCATCTGGCGCTGCCGCTGCAGCCGCCGGCAATGCCTACGCAGGTGACGTCAAGCTGGAGACCGTAACGGATCCGCTGAAGCCTGGCGCGACCCGCAACATCCTCGGCCGCGGCGTGGTATCCGTTCCTTACGGCATGCCGTCGAAGTTCGAGAAGCACGTCGTTCGTCGCAACGTCAGCTGGCTGACCGCCGATACCGTCGCCTCGATCAGCTTCACCCCGTGGCAGGACCTCAACGGCATCATCACGCCGAACGGCCTGCACTTCGAGCGTCACCACGCCGGTGCCGTCGACGTTGATCCTGAGACCCACCGCCTGGTTATCCACGGCATGGTCGACAAGCCGATGATCTTCACCATGGAAGATCTCAAGCGCATGCCGTCGCACACCGCGATCCACTTCCTCGAGTGCCCGGCCAACGGCGCAATGGAATGGCGCGGCGTCCAGATGGACTCCATGCAGTTCACCCACGGCATGATGGCCTGCTCCGAGTGGACCGGCGTCAAGCTGACCGACCTGATGGAGTACGTTGGTGTCGATCCGAAGTCGACCTGGCTGTACGCCGAAGGCACCGACGGTTCTGCCCTGCAGCGTTCCATCCCGATGGAAGGCGCCAAGGACCAGTTCGGCGAGCCGCTGCCGGCTGACAGCTGCGAGATGTACAAGGACGCGATGATCGCCTACGCCCAGAACGGCGAAGCGCTGCGTCCGGAAAACGGCTACCCGATCCGCTTCCTGCTCCCGGGCTGCGAAGCGAACATGTCGATCAAGTGGCTGCGCCGCATCAAGTTCGTCGACAAGCCGCTGGTCACCTACCAGGAGACCCGCCACTACATCGAGCCGCTGCCGGATGGCACCATCCGCCAGTTCTCGCTGGTGAACGAGACGAACTCCGTCATCAACTACCCGTGCCCGGACAACCAGATGAAGGGCAAAGGCGCCTACGAGATCCGTGGTATCGCCTGGTCGGGTCGCGGCAAGATCGCTCACGTCGACGTATCCGTCGATGGTGGCAAGAACTGGAAAGAGGCCGAACTGGTCGAGCCGGTCATGAGCAAGTGCGTGACCAAGTTCAAGCTGCCGTTCGAGTGGAACGGGGACGAGCACCTGATCATGAGCCGGGCCACCGACGAGACCGGCTATGTCCAGCCGACCCTGATGCAGCTGCGCAACGTTCGCGGCACCAACAGCATCTACCACAAGAACTCCATTCAGGCCTGGAAAATCGAGAAGACCGGCGAGGTGAAGAATGTCCAAATTGAAAACTTCTAAGTTCGGCCTGGGTCTTGCCGCTGGTGTGATGGCCCTGGGCCTGAGCACCGCCGGTATCGCAGGCGGTTTCAACGGCATCGGCGCGAACATCACCGAGAAAGCCGTCGATCCGTGGGACATCAGTGTGTTCTACGACGGCACCAACCTGCCGAAGGGCTCGGGCACCGTCGAGGCGGGCCAGCAGCCGTATGACGCCAAGTGCGCCATGTGCCACGGCGCGTTCGGTGAAGGCGCCGAGGGCTACCCGAAGATGGCCGGCGACCCGATGCCCGCGTTCATCCAGTCCCTCAAGCAGGGCCTCGATGGCGTAGGCAACCGTGGCGTGAACAACGCTTGGGGCCACGCTCCGACGCTGTTCGACATGATCAAGCGCCACATGCCGTTCTACGCACCGGGCACCATGGGTGTTGACGAGTCCTACGCTGTCACCTGCTACGTCCTGAACCTGGGCGGCATCGTCGACATGGACTTCACCTGCAGCAACGAGACGCTCGCAGACGTCGACATGCCGGCACGTGAGTACTACGTCACCGACACCCGTCCGGACGTGGACAACAAGCGTTGCATGAGCGACTGCTACGACGAGAAGCCGAAGGTTGTCGGCGCCGCGGTAACCGGCGTCAGCGAGTAAATCGCGACAAACTCTCGGTAAGAAAAAGCCCCGCCACTGGCGGGGCTTTTTTTGTGTCCGGCAATCCTGTTCCGGCCGCCTAGCCGAGGGCCTCGAAGCTCGCGATCAGATCGAACAGCTCCGCGTCGATACCGCTCTGCCGCTGGTGATGAAAGCGCGTTTCGAGCCGTTCGAGCATGTCCTCGATATTGCGATCGGCCCGTTGCATGGCCGCCAGGCGAGCCGCGTTTTCGCTCGCCAGCGACTCGGCACAGGCCCGGAACAGCGTCACAAACAGATACTCGCGCAGCAGGGCCCGCAGGGTGTCTCCCCCCTCCCCCATCACCTCGGGCAGGTTGTTCGTCGGCCATGGCTGATCCCTGAGTGAGACGAGCCAGTCACGATCCAGCGGCAACAGTCGCCGGTGAGTCGGCTCGAACGGGGCATCGCCGCCCGGCCGATTGTGGAACAAGTGCAGTTCGGTTGCCTCGGTATCACCCAGCTGATCCTCGTTTGCCAGCAACAGGCGGCCAACCAACTCGCCGACCCCGTGGACGCCAGCGGGCACGTCGAAGCGCCCCTGCACCGCCAGGCCAAGATCCAGTAACCGCGCCTCCACACGTTCGCCGACCGCCCACAGATGCAATGTGTCGCCCTCTCCTCCGAGGCGACGCCCGGCGACGGCCGCGATCCGCTCGTTGAACTGGCCGGCCAGCCCCTGATCGGACCCGAACACGATAGCCACCCGCACCCTTTCGCCTCGATTGCCCGCCGGTGCCGGAACCGCCTCGCCAGCCTTGCCCCTCAACGCGGCCGCCAGCCCCAGGGTGACCGTCCGGTGGTAGTCCTCCAGGGCACGCACCGACTCCTCGAACTGGCCGATACTCGATGCCGAGAGCGCCTTCATTGTCTGCACGACCGATTGCAGGTCACGTGCGCTCTCTATCTGGTGACGCAATGCCAGCATGCCTGCGGTCACGAGGTCGTCCCTTCCTGACTGTCCTCCGGGTTTACCGCAATCGATGCCACCGCATCCCGCGCCACCTCGATGATGCGTGCATGCTGCTCCGCCGTCACGACCTCCCCCGCCTGCAGACGTCGGCGCAGGGCCTCCGGCAGGTCCGTCACGGCCGCCCGCAACGCGTGCTCGGCCTCGGGCATCCGCTCCAGAGGCACTCGTTCGAACAATTGCTCGTTGAGCGCCATCAGCACTACCAGTTGCTCGGCCACGGGCACCGGGCTTGCCTCTGGCTGTCTCAGGCTGGCCCGAATGCGTCGACCGTGATCGATTCGGCGCCGCGTGTGCTCGTCCAGCCGCGCACCGAAACGGGCGAAGGTTTCCAGCTCCTCGAACTGGGCGTAGGCGAGCTTGAGAGCTCCGGCTTCGCGACGGAATGCCTTGAACTGTGCCTTGCCGCCCACTCTGGAAACCGACTTGCCCACGTCGACTGCCGGCAGCATGCCGAGCTCGAACAGCGACGGCGACAGGTAGACCTGCCCGTCGGTGATCGATATCAGATTGGTGGGAATGTAGGCCGAGATGTCCTGCGCCTCGGTCTCGATGATGGGCAACGCGGTCAGGGAACCGCCACCCTCCTCCTCGCGCAGGTGAGTCGCCCGCTCGAGCAGCCGCGAGTGGATGTAGAAGATATCGCCGGGAAAGGCCTCGCGCCCCGGCGGCCGGCGCAACAGGAGGGAGAGCTCACGGTAGGCGCGCGCATGCTGGGTCAGGTCGTCGTAGACGATCAGCACATCCTGCCCTTCGGCCATCAGGTGCTCGGCTATGCTGGTGGCCGCATAGGGTGCGATGTAGGAAAGTCCCGGCGGGCCGTTGCCCTCGGTCACCACGACAGTGGTGTATTCCATCGCCCCATGCGCACGCAGCGTGGCAACGGCCTTGGCCACCGACGCCGTGCGCTGCCCGATCGCGCAGTAAAGGCAGAAGACGTTCTTGTCGCGCTGGTTGAGAATGGTGTCGATCGCTATGCTGCTCTTGCCCGTCTGGCGGTCGCCAAGGAGCAGCTCCCGCTGGCCGCGGCCTATCGGGATCATGGCGTCGATCACCTTAATCCCGGTCTGCAGCGGCTCGGCTACCGGGGCGCGATCCATAATCGCCGGCGCGGGACGTTCGATCGGCAGACGACGACTACCACGCGGCGCCGGCCGATCGTCCAGCGGCCGGCCCAGCGGGTCGATGACACGCCCGATCAGCTCCTCGCCAACCGGCACATCCATTACCCGGCCGGTTCGTTCCACCTCGTCCCCCGCCTGGAGCTGCCAGTGCTCGCCGAGCAGCACCACCCCGATCTCGTCGGCATCGACGTTGAACGCGATGCCCATGACGTCGCGCGGGAATCGCAGCAGTTCCTCGTAGCCGACATTCGGCAATCCGGTCACCCGCGCGATACCCGCCGACGCACTGCGCACGTGACCGATTTCACGCACGCCGATCCGGGGCGCGAACGAGTCGCAGGCCTCGCCAAGACCACGCAGACCCTGCTCGAGTTCGTTGGCGAGCAGCTGGTCGGGCGCCGTCATGGCGACGGGGCCTCCGTGGCCGGGCGGTCGCCGTCGCTCCTTTCCCCGACCTCCCCGTCGAGCCGTTCGGCCAGATGGTGACGCAGGGCCCGGAGATACTCGTCGATGCTCCACCCCAACTTCTCACCGTCGGTGGCCAGTTCGATGCCGCCGATGATCTCGGGGGCGACCTCGAAACGCACCGAGGCCTTCAGGACCAGGATGTCTGAAAGGGACTTCTGGAGACGTTGCCGCTGCTCGTCGGACAGCGGGAAAGCCGTGCGCAACCGGACCGCGTCAGCCTCTCCCGCCAGTTGCTCGGTCAGACGCTGCCGCTCGCCCTCGTCCAACGACGTCAGCCGCTCGAGGAACACCGACGTCATTGCCTCCTCGAGGTCACGATGGGCAAGATCACGCAGGGCCCGCCGAGTGATGGCCAGGACCTGTTCGCGGGCCTCGCGCATCAGTTCGTCCCCCAGACGCTCCTGCTCCCGTTTTAACGACTCGATCTGACGCTCGCGAAGCTGTTCGGCAGAGCGCCGCGCCGCTTCCATCAGGCGGTGATGCTCCTCGCGCGCTTCCTCGGCCACCTCTTTAAGCCGCCGGTCGCGCTGCCTTTCAAAGTCGGCATTGCGTTCCTCGAAAGTCTCGCGTTCGCGTTCGGCCTCGGCTCGCGTTGCATCCGCCTCGGCAAGTGAATTACTGATGCGCTTCTCGCGGGCGTCGATCGCCTCCAGGATCGGGCGATACAGGAAGCGCTTGAGCAGCCATACCAGGACCGCAAAGTTGATCACCTGGGCGGCGACGGTGTACCAGTCGACCAGCATCGATCAGCCACCCGTCGCGGCGAGAAAGTGGTTCCAGAACGGATTGGCGAACAAAAGGATCATCGCGACCACGAAGCAATAGATGGCGGTCGACTCGATCATCGCCAGGCCGACGAACAGCGTCCGCGTGATAGTGGGGGCGGCATCCGGTTGCTGTGCCAACGAGGTCAGGGCGGTGGCAACTGCACGCCCCTCGCCCAGCGACGGCCCCAGTACGCCGATTCCCAGCGTCAGGCCGGCGGTGACGATGGAGACCACCGCGATAATGGTCATGCTGTCCATGGTTTCCCTTCTCCCCTTGATGACTGTCAGCGATCGGTGTCGGTCCGGTGCACCCGCGTGGCCGCCGCGATGTAGACAGCAGCCAGAATGAAGAAGATATAGGCCTGTACCATCCCGGTAAGCAAGCCGAGCGCCGTCATGACGACCGGGAACAGGAACGGCGTGATCGTCAGCAGGATGCCGATGATCATCGCCCCGCTCATCATGTTGCCGAACAGGCGCACCGCCAGCGCCAGTGTCCGCGAGAACTCACTGATGACGTTGAACGGCAGCATGATGGGGGTCGGCCGGGCATACGACCGCAGGTAGCTGCCCACCCCCTGTTCGGCGATGCCGTAGAAAGGCACGGCGACGAATACGCTCAAGGCCAGCGCGGTGGTGGTTGACAGCGAGCCGGTGGGCGCCAGGTAACCGGGAATCATGGTGCAGAGTGCCGAGACGGCGATAAACAGGAAGAGTGTGCCGAGAAACCCCACGTGCTCGCGCGGACTATCAAGACCGACGTCATCAAGCTGCCGCTCGATCTGGATAACGATGATCTCTAGCAGGTTCTGCCAGCGCGAGCGCGCCTCGCCGCTCGACAGCCGCGAGGTGATCAGCCATGAGCCCAGCACCAGCAACAGCATCACCGCCCAGGTGAACAGGATGGTCGCGTTGAGCTTCAACCAGCCGGCCTGCCACAGCACGATCTCGTCGGGGCTTAGCTGCACGATCGACTCTCCTCGCCCATCTTGGCGGGAGCCTGCTGCCGGCGCGTCCAACGTGTCACCAGCCAGCGGGCGACCAGGAAACCGGCCAGGCAGGCGACCAGTCGTCGCCAGTCGCCAGCCGAGATCAGCCAGAAGCCCCCGGCCGCCACAGCAAGGCGCAGGACCATGCTGCCGATGAATAGCAACGCTGGGTGACGTGTGATCACCCCACGCTGGACGGTCCACCACAGTCCGCCGAAGAAGAACAGCCCCAGCGCGAACCCGGCAATGACGGCCAGCGGCAGGGCCAACAGATCATTCATCCGCATCCTCCCCGATCGAGTCGATTGCCTGACGTTCGCGACTGACCCAGCGCCAGGCGTTGAGGCAACCGAGCATCAGGCCGGCCACAATCAGTGCCAGCGTCCAGGAAAATGGTGCGGGGTAGTGCCCGTCGAGCCACAATCCGGCAAGTGCACCCAGCAGGGTCGGCACCGCCACGGACCAGCCGACCAGCCCCATCATGCCCAGGCCGAACCAGACACCGTGAGTGGTGTCGCGCTGGGCAGCCAGCTTGCGCGCTGCCTTGGCACCCACGGCACGGCTGAAGTCGTTGCCGTCGTTACGGTCGACCTCTCTCTCATCGCGCCCCTCAGTCATGCTGGAACTCCGCCAATCGTCGGATCAGGCCGCTCTCGAGTTTCTCCATCACCGACCGGACGCTCCGCTCATGTTCGTCAAGGCTCATAAAGCGCGCCTCGACGGCCTCGCGCAGCTCGCCAAGGTCGGCACCGGCGAGCGCATCACGCACCGACACCCGCACTTCGCGGCCTGTCTTGACCAGCACACCTTCATCCACCGCCACATAGTTCTCGCCCTGCTCGAGGGTTTCGACGACCAGTATGCCGGGAGGCAGGGCGGCCACCCCGTCCCGGCGACGAGGCAGGATGCCGAACGCGCCCGAGCGCCCCTCCGCCACGATCCGGACCACATCCGATCGGTCGAGGAAGACAGCGAAAGGCAGCAGGACCCGCAATGTCATCGCTCGCCTCGCCATGGCCTCACCCCACAGCGGCCGGCGAGCCGGCGGGGCGGGCGGACTCGTCCGACTCGTTCTCGGCCTTGTCGTAGGCCTCGTCGACCGGGCCGATCATGTACAGGGCGCTTTCCGGCAGGTCCTTGAATTCGTCGGCGAGGATGCGCTCGCAGCCGTCCAGAGCCTGCTCAAGCGATACCAGCTTGCCCGGCAGGCCGGTGAAGGCCTCGGTGGTGAAGAACGGCTGAGTAAGAAATCGCTCCAGACGCCTTGCCCGGTCCACCACGCCGCGATCGCTGGCCGAAAGTTGTTCGAGCCCGAGCATCGCGATGATGTCCTTGAGTTGCTCGTACTGCGCCAAGGTCTGGCGCACCTCGCGGGCAAGCCGGTAATGGCGCTCGCCGATCACGCTGGGCGTGGCCATCTTCGAGCGGGACTGCTGCGGATCGATCGCCGGGTAGAGCCCCTCGCCGGCACGCTTTCTCGACAGCACGATTGAGGCCGACAGATGCGAGAAGGTGTGTACGGCGGCCGGGTCGGTGAAGTCGTCCGCCGGGACGTACACCGCTTGGATCGAAGTGATCGCGCCGGCGTCGGTGTTGGCAATGCGCTCTTCCAGGCCGGCCAGTTCCGAGCCCATGGTCGGCTGGTAACCGAGCCGAGACGGCATCTGCCCCATCAATGCGGAGACCTCCGAGCCGGCCTGGATGAAGCGGAAGATGTTGTCCATCAACAGCAGCACGTCGCGGCGCTCGTCGTCGCGGAAGTACTCCGCCAGGGTCAGGGCCGCGTGGCCAACGCGGAAACGGCTACCGGGCGATTCATTCATCTGGCCGAAGATCATCACCATGTCGTCGAGCACGCCGGCCTCCTTCATCTCACGATAGAGCTCCTCGCCCTCGCGGCAGCGCTCGCCAACACCGCAGAAGATGCTCACGCCTTCCTGGTGGCCGATCATGTTGTGGATCATCTCGGTCAGGAGCACCGTCTTGCCCACGCCCGCCCCGCCGAACAGGCCGGCCTTGCCGCCGCGCTCCATCGGCATCAGCACGTCGATGACCTTGATGCCAGTCTCGAAGATTTCGGCCCGCGTGGAACGCCGCTCCAGAGGCGGTGGCGCACGGTGCACCGAACGCCAGTCCACGCCTGTCAGTGGCGGACCGCGGTCGATGACGTTGCCGAAGACATCCAGCATGCGCGACAGTACCGGCCGTCCCACCGGCGCCTTCAGCGGCCCACCGGTATCGGTGACCGTCGATCCGCGCGCCAGCCCCTGTATGGGCGTGAGGGCCACACCGCGCACGCGGGCATCGCCGCTCTGCATCAGGACCTCGATCACGATCTCGCCCTCGTCTCCGGCGCGCAGCAAGCTGTACACCGGCGGCAGGCGGCCCTCGAAGCGCACCTCGACAACACTGCCGCGCACGGACACCACCACGCCACGATTCGGCTCGTCCATTGCTCGATCGCTCTCCGGAACCAGATTCAACGCCTGTTCATGGAGAGTAGGTGATGGCCGGGCGAATCGCAGCCTGCCGCGAACAAAAGAAAACCCCGCCGGGTGGCGGGGTTGTCATGGCATCGACCGTGCTTCGTGGCGATCAGCCCATGAAACCGAGGATCGCGTTGCGCACCGAGTCGAGATCGGCGTCGATGGTGACCATGGTGGCCTTGTCGACGCCCGGCATGTCGCCGGTGCACTGGCCGATGGCGGTATCCGGGTCCTTCAGGCCGTTGCCGGTCAGAGTCAGGACGATGCTCGAGCCGTCCTGGATCTTGCCGGCCTCGAGGTCGTTGATCAGGCCGGCCAGCGAGGCGGCGGAGGCCGGCTCGCAGAAGATGCCCTCGTGCTGGGTCAGCATGCGCTGGGCGGCCAGGATCTCGGCGTCCGAGACCTCGGCGAACCAGCCACCGGACTCGTCCATCACCTTCCAGGCGCGGTCCCAGCTCTGCGGATGACCGATGCGGATAGCGGTGGCGACGGTGTCCGGATCGTCGACCATCTCGCCGCGCATGAACGGCGCCGAACCGCTGGCCTGGTAGCCGACCATCTTGGGTCGGTTGCCGCCCGAACCGCCGCCGGCGAACGGGCACTTGCCGTTGCAGTAGGCGCAGGACTCGGTGACCTCGTCGCCCGAGGCGGCCGAGAACTCGCAGTAGCCGATCCAGTGCGCGGTGATGTTGCCGGCATTGCCGACCGGCAGGCAGTGGTAGTCCGGCGCGCGACCCAGTTCCTCGATGATCTCGAAGGCGGCGGTCTTCTGCCCCTGCAGGCGGTACGGGTTGACCGAGTTGACGATGGTCACCGGCGCCTCTTCGGCGACTTCCTTGACCAGACGCATGCCGTCGTCGAAGTTGCCCCGGATCTGCAGGATGGTCGCGCCGTACATCATCGCCTGGGCCAGCTTACCCATGGCGATCTTGCCGTCCGGGATGATGACAAAGGCGGTGATGCCGGCACGCGCAGCGTAGGCCGCGGCCGCCGCCGAGGTGTTGCCGGTCGAGGCGCAGATGATCGCCTTGGAGCCCTCCTCGACGGCCTTGGTCACCGCCATGGTCATGCCGCGATCCTTGAACGAACCGGTCGGGTTGAGGCCCTCGAACTTGACGTAGATGTCCACCGAGCGGCCCAGCACCTTGGGCAGGTTGTGCAGCCGGATGAGCGGCGTGGCACCCTCGCCCAGGCTGATCAGGCGGGTGTCGTCGGACAGCGGCAGACGGTCACGATACCGGTCGAGCAGACCGGTGTAGCGGCTTTGATGCGTCATGGAGATCTCGCTTGGATGACGCGCCGCCAGCGCGGCCGTGTGAACGGCGCACCAGGCGGCGAGCTGGATGATTTGCGGGCATTTTACCCTGCCAGCGGGCGACTGTCAGGGGGCGGATTCCTCGGGTGGCAGACTCAGCCGGCCGCGACGCGGCAGAGCATGCAGTCCTCGCCGCTGAGGATCTGCTTGAGCACCTTGCGTACCCCGCGCATCGAGTTCGACAGGGTCTTCTCGATTTCCGCCATCGAGACGATATCGCCATCGTGAACGCCGGCGGCCCAGTTGGCCACCACGTTGAGGCTGGCGTATTCGATCTCGGCCTCGCGGGCCAGCACCGCCTCGGGCATGCCCGTCATGCCCACCACGTCGCAACCGTCGCGTTCCAGACGGCGAATCTCAGCGGCGGTCTCGAGCCGTGGTCCCTGCGTGGCCCCGTAGGTGCCACCATCGGCCATCGGGATGTGGAGCGCCTTCCCGGCGGCAAGAAACGCCTGGCGCAGCGACTCGTCGTAGGGGTAGGTGAAGTCCACGTGGGTCACCGATTCGAGATCGCCCTCGTAGTAGGTCGACGGCCGCCCCCAGGTGTAGTCGATCAGCTGGTCGGGCACGACCAGCGATCCCGGCCCCATGTCGGGGTGAATACCACCGACGGCTGCCACGGCGAGGATGCGGCTGACGTTGAGCTCGCGGAGCGCCCAGATATTGGCGCGGTAGTTGATCTGGTGCGGAGGGATGCGGTGGTTGTAGCCGTGACGAGGCAGAAACACCACATCGCACCCCTGCAGCCGGCCGATGGTCACGGGCCCGGAGGGCTCGCCGAACGGCGTCGAAACCATCTGGTGGCGCACGTCTTCGATGCCTTCGATCTGGGACAGTCCAGTCCCGCCGATGATTGCCAGATGCACGTCAGCTCCTCCCGAAAGGGGTTACGCCGGGCTCACGCGCCATCGGGCAGCGCGTGAATACCGGGCAGATTCCGAAAGTAACCATGGTAATCCATGCCCTCGCCGAAGATGTAACGGTCCGGCACCGGCACACCGATGAAATCCGCCTTCAGGCCCGCCACCTTGCGGTCATGCTGCTTGTCGGTCGCCACGGCGATCCAGACCCGATCGGCACCCGCATCCAGGCACCACTCACGCACCGCGGCCAACGTGTGGCCCTCGTCGAGGATGTCGTCGACCAGGAGCACCTCGCGACCGGCCAGCTCGATGTCCGGCTGTGCCAGCCACTTGAGCGCCCCGCCGCTGGTCGCACCCCGATAGCGGGTGGCATGCAGGTAGGAGAGCTCCAGCGGAAAGTCCAGCATCGGCAGGATCTGGCCGGCACTGACCAGCCCGCCGTTCATCAGGGACAGCACCACGGGCAGGCGCCCGGCAAGGCGAGCGTTGATGGCATCCGCCAGCCGGGCGTACGCCGCCTGCATCTCATCGGGGGTGATCAGACAGTCGCAGCGGGCGAGCAGCCCCTCGAGGTCCTCGGAACGCTGCCGCCAGGAAACCGGATCTTGCATGGATAAGGAAACCAAGGTGTGGGTCGAAGGATACGGTTCAGGCCCGATCGGGAAACAGATCGGGCTGATCCACGCCGAGCCGCTCGATCCACTGCCGAGCCTCGGCAAGGCGGGGCGAGCGGGCTAGCCGCTCTTCCGACGGCACCGGACCATGGCCGAACATGCGTGCCAGACGCGCTTCGCGCTGCGGGCTGGCGACGAATTCGAGCCGCTTCTGCACGCGATCGACCAGCTCGGGATGGTTGCAGATCAGCGCCATGTCGACACCGGCGGCGAGGCACTGCTCGACCCGCTGCTCGATCTCGCCGACTGCGGAGGCGGCCGCCATGGTCAGGTCGTCGCTGAACACCGCTCCCTCGTAGCCCCACTGCTCGCGCAGGATCTCGCGCACCCACACCGGGGAGAAGCCGGCCGGGCGCTCGTCGACCTCGGGGTAGATCACGTGGGAGACCATCAGTCCCGGGATCAGACGCTCGGCCATGGCCCGGAACGGCCGCAGGTCGGTCTTCTCCATGGTGGCAAGCGAGCGCGTGTCGACGGGATGAGCGATATGCGAGTCGGCCGCCACCGCCCCGTGGCCGGGGTAGTGCTTGCCGACCGCCGCCATGCCCGCCTCACGCATGCCGCCGGTCCAGGCAATCGCCAGGGCGATCACGGCCTCGGGACGCTCGTCGAAGGCGCGATCACCGATCACGCCGCTGATGCCTCGGTCGAGATCGAGCACCGGCGCGAAACTGAGGTCCACGCCGACTTCACGCAGTTGGGTCGCCATCAACCAGCCCAGCGAACGGGCTGCCTCCAGCCCCGCCTGGCGGTCCTTGTCGAACAGGTCGCCAATGCGGCCCATCGCCGGCAGCGGCAGGAATCCGTCTTCCTTGAAGCGCTGAACGCGCCCTCCCTCCTGATCGACGGCGACCAGCAGGTGCGGCCGACGCAAGGAACGGATCTCCTCGATCAGTGCCTTGAGCTGTGCTCGGCTTTCGAAGTGGCGGGCGAACAGGATCACGCCCCCCACCGAAGGGTGTTGCAAACGTCGACGATCGGCGGCAGTGACCTCCGGGCCGACCAGATCGATCATGAGGGGACCAAGTGCCGTCATGGCTATGTCCTTAGCAGGTTCGGTTGAGAATCAGCCCGGGTGGTCTTCTCGGGCGTGGCGTTGCCGACGAGACCGGCCGTTGTTGCTCAGGAGCGCCTTTTCCGCAAGCGCTCCAAGGTAAACGTAGAGCCCCAAGGCGACCAGCAACGCGGCTGCCGCGAATACCATCAGGGTGGCCACCGCGCCCTGATCGGAGTAACCCATCGAGACCTTGAACATCGTCAGCAGGCCCTCGATCAGGATGGCGACCAGGATGGCGGCAACGAAGCGGGTCATGGTCCGTCGCACCGTGCTGTGCCGGTGGACGTCCTTCTCCATCAGGACCTCCTCCTCGAACACCGTCTTGGCGAGATCGAAGATCGCCATCGCCAGGGTGAGCACGACGATCACCTCGAATGGCTTGAGCCTGAGCTCCGCCGCCCAGCCGGGCTGCATCAGGGCACCGACCAGTTCGCTCATGCTGCTGTAGAACAGCACCCCGGCAACCAGCAGCATGGCCGCCGCGAACAGCCCATAGAGGACGCGGAAGAACGGTTCGATGCGACGACGCAGCGTATCGCCGAGCAGGAAGCTGATCATCGCCTCGAGATCCACGTCGATGACCAGATAGCCCACCCGTCCCTGGTGCTCGATGCGCAGGGTCGCCGAGATGCACAGATCCCGCGAAGCCGAGGACAGGTAAGGCTCGGTCAGGTGAACGTGCTCCTCGTCGGACTTGTAGAACTTGAAGTACGGCCGCTCGCTGCGATCCATGCCCTTGCCGCGTCCCATGGCCCGGTTGACGTGGCCGGTCTCGTCGGCGCCGAACTCGGCAATTTGCACACCCTCCTCGTCGAGCAGGTAGACCAGATCGACGAACGGATACAGTTCGATCAGCTTCTCGGTGACCGAATGCAGCGCAGACTGGTCGGTAAGCAGTCGCGGCTCGCCGATGCCGGTGATGATCGATTCGATCAATTCTCGGATCGAGCGGGACTGCTCGTGATAGCGGTCAATGGTGCTGATGTAGTTGGCCGAGTGCATGGCTTCCCTGATTGAGGTAGGTGAACGCTCCGGTGGGCAGTGTAACCCGAGCCGGGCCGGGGCCTCGCGCAAAAAAAGAGGCGCCCGATTGGGCGCCCAGCAAGGAGGAGTCAAAGAGCACCAAACGGGTCACGTCTACATTGGAGATGGAAGAACGTGTCGTGTTGGCAACCCACCAGCAGCGAGAAGCATGCCAAGTCCACGTGACAGGCTGATGGCAACCGGGAAACCGCGAACTGGCGGGGTTTCCCGTATCGCGCCTCGAGCCGTGCCACGCGGGGAAGCCGAACGGCTGCGCCTGCACCGTTGCTCCAAGATGGGGCAGCGCGATGAGCGCCGCCCAACGGTGGGTCGCCCTAGCCCAGCCGGCGAGCGAAGAATTCGAGGGTCTTCTGCAGGGAGTCGCGATCGGCGGCGTGGTCATAGGCCAGCGGCAGGCCGAACCGCGCCGCCTTATCGTCAGCGCCGGGGTTGGTGAAGGCGTGACTGACACCCGGATAGCGAATGACCTGCACCTCGGCGCCCGCCTCTCGCATCTCCTCGGCGACCCGCTCGACCTCGTCCGGGTCGGCCATGGGGTCTTCCTCGCCGGTAAAGATCCAAGTCGGCGTGTCGACCCGGCCGGCAACCGGCGCCAGACCGCCGATGCCGGCATGGAAGGTCGCCAGTGCATCATGATGGACGCCTTGGCGTGCCATGCTCAGGCCCACCGAGCCGCCGAAGCAGTACCCGATCGCGCCGAGACGCTCGGCATCGACTCGGTCATGGCGCTTGATCGCCTCGATCGCGAGCCGGTAGCGACGCTTCAGCGCCTCGAAATCCGACAGGGCCCGGTTCATCAGTTCGGTGGCCTCGTTGGCATCCTCGGTCAGCTTGCCGTCGCCGTAGAGGTCGATGGCGAAGCCCACATAACCGGCCTCGGCCATGTCGCGGGCACGCTTTTCCATGTAGGCGGTCCGCCCCCAGAACTCGGGCACCACCAGCACGGCCGGTCGCGGTCCGGCGGCATTGGCATCGAAGGCGACCATGCCCTGCATGCGCAGATCGTCACCGTGGTACTCGAGCTCCTGGGTCTTGATCTCAGCGGCCATGCCGTTCTCCTTAGATTCAGCACCGTGGGAACGACGCTCCCCCCGGCTCGGGGCGGAGCGTCGCTACGAAAGGAAAAGTCTTAGCAGCTCGCGGCCGTGTTTTCAGCCAACCGGGTCGGCAGTCGGCTCGCCGCTGCGGGCAGCCTGAGCGGCACGGGCGCGCCGCGCGGTGCGCTGGTCGACCGCCTGCTTGAAGGCGACCAGCAGACCCAGGCCGATGAAGGCGCCCGGCGGCATTAGGGCCAGCAGGAAGGTCATCTGCTCGGGCAGGAGGCGCACGCCCCAGTCGACGGCCATCGGGCCGAACAGCTGCTCGGCGCCCGCCAGGAGCGTGCCGAAACCGATCAGTTCACGCATGCCGCCGAGCGTGATCAGCACCAGCCCGAATCCGGCCCCCATGACGAAGCCGTCGAACACCGAGAAGCCGAAGGCGTGACGCGAGGCGAAGCCCTCGGCGCGGGCGATGATGATGCAGTTGGTGACGATCAGCGGAATGAAGATGCCTAACGTGTTGTAGAGCGAGTGGAAGTGCGCGTTCATGATCAGCTCGATGATGGTCACCACCGAGGCGATCACCATGACGTAGACGGGCAGACGGACTTCCGGGCGAACCCAGTCACGGATCAGCGACACCACGCCGTTGGACACCACCAGTGTCACCAGCGTGGCAACCGCCAGGCCGATCGCGTTGACCATGGTGTTGGATATCGCCAGCAGCGGGCACAAGCCCAGCACCTGGACCAGCGCCGGGTTGTTCTTCCACAGCCCGTCGAGGGCCAGTTCGGACAGACGTGGTTCACTCATCGTCATGCTCCTCCTCGTCGTCACGCGCGGCCTGCTCGAACAACTGGCGGCGATGCTCGCGCACGTACAGCAGGACGTCCTCAATCGCCTCGACCACCGCCCGTGGCGACACGGTAGCCCCGGTGAACTGGTCGAAGGCGCCACCATCCTTCTTCACCGCCCAGCCCTCGAGCGGCGGATCGCCGAGCCGACGTCCGGCAAAGTCCTTTATCCAGTCGGTCTTGTCGGCCTTGATCTTGTCGCCCAGCCCCGGCGTCTCGTTCTGCTCGAGCACCCGCACGCCGGAGATCACGCCATCGGCCCGCACCCCAACCAGCAGCCGGATGTCGCCGCTGTAGCCACGGTGGGTGACCACCGGGATCGCCACCGCCGTGATTTGGCCACCCTCACGCCCCCGAAAGCCGAGCTGGCCGGCAGCCATCGCTCGCTCGCGCTCCTCGACCGTCAGCGAGGCCGGCAACACACCGTCTGCCGGTGGCTCGATCACCGGTTCGCCCAGGTTCAACGCTTGCGGGTCGGGCAGGACGAAGGCGTCCTCGGCCGGGTTATTGTCGTGCGCCTCGCCCGAGAGTACCGCCATGATCTGACCCAGCAACACCGCCTGGCGATTGAGCTCGATCTGGTCGGCCGTCTTCTGCTGGGTATAGGCGACGAAGCCCACGCCCAGACCGAAGAACACGGCCAGGATCACCGCGGTGATGACGACACGACGCAGCTCCAGGTCCTTCACGAGCCCTTCTCCCCGCCAGCATCAACCCGGCCCTTGCGGCCGAACACCGCCGGCTGCGTGTAATAGTCGATCAGCGGCACGGCAAGGTTCATCAGCAGTATCGCGAAGGCCACTCCGTCAGGGTAGTTGCCGAAGCTGCGGATCAGTACGGCGAGCATGCCGATGCCGAAACCGAACACCAGCCGTCCGCGCGGCGTAGTCGAGGCCGTGACCGGGTCGGTGGCGACGAACAGGGCGCCGAAGATCACCCCGCCGCTGATCAGATGGAACAGCGGGTCGGCGAAGCGCTCGGAATCAATGCCCCACAGCAGGGTTGCCGTGGCCAGCACGCCCGTGATCATCGCGACCGGGATGTGCCAGCGGATCGCACCGCGCCAGAGCATCCACGCCCCGCCGGCGAGGAAGGCGACGTTCAGCCACAGCGACCAGCCGCCACCCTGCCAGATCGAGGCACCCGCACCGGCCATCTCGCCGCCTTGGGTCATTACCATGCGCCACTGATCGAGCGGGGTTGCCTGACTCAGGGCATCGAAGCCCGTGCCGGCCGGCAACACGCCGAACAGACTCCACTGCAGCGCCTCGAAGAACGACAGGCTGGCCGCCCCACCCTCGATGGGCGCGCCCCAGCGTGTCATGGCCTCGGGGAAGGACACCAGCAGCACCACGTAGCCGACCATGGCGGGGTTGAACAGGTTGTAGCCGATACCGCCGTAAAGCTGCTTGGCGACCGCCACGGCGAATACCGCCCCGACCACCGGCAGCCACCAGGGCGCGAGATTGGGCAGGCACAGCGCCAAGATCCAGCCGGTGATCAGCACCGAGCGATCGGTGAGCGCCGGACGGAACGGTCGCGCGCGCAGCCACAGCATCAGCGCCTCGGCCAGCCAGGCCGCGCCGACTGCCAGCAGGACGTTGACCAGCACCCCCCAGCCAAGCAGCCAGACGGCGGCGACCGTGCCCGGCACCAGCGCCCAGAGCACGGTGGTCATCACGTCGGCGACGCTCGAGCGGGCCTCGACGTGCGGCGAGGTCTGGACCGGAAACTTCATGACGACCCTCCCGGCCGTTCAGGTGATTCGCCCGATTTGGGGGCAGCGCTCTTATCCGCATCTGCCGCCGGCTGCGCCTGTTGTGCGCGCGCCTTGCGGGCCTTGGCCCGCGCTCGGGCCGCCTCGATGCTCAGCGCAGCGGCGGATTTGTCCTCGCCGGCCGGCTGATCGGCCTTCGGCTTCTGATCTCCGCTCGCCTCGGCCGGGCCAGAGTCCTCGTCGCCGGCCGCCTCCTTGGCCGCGGCCTTCTCCTGGGCGGCCTTGATCGCGGCACGCTTTTTCGCCAGGGCCGCCTCGCGCTCGGCCTTCTGCCGCTCGATACGCTCGTTGTGGAATTCGAACCGGCGCCGCGCATGCTCGGCCTTGGCCTTCTCACGCTCGGCCGACCAGATCTCGGTCTTGGCGTGGCGGAAGTACTGCACCAGCGGGATATGCGACGGACACACCGCCGAGCAGACGCCGCACTCGATGCAGTCGAACAGATGATAGTCGTGGCTGCGGTCGAACTGCTGGGCGCGCGCATACCAGTAGAGCTGTTGCGGCAGCAAGTCGGCCGGGCAGGCCTCCGAGCAGCGCGAGCAACGAATGCAGGGCTGCGGCGGCGGTGCCGGGTCACGGTCGACCGGGCGCATCGCCAGCAGGCAATTGGTCGCCTTGACCACCGGCACCTCATCATCGTGCAGAGCGAAGCCCATCATCGGCCCGCCCATCAACAACCGGTCGACGCCCTCGGTATAGCCACCTGCCGCCTCGATCACCTTGGCCATCGGCGTGCCGATACGCACGCGGAGATTGCGTGGCTCGGCCACTCCGCCGCCGGTAACGGTCACGACCCGCTCGGTCAGCGCCCGACCTTCGACCACGGCGTGCCAGCTGTTGGCCACCGTGCCCACGTTCAGGCACAGCAGCTGGTAGTCGGTCACATGACGGTTACGCGGCACCTCGATGCCCGTGAGCGTGCGGATCAACTGCTTCTCGCCACCGGCCGGGTAGATGCTCGGCACCACCTTGATGCTGAAGCGATCCTCGCCCTCCTCGGCCGCCAACCGGTCGATCACCGCCTGCAGCGCCGCGATCGCCTGCGGCTTGTTGTCCTCGATGCCGATCAGGCAGCGGGCCGCGGCCACCGCATGCAGCATCATCTGTGCCCCGCGGATGATGCTCTCGGGCGCCTCCTGCATCAGGCGGTCATCGCAGGAGATATAGGGCTCGCATTCGGCGCCGTTGAGCACCAGCGTCTCCACCCCGCCGGGATTGGCAGTGGCGAGCTTCACGGCCGTTGGGAAGACGGCCCCGCCCAGCCCGACGATGCCGGCCTCGCGCAACCGCGAGCGGATCTCGACCGGACTCTTGTCCCGGTAGTCGGGCCAGGGCGGGAAGGGGTCGGCCGCACGGTCCTCGCCGTCGGCGGCCAGCACGATGCTCTGCGCCGACAGACCACCCGGATGCGGCAGCCCACGCGGCTCGATCGCCTTGATCACCCCGGAAGTCGGGGCATGGATAGCCGCGGAGATGAAGTCGTCCGGGCGGGCCAGGAGCTGACCGCGACCGACATGATCGCCCACCGACACCACCGGGATCGCCGGCGCGCCGATATGCATGTGCAGCGGCAGGACGTACTCGTCGACCAGCGGCATCTCGCCGATGGAACGGTCACAGGCAGGCGCCTTGTGAGACTCGACATCGAGCCCCCCGTGAAAGCCATGCAGCCCCGGCGAGACCGTCGCGCGCGCCTCAGGCATGGGCCGGCGCCTCCCGTTGGGCGGCCGGGCCGCGCGTGGGTACCGGGTGGGCGGATTCGGGCATCGGGAAGCGGTAGGCTTCGACACCCTCCTCGACCGGCACCATGTCGATGCAGTCCACCGGGCAGGGCTCGACGCACAACTCGCAGCCGGTGCACTCGTCCTCGATCACCGTGTGCATCTGCTTGGCCGCACCGAGGATCGCGTCCACCGGGCAGGCCTGAATGCACTTGGTGCAGCCGATACAGACGTCCTCGTCGATGATGGCGAGGGTCTTGACCTCCTGGACCTCAAGCTCGTCATCCAGCGGCTTGAACTCCACGTCCAGCAGGTCGGCGAGATTGCGGATGGTCGACTCGCCGCCCGGCGGGCAACGGTTGATGTCCGCATCGCCCTTGGCCATCGCCTCGGCGTACGGCTTGCAGCCGGGGTAGCCGCACTGGCCGCACTGCGTCTGCGGCAACAGCTCGTCGATCCGTTCGGCGAGCGGGTTGCCCTCCACACGGAAGAACTGCGCCGCCAGCCCCAGCAGCACACCGAACAGGATCGCCAGCCCGACGGCAAGAAAGATCGCCAGCCACATCAGACAGTCACCATCCCGGCAAAGCCCATGAAACCCAGTGCCATCAACCCGGCCGTGACCAGGGCGATCGGCACGCCTTCGAAGGCCGCCGGCACGTCGGCCGCGGCCAGTCGCTCACGTAGAGCGGAGAACAGGATAAGCACCATCGAGAAGCCCACCGAGGCACCGAAGCCGTACAGCGCCGACTCGATGAAGGTGTTCGCCTGCTGGACGTTGAGCAGCGCCACAC
This sequence comes from Guyparkeria hydrothermalis, assembly GCF_023555385.1. Lineage (NCBI taxonomy): Bacteria > Pseudomonadati > Pseudomonadota > Gammaproteobacteria > Chromatiales > Thioalkalibacteraceae > Guyparkeria > Guyparkeria hydrothermalis. The sequence continues at coordinate 1,270,882 of NZ_JAJSED010000001.1, forward strand.
CCAGCACGGCGCAGTTGGTGGTGATCAGCGGCAGGTAGATGCCGAGCACGTTGTGCAACAGCGGGCTGGTCTTTCTCACCATCATCTCGGTGAAATTGACCACCACCGCGATCACCACGATAAACATGATCGTACGCAGGTAGCCCAGCCCCAACGGTTCGAGCAGCCAAGCGTGCGTGACGTAGCTGGCGATCGCCGAGAGCGTGAGCACGAAGGTGGTCGCCAGCGACATGCCGATGGCCGTCTCGACCTTGTTCGATACCCCCAGGAACGGGCACAGGCCGAGGAACTTCACCAGCACGAAGTTGTTGACCAGGATGGTACTGATCAGGATGAGGATGTATTCAGTCAAGGCCACCTACCGTGCGTCCCGGAAACCGCGCCGACGGGGCCGGCACTGTATTCCCGCCATGGTATCAAGGAAGGGCCGCGGCCCGCGAACCGGTATGTTCATGCATACCGTTCGCAGGTTTCAAGTTGCCGCGGACGGGCGACGCTCGCTCAGGCCGACGCGGGCGCCCTCAGGAGGAGAATTGCGGCCACTCGAAGGCCTCGTCGGCCTTCTTGAGCCGCTCAACCCACTCGGCATGCGCGGCGGCCGCATCGGCCTCGGGCGCGATCACGCGCAAGCGCGGCCGGTCGCCGCGGATGGTGCCCAGTGCCGCCTGGCCGGCGGTGGCTGTCTCGGCGGGATTGTCAAAGGACAGGTCCCACTGGCCGCCGGTCAGGGCGAGGTAGACGTCGGCGAGGATCTCCGAGTCGAGCAGCGCGCCGTGCAGGGTCCGGTCGGAGTTGTCGATCTGGTAGCGACGGCAGAGGGCGTCGAGGCTGTTGCGCTGCCCGGGGTGCTTGTCGCGGGCGATGGCGAGCGAGTCGGTGACCAGATCGACGTGCTCGGACAGCGGCGGGAAGCCGGCGCGCTTGAGCTCGGCATCAAGGAAGCCGACATCGAACGCGGCATTGTGGATGATCAGCTCGGCACCACGGACGTAGTCGAGGAATTCCTCGACCACCTCGGCAAAGCGCGGCTTGTTTTCCAGGAAGTCATTGGACAAGCCGTGCACGGCGAAGGCGCCGGCATCCACCGCCCGCTCGGGGTTGAGGTACTGATGATAGTTGCGGTGCGTCGGGCGCCGCTCGACCAGCTCGACCGCGCCGATCTCGATCAGGCGGTGACCCTCCTCGACCGGCATGCCGGTGGTTTCGGTGTCCAGAACGATCTGTCGCAGTGTCATCGACGGTTTTCGCCTCCGCATTGGCGTTGATATTGATTCAGCCATCGCTCCAGGGCGCTGGCGAAGGCCTGCTTGTCCTTAGGCCCCAGCGGCGGCGGGCCGCCGGTGGAAACCCCGCTCTCGCGCAGGGTCTGCATGAATTCGCGCTGCGCCTGCCGGCCGCGGATGGATTCGGCATCGAAACGCTCGCCACGCGGGCCGATCGCCGCCGCGCCCTTGGCCAGCACTTCAGCCGCCAGCTCGATATCGGCGGTGATCACCAGCTCGCCGGCGGAAACGCGCTCGACGATGGCATTGTCGGCGACATCAAAGCCCGGTGCCACCTGAAGAAAGCTGACCCGCCGGGAACGTGGCGTCGGCAGCGGGTGATTGGCCACCAGCACGATATCCACACCCACCCGGTCGGCGGCTCGGAACAGCATGGTCTTGATCGGCCCCGGACAGGCATCGGCATCGACCCAGATGGACAAGACGGCACTCCTGCGAATCGCCCTGGAATCGGGCGTGACTGATGGGCGTCGATCATACGCCAGACGGGCGGTTGCTATCATGCCCCGTCATTCAGCCCAGGGCAGGACGGAACATGGACTTCGACGTGGTGATCATCGGCGCGGGCGCGGCGGGCCTGATGTGCGCCGCCACCGCCGGCTACCGCGGCCGTCGCGTGCTGGTGCTCGATCACGCCCGCAAGGCCGGCCAGAAGATCCTGATGTCCGGCGGCGGGCGCTGCAACTTCACCAACCTCAACAGCACGCCGAACCAGTTCCTGTCGGCCAACCCGCATTTCTGCATCTCGGCACTCAAGCGCTACCCGCCGAGCGCCTTCCTCGAGCTGGTCGACCGCCACGGCATCGACTACGTCGAAAAGGCCCCGGGACAGCTGTTCTGCGCCGGCAAGGCGCGCGAGATCGTCGACCTGCTGCTGACCGAGTGCGACTGGGCCGGCGCCGAGGTGCGCATGAAGACCGGGGTCGAAGCGATCGAGGTAATCGACGGCGGCTACCGCCTGCGCACCCCGAACGGGACGATCACCACCGAGTCGCTGGTGATCGCCACCGGCGGTTTGTCGATTCCCACCATGGGCGCCACCCCGTTCGGCTACGAGGTCGCCCGCCAGTTCGGCCTCAAGGTGCTGCCGACACGCGCCGGGCTGGTGCCCTTCACGCTGCATCCCGCGCTCAAGGAGCGTCTCGCCCCGCTTGCCGGCATCAGCACCCCCGTCGCGGCAAGCGCAGGCGGGATGCGTTTCGAGGAGCCACTGCTGTTCACCCACCGCGGCCTTTCCGGTCCGGCCATGCTGCAGATCTCGAGCTTTTGGCAACCGGGCGAGCCGCTGATGATCGACCTGCTGCCCGGGCGCGATGTCATCGCCGAACTGACCGAGCGGCGCCGCCGGCACCCTCAGGGCACGATGCTGCAGTACCTCGACGAGCACCTGCCACGCCGGCTGGTGCGGGTCCTGTGCGACTGGCACGGCTGGTCACAGCCGCTGCAGGAATACTCGCGCGAAGACATCGCGGCGGCCGCCGATCACCTGCAGCGCTGGGCGGTGCATCCCGCCGGCACCGAAGGCTACCGAACCGCAGAAGTCACCCTCGGCGGGGTCGATACCCACGAGCTTTCCTCGCAGAGCATGGAAGCACGCAGCCAGCCGGGTCTATTCTTCATTGGCGAAGTGGTCGACGTCACCGGCCACCTCGGCGGCCACAACTTCCAGTGGGCCTGGGCCTCGGGAGTCGCGGCTGGCCAGGTTGCGTGACGGGATATATTGGACAGGGAGTCGGCATGGATAGTCTGACCGGTCAGTTCTTGCAGGAGAACCAATCACTGGTGCTGCTGACGGTAGCCCTGCTGCTGGGGGCGCTGATCGGCCTGGAACGCGGCTGGTCGAGCCGGCAGAAGGAAGCCGGTGAACGGATCGCCGGCATCCGCACCCACGCACTGGTGGGCCTGTTGGGCGGGCTGGCCGCCCTGCTCTCCACGACGCTGACCGGTTGGGCCTTCCCCACCCTGCTGCTCGCGGTCACCGCGGTGTCGCTGGTGGCCTGGCGCACGCGGGCCGAATCGGTGCGCAACTTCAGCATCACCGACAGCATCGGGCTGTTGATCACGTTCTGCATCGGGGCGGTGGCTGTGGCGGTCGACGTGGTGATCGCCACCGCGGCGGCGGTCATCACCGCGATGATCCTCGACAACAAGGACGAGATCCACGGCCTGCTGCAAAAGCTCGAGGCACGCGAGCTGGATGCGGCCCTCAAGCTGCTGCTGATCAGCGTCGTGATGCTGCCACTGCTGCCCAACGAGCCGCTCGGCCCCGGCGGAGCATTGAATCCTTACCAGATCTGGTGGATGGTGGTGCTGATTGCCTCGATCTCGTTCGTCGGCTACTTCGCCATCCGCGTCGGCGGCGCCGAAAAGGGCATCCTGTTCACCAGCCTGTTCGCGGGCCTGAGCTCCTCGACCGCACTCACGCTTCACTTCGCGCGGCAATCGCGACGCACACCGGATCTCGGCCCGATGCTTGCGGTGGGCATCCTGATCGCCTGCGGCACGATGTTCCCCCGAGTCTTGCTGGTCGCCACCGCGGTCCACCCGCCCATCTTTGCGCCCCTGCTCTGGCCGGTGGTGGTGATGACGGTTCTGCTTTACGTCCCGGCCGGCCTAATGTGGCACCGGGCCCGACGCCGAAGCACGGTCCAGCAACCGCAACTGACACAGAACCCGCTCGATCTCACCTCTGCGCTGCTGTTCGGCGCCCTGCTGACCGTGATCATGCTCGCCGGAGAGTGGCTGCGCGAGTGGCTCGGCAGCGCCGGCATCTACCTGCTGGCCGCCTCCTCGGGCGTCGCCGACGTCGATGCGATCAACCTGTCGCTGACCCGCATGGCGCGCGACACCATCGATATCCACACCGCCGTGATGGGCATCATCATCGCCTCGGCGGTGAACAACATCGTCAAGACCGGCATCGCCGGCAGCATCGGCACCCAGCGGCTGGGGCTGCACGTCGCCGGCCCAATGGTGCTGTCGCTCGCCGGTGGCCTACTGACCGCCTGGCTGTTCGTCTAGGCCGATTGCTCACCCCGACGTTCGGCCCAGGCGAGCATCGCCGGCGTGAACAGCAGGGTCAGCGCCGTGGCGGCGATCAGGCCGCCGGCGATCGCGGTGGCCAGTTGCACCCAGTACTGGGTCGAGGGCGCACCGATGCTGAACTCGCGACCGATGAAGTCGATGGTCAGGCCGAAGACCATCGGCGTAAGCCCCAGCACCGTCGTCACGCTGGTCAGCACCACCGGCCGCAGGCGCTGGGCGCCGGTGCGCAGGGCCGCTTCCTCGGCCGGAACGCCCTCGCGGCGCAGCTGATTGAAGGTATCGATTAGGACAATGTTGTCGTTCACCACCACCCCGGCCAGCGCGATTACGCCAATGCCGCTCATCACCACCGAGAACGGCTCGCCACGCAGGATCAGCGCCAGCAACACTCCACCGGTGGAGATCACGATCGCGCTCAGCACGAGGAAGGCCTGGTAGACGCTGTTGAATTGAGTGATCAGGATCAGCAGCATCAGGCCGATCGCGATCACGAAGGCCCAGGAGAGGAACTGGCCGGCCTCGGCCTGGTCCTCCTGCTGGCCACGCACGGCCTGTCGCAGGCCGTCAGGCAGGGGATGGGCCTCAAGCCAGTCGGTCAACACACCGAGCCGCTCATCCACCAGCCGCCCCGGCCCGACGTCGGCCTCGACGGTGAAGGTGCGCCGGCCGTCGACCCGGTTGATGATCCCGGTCTTGGGCGCCGGCACGAAATCGACGAAATTGCGTATAGGCACCAACCCGGCCTGGGTCGGCACCCGCAGGTTGACCAGTTGCACAAGGTTGCGCTCGTCGAAGGGGAAGCGCACCCGTATCTCGACCTCCTCGTCGGCGTCCGCCGGCCGGTAGTCGCCCAACTCCAGCCCCCGGGTGAGCATCTGCACCGCGCGTCCGAGCAGGCTGACATCGGCACCGAAGCGGGCGGCCTCGCGGTGGTCTATCTCGAGCCGGATCTCGACACCTGGCAGCGGCCGGTCATCCTCGACGTCGACGAAGCCGCCGACCGTCTGCATGCCGTCACGCAGATGCTCGACACCCGCCGAGAGTGCGCCTACCGAGGCACCCTTGCGTTCACCCGACACCTCGAGAACCACCGGTTTGCCCTCTTGTGGCCCGCCCGATTCGGTCAGGAATTGCAGCCGCACACCCGGAATGCCCGCGAGGTCCGCTCGAAGGCGATCGAGGATATCGGCTGCCGGCGGGCGCTGCTGCCAGTCGACGAATTCCAGCTGGATCACACCAATCACGTCCTCGGCATAGTCCTGGGCGAGCCGGTCCCGGGACGAGCCGATAGTGCGGGCATAGACAGTCTTGAGCGAAGGGCGGTCGAGCAAACGCGATTCGACCGAGCGCACCAGATCGTCGGCCTCCCAGACCGATAGATCGCCGCGGGCCTGCACCTGGATCTGGGCGAAGCGCGGCTCGATCTCGGGGAAGAAATCGACGCCGCGACCCAGCTCGGCGTAGGCAACGAACAGCCCGCCCGTCACGACCACGGCCGCCACCAGCGTCTGCACCGGATGCGTCACGGTCCAGCGCAGCAGGGTCACGTAGCGACCGGTCCCGCCGTCGAGCTCGTCGAAGCGGCCCGCCTCGGCCGCGCGGATGTGCTTGACCTGCTCGGGACGACTGGGTTGCTCGCCGCCCAGCGAGGCGGCCAGCACCGGGATGAACACCAGCGCCATCGCCAGCGACATCAAGAGCGTGATGATCACCGTCGCCGGCAGGTAGAACATGAACTCGCCCACCATGCCGGGCCAGAACAGCATTGGCAGGAAGACCGCCAGCGTGGTGGCCACCGAGGCAATGATCGGCCAGGCCATCCGCTGGGCCGCGTCGCGGTAGGCAGTCTCGGCACGTCCTTCGGCAAGATAGCGATCGGCCTGCTCGATCACCACGATCGCCCCGTCGACCAGCATCCCAACCACCAGGATCAGCGAGAACAGCACCACGATGTTCAGGGTGTAGCCCAGCAGGTACAGCACCAGCACCCCGCCGAGGAACGCACCCGGGATCGACAACCCCACCAGCCATGACGAGCGCCCGCCGAGCGCGGCAACGATCACCAGCATGACCAGCACGATCGCGGTGAGCACGCTGTTCTCCAGGTCGCCAAGGAGATCACGGACGTCCCGCGCCTGGTCCTGCAGATAGCGCACTTCGACGCCACCCGGCCAGTCATGGCTGGCATCCGCGATGATCGTGCGGGCGGCGGCGACGGTATCGAGAATGTTCGCCCCGCCGCGCTTGCGGATCTCCAGCGAGATCGCCGGCTGGCCGTTGACCCGGGCGAATCCCTCCGGGTCCTTGAAGGTCCGCCGGGCCGTGGCCACCTCGTCGAAGGTGACCACGGTGCCATCATGAGCAAGTGCCGGCAGATCGAGCACGTCCTCGACCGACTCGATCACGCCGGGCACCTTGAGGGTCAGGCGCCCCGCACCGGTGTCGATGGCCCCGGCGGCGACCAGCCGGTTGTTGCGTTCGAGCGCCGCGATCAGTTCGTTGTAGGGCAGTCGGTAGGTCTCCAGCGTCTGCGGGTCGACCATCACCTCGAGCAGGTCCTCGCGCTCACCGCCGATCTCGACCTCGAGTACGCCGGGCACCGCCTCGATGCGGTCGCGCAGATCACGGGCGATGCGGATCAGGGTCGCCTCGGGCACCGACCCGGACAAGGTCGCGGTGAGCACCGGGAACATGGAGAGATCGACCTCGTTGACCACCGGTTCCTCGGCCCCCGGCGGCAATTCGGGGCGCACCAGATCGACTTCCTCGCGCACGTCGGCCAGGGCACGGCGGTTGTCGTAGCCGGCGCGGAAGTCCAGCCGCAGCAAAGCGAAACCCTCGCCGGCACTGGCCCGAATCTCGTCGAGGCCCTCGATGGTCGACAATTCGCGCTCCAGAGGCCGGATCAGCAGCCGTTCGCTGTCTTCGGGCGAGATGCCGGGGTAGGAAACCGAGACGAAGAAGATCGGCACATCGACATCGGGTGCCGCCTCCTTGGCGATCTGCACGTAGGCGATCCCGCCCGCCGCCAGGAGTGCCAGCAGAAGCAGCAGCACGCTACGCGAGCGGGAGAACAGGGCGGCGAGCATCGCCCTCACGAGCCGACCTCGCCCACCTCGATCCGGTCACCATCGCGCACAAACCCCTGACCGAGCGCGATGAGCCGGACGGTCTCCGGCAATCCGGTCACCCAGATACGCCGGGCATCGGCACGCACGGGTTCGACCGGCACGAAACGGGCTCTGAGACCGCCCTCACTCTCGATCGCGACCTTGACCCCGAGGCGGCCGTCCTCGTCCTGGGAGATCAGCGCCGGGGAAATGCCGTGAGCCGCGACCTGCTCGACCGGAATCTCGACGGTCACGCTGGTACCCGCCGGCAGGCTGCGCTCGGGGTTGTCGACCCGCACTCGCGCGGAGAAGGTGCGCGTGGCCGGGTCGGCGGTCACGGAAAGGTAGCTCACGCGCCCTTCGCGTTGCGTGCCGTCGAGAAAGATCACCCGGGCGGGCAACCCCTCGTGGATCGCATCGATGCGCTGCTGCGGAATGCTGACCACTGCGCGCAACGGATCGTTCTCGACGATCTCCGCCACCGGCTCACCGACAGCAAGGTAGTCGCCCTTGCGAGCAATCTGGGTATTGAGGACGCCCGCGATCGGGGCGGTGATACGGGTATGGCGGATGTCGAGTTCGATCTCGGCGACACTGGCCCGGGCGGCCTCGAGTTCGGCGCGAGCACGCTCGACCTGCTGTTGGGCCTGGTAGCCGCCCTGGGCGAGGCGGGAGGCCGCCGCGTAGTCACTCTGGGCACGCTGCAGCTCGGCACGGGCCTCGCGCAGGCGCGCCTCGCGGTCGTCGAGGTCAAGTTGGGCGATCAGGGTGCCGGCATCGACTACGGCACCCTCGTCGACCGGTGTCTCGATCACTTCACCGCCGGTCTTCGCCCGCACCGTCACGATCTGATCTGGCTCGATCTCGCCCTGGATAGTCACCAGCCGCTCGATCGATTCGGCCCGGCTGGTCTTGAGCGCCACCCGCACCGAATCGGAGCGTTCGGCCACGGACGACTCGGGGACAGGGGACTCGCCCGTGGCGATCCAGAGTGCCAGCAGCCCGATCACGGCAATCACCACCAGCCAGCCGGCATTGCCTCGCAGCCATTCCCGCGTCATCACCACGACCCTCCATGTTGCCGATCCGTCGATTTCACGCCCCGTCTGCGCCCGAGCGCCACCGCTACGCCACTGTTTAGTCCGGTGCGGCCGCCTCGTCCATGGCCCGGTTGGCCAACTGGTCGGCACGCTCGTTCTCCGGGTGGCCGACGTGGCCGCGGGTCCAGTGCCACTGGACGTGATGTCGCTCGGCCGCCTGCTCGAGACGACGCCAGAGATCCGCGTTCTTGACCGGCTTGCCGGCGGCCGTACGCCAGTTGCGTCGGCGCCAGTTGTGGATCCATTCGGTGATGCCCTGGCGCACGTACTGCGAATCGGTGGTCAGATGCACCTCGCAGGGCTCCTTGAGCGCCTCGAGTGCCTCGATGGCGGCGGTCAACTCCATGCGGTTGTTGGTGGTTTCCGTGTCCGCCCCCCACAGATCACGCTCATGCTCGCCAAAACGCAGCACCGCCCCCCAGCCGCCCGGACCGGGATTGCCGCGACAGCCGCCGTCGGTCCAGGCATGAACGACCTTGCGCCGATCGGAGGAGGGAGTATCGGGTTGCTGCATGATCTTGAGACTTATCGGTTGGAGTGGCTTGACTGGCGACGGAACCCGGCCACCTCGCCGCGAACGGGCTGGCCGACCAGCGACGGCAGGCGGAAACCCGATTTCGCCGGGGTGGGCCGAGCGACGCGACGCGTGGCGTCGATCACGTACAGGCCGTTGAGGAACCAGGCCCAGTCGCCACTGAGGCGGCGCAGGCGCTCGCAACGACGGTAGGCGGAATCGCGGCACCACGGTGCCACGCCGCCGACCGGCTCGATCGCTTCGATCCGATAGCCCAGCACGCGCAGCCAGTCGACGACCCGCCAGGCCGGATGATGATGACCGAACGCCAACGGCGCATGACAGCGCGGCCAGAAACGGGCGCTCAGGTGCAACAGGCTGGCCGGATTGATGCCGACCACGAGCAGGCGTCCCTCGGGACGCAGTGAACGGTCGATCTCGCGCAGGATCTCGTGCGGGTTGCGCCGGTCCTCGAGCACGTGCAGGGCGATCACCAGATCGGCCGCCTCGCTCTCGATCGGCAGCGCATCGAGGTCGACCGGCAGCCGTCCGGAAGCCGACCCGCCGGGCGGGCCGGCCAGCACCTGATGGGCGATGCGCAACTGCTGATTCCAGTCGAAGCGCCGGTCGAATTCCAAGCCGGCCTCGCCCAGCACCAGCGCGTGGTAGCCGAAGGCCGTCTCCGCCCGCCGGGCGAGCAGCTCGATCAGGTCGGCAGCCACCAGCTGCCCCACCGGGGCACGATACCAGTCGGCCGCGGCCACACTGGCGGGAAGCTCGTTGGGGCTGACGGGCGACTGGCTCACGGCGACAACGTGGTCCTCGGGTTCAGGCAGGGGGCCGTTGGTCGGCCTCGCGTTCGCCGGGTGACCAGTGCACCACCCGCCGGCTGGCGAGCATCAGGCCGAGCGCGAGCAGGCTGGCAAGGGTCATTGCGGCGAAGGCCGTACCGGGCTCCACTCTACCCCAGAGCAGCCCGGCAAGGTACAGGCCAAGTGCCGCGCCACCGCCGTAGCTCGCTGCCGACAGGATCGCCTGGCCACGAGCATGCGCCCGACCGGGGAACTGGTGGTCGATCACCCAGATGCCGACCGCGTGAGTCATGCCGAAACTGGCCGCATGCAGCAGCTGGGCGAACAACAGCCAGCCGAGCACGTCGGCCTGGTAGCCGATCAGCAACCAGCGCAGCGCCATCAGGGCAATCGCGACCAACAGCAGACCAAGCGGTGCGAACCGGTTGCGTAGGCCCGGAAGGAGGAAGAACAGCACGATCTCGGCGACCACGCCCAGCGCCCACAACAGGCCGATGGCGGTCGCCGAATAGCCGAGATCGGCAAGATGGACCGAGAAGAAGGCGTAGTAGACGCCATGGGCGAGGTTGATCAGGAAGGAGCCGGCGAAGAATCCGAGCATGGCCGGCTCCTTGAGCCGGGCACGGATCGATACCGGACGGGTACCCGTCTCGCGCGGCACGCCCGGCTCCGGCACCCGCCACAACACCAGCGCCAGCGCGGCCAGGGCCACGGCCATCAACCAGGGCACCGCATCGAGACCGACCCGGTCGATCAGCGCGCCCAGCCCGACCGAGGCGACGATGAAGCCGATCGACCCCCAGGCGCGCAGGGCCGGATACCGTTCGGGCGCGGGTCCGGTCAGCCGCAGCGCGGCGACATCCAGCTGCGAGAGCAATGGCTGCCAGAAAAAACCGAACAGCACCAGCAACGCCATCCAGCCGAGCAGGCCGGCGTCAAGGCCACCCAGCAGCCCGAGGCCCGCGGCGAGCAGACCGCTGATCACGGCCGCGGCGATCAGCCAGACAATCACCCGGCCGCTGTGATCGACCATCCAGCCCAGCAGGGGTGGAGCGATCAGCTTGGCGGCCATCACCATGGCCAGCATCGCCCCGACCGTGTCGGGACCGAAGCCCTGCTCGATCAGGTAGGGACTGAAATACGGCAGATAGACGCCGAGCCCGAGGAAGAAGGCGAAATACCCGAGCCGGATCGGGTTGAGACTGCGCGCCTCGCCCTGTCCTGCCGGGTTCGTGCTCATTGGCCGGGCGTCGAACCGTCCCCGGCCGGCACCACCGGCGTGTCGCTGTCGACATCACCACACTGGCCACGATGGCGCAGCGCGTGATCCATCAAGGTCAGTGCCAGCATCGCCTCGCCGATGGGCGTGGCCCGGATGCCGACGCAGGGGTCGTGGCGACCGGTGGTGACCACCTCGGCCGACTCGCCGTGCACGTCGACGCTCTGCCCGGGCAGGCGAATGCTTGAGGTGGGCTTGAGCGCGAGGTGGGCGACGATGTCCTGCCCGCTGGAGATGCCGCCGAGCACGCCGCCGGCATGGTTGCTCAAAAAACCCTCCGGCGTGATCTCGTCGCGGAATTCCGTACCGCGTGCGGCAACGCAGTCGAAGCCGTCACCGACCTCGACACCCTTGACCGCGTTGATCCCCATCAGCGCGTGGGCGATGTCGGCGTCGAGACGATCGAACACCGGCTCGCCCCAGCCCGGCGGGCAGCCCTCGGCGCGCACCGTCACCTTGGCCCCAACCGAGTCGCCCGAGCGACGCAGGTCGTCCATGAAGGACTCGAGCTCCGGCACCTGTGCCGCACAGGGCCAGAAGAAGGGGTTCTCGCCGACGGCCGACCAGTCGAAGCAACCCTCGTCCAGGCGGATCGGGCCGAGCTGCGAGAGGTGCCCGCGCACGGTCACGCCGAATGTCTCGGCCAGCCACTTCTTGGCGATCGCACCGGCAGCGACGCGCATGGCGGTCTCGCGGGCCGAGGAACGCCCGCCACCGCGGTAGTCGCGCCGACCGTACTTCTGCCGGTAGGTGTAGTCGGCATGGCCGGGGCGGAACTGCTCAGCGATCTTGGAGTAGTCCTTGGAGCGCTGGTCGACGTTCTCGATCAGCAGGCCGATGGGCGTGCCGGTGGTCTCGCCCTCGAACACCCCCGAGAGGATGCGCACCTGGTCGGGCTCACGACGCTGCGTGGTGTGCCGCGAGGTGCCCGGCCGGCGCCGGTCGAGATCTGCCTGCAGGTCCGCCTCGGTCAGCGGCAGCCCGGGCGGGCAGCCGTCGACGATCGCGCCGAGCGCCGGTCCGTGGGATTCGCCGAATGTCGTGACCCGAAACAGGGTGCCGAAGGTGTTGCCTGACATGCGTGTTATTCCAAATACTGGCCGTTCCAAAAACCGGCGGCCGCCGCGGCCGCGATAGCGGCTGCGCCCCGCACGGGCGGCCCGCGGGACATGCTAAACTGCGCGGTCCGCGTCCGGCCGGCACGCCAATGCGCCGGGGGCACGCCCCGCCAAAGACCGCAGAGTATACCTGTCCGATCCGGACACTGCCCAAGACCAGCCGTCCATGCCCATCGACCTCATCTCCACCATCGACCGGCAGGCCCGAACCCGCCCAGCTGCGCGCGCCCTTGGGGACAGGAAGCAGTGGCTGGACTACGCGACGCTGGCCGGTCGCCTGCAGGCAGCTCGCCAGTCGCTGCGGGCGCTCGATCTGACAGACGGTGACCGGGTGGTGCTCTGGGCGGGCAAGTCGGTCGACACCGTCGTCTGGCTACTGGCCATGCTTGCCGAAGACATCGTGCCCGCCCCGGCGCATCCCGGGCTTCGTCCCGAGCAGGTCGACCACCAGCTCGCCCGCTGCGAAGCCCGAGGACTGCTTGCCGACCGTCCCCGCCTGCGGCAATACGGCCCGGGTGACTTCGAGGCCGGATGGGGCTGGTGGCCCACCGACAGCGAGAGGCCACGGGAGCTGGCGTCGCCCGAGTCGACCGGACCGGGGGGCGAGCCGGCGGGCAATCGAAGCGCGAGTCCCGACCGGCTGGCGATGCTGTTCTTCACCTCCGGCAGCACCGGGCTGCCCAAGGGGGTGATGGTCAGCGAGGGCAACCTCGACGCCGGCACGACCGTCGTGGCCGACTACCTCGAGCTGCAGCCCGACGACGTAGTCGCCGCCATCCTGCCACTGGCCTTCGACTACGGGTTCTCTCAGGTCACCACGGGGCTTGCGTCCGGCGCGGCGGTCTACCTCGATGACTACTTGCTGCCCGCCGACCTCAAGCGGCCGTTGCTGACCGAGCGGGCAACCGTCTTCGCCGGCACGCCCGGTCTGCTGGTGCCGCTCTCCCGACAATCATGGCTCGTCGACGCCCCGGCGCTGCGCGTGCTGACCAACTCCGGCGGCGCCCTGCCGGTGACCGCCGTCCGTCGTCTGCGAAGCGCGCGTCCGGAAACGCGACTGTTCCTGATGTACGGTCTGACAGAGGCCTTCCGCGCCACCTACCTGCCTCCCGAGGAAGTCGACGCCTTCCCGGACGCCATTGGCTACCCGCTGCCCGGGACGACCGTCGGACTGGTCGACGGCCGCGACCGGCTGCTGGGGCCGGGCGAAAGCGGCGAACTGGTGCAGGGCGGACCGCTGGTGAGCGCCGGCTATATCAACGACGTGGAGGCCACCGCAAGACGCTTTCGCCGCCCGCCGCCAGGCTGGCCGGACCGGGAAGCCAAACGCGTGGTATACAGCGGTGACCGCGCGCGCATGGACACCTCGGGGCGACTGTTCTTCGAGGGGCGGCTCGACGAGCAGATCAAGGTCGCCGGTTTCCGCATCAGCCCCGAGGAAATCGAGTTGGTGGCGCATGCCGCTCCCGGCATCGAGGAGTGCATCGCCGTGGGCATCCCCGACCCGGAAAGCGGCAACCAGCGGCTGCGGCTGCACGTCGCCCCGGCGGAGGCGGACGTCGATGCCCTGCGCCACCACCTGCGGATTCATCTCGCCCCCTACCAGCAGCCGGCCGAGATCGTCGTGCATGCCGCCCTGCCCCGGTCGGCCAACGGCAAGTTCGATCGCCAGGCCCTGACCACGATGGAGGAGCACTGACCCATGGCGAAGCGCACCCCGATCGATCCCGGCAGCGGCCAGCAGGTCCTCGAGCTGACGCTCGGGCCACTGGCCGAATGCTGGGGTCGGGAGAACGGCCATCTCTCGATAGACGGCCAACCGCTCTCGGCACGCGTGCCGCAGACCCCGGCCTACCTGTACAGCCGTCGCTGTCTGGATGCGGCCGCGGCGGCATTGCGCACCGCGCTGCCCGAGTCGATCGGCATCCACTACGCCATCAAGGCCAATCCGTTCCCGCCGCTGGTGCGTCACATGGCCGGTCTGGTCGACGGTTTCGACTGCGCGTCGCTGGCCGAGATGCAGCTGGCCGGCGAGGTGGCGAACGCCGAACACAACATCTCGATAGCCGGACCGGCCAAGTCGCGTGCCGAGCACCGTCATGCGATCGAGCACGGCATCACCATCAACGCCGAGTCGGTCGGGGAGCTCGAGCGGATCATGATCGAGTCGCGGGCCATGTCCCGTCGCGCTCGGGTGGCCCTGCGGGTCAACCCGCCGTTCGCGCTCAAGGGCTCGGGCATGCACATGGGTGGCGGCGCCCGCCCGTTCGGCATCGACAGCGAGGCGATCCCCGCCCTGCTCGAGCAGCGCGAGACACTGGCCGAGGGCGGCATCGATCTGGTCGGGCTGCACCTGTTCGCGGGTTCGCAAAGCCTGGATGCCGAAGCCATCGCCGGCACCCTCGATGCCTGGATCGAACTGCTGCGCGAGTGGCAGACCACCACCGGCTACACGCCGGATGAACTGATCATCGGCCCCGGACTGGGCGTGGCCTATCACCCCGGCGACCGCCCCCTGGATTTCGATGTGCTGGCACCGGCATTCACCCGCCTCGGCAAAGCGCTGGCCACCTTGGGCGACGGCGGCGACACGACCATCGACACCCGTCTGGAACTGGGTCGATTCCTGGTCGCCGGCGCGGGGGTCTATCTCACCCGCGTGATCGACCGCAAGGTCTCGCGCGGCACCACCTACCTTGTCTGCGACGGCGGCATGCACCACCACCTGGCGCTGTCCGGCAACCTCGGCGCGGTATTGCGACGCAACTGGCCATTGATCGCGATCGATCGTCTCGACGACGAGGCGATCGAGACGGTCGACCTGGCCGGTCCGCTATGCACGCCGCTCGATGTGCTCGGGAAGAACCAATCCCTGCCACCGCTCTCGCCGGGCGACTGGGTGGGTGTGCTGCAGTCGGGCGCCTATGGCGCCTCGGCCTCGCCCGGTGGTTTCCTCTCCCGGGACGCGGCCAACGAGTTCCTCGTCTGAGGAACACGTCGGCCGGCATATCGGCCTCAGCTCAGGGCAGCAGCCGGCGCACCGGAGCAAACGAACGCCGGTGGATGGGACTGGGGCCGAGTTCGGCCAGGGCCGCAAGATGGGCCGGAGTGGGATACCCCTTGTGGCGAGCTAGACCGTAGCCCGGATGAGCGGCATCCAGCGCTACGATCTGCCGATCACGCGACACCTTGGCCAGTATCGATGCCGCGGCAATGGCGGGGTCAGAGGCATCGCCGCCGACGACCGCCCGGCCAAGCACCGGTAGCTCGGGGCAGCGGTTGCCGTCAATGTGCGCCCGATCGAGCACATGGCCGTCGTCGAGCAGCGCTAGAACCGCCCGGCGCATGGCGAGCATCGAGGCGTGCAGGATGTTTATCTCGTCGATCTCGGCGACGCTTGCCTCGGCGATGGCCCAGCCGGCGGCATGCTCGCGGATCTCTTCGAACAGGGCTTCGCGGCGAGCCTCGGTCAGCTTCTTCGAATCGTCGAGGAGCCGGATCGGCCGCGCCGGGTCGAGTATCACTGCCGCGGCGACCACCGGCCCGGCCAGCGGGCCGCGCCCGGCCTCGTCGACACCGCAGTAACAGCCCATGGCGTCCAGATCGTCAAACAGGTCGGCTTGCGGCATACTCGCGTCCATTGTGATCACTCATCTTGCTGCAGGGAGGCCAGCTTGAATTCATCGACCCACCACCCGCAGATCCTGTTCGCTGCCGGCGAGGCCTCCGGCGACATGTACGCCGCCGAGCTGATGCCCCGACTGGCCGAACGCCTGCCGGGGGTCTCTGCCTTCGGCCTGGGCGGCGCCCAGTCACGCGCCGCCGGCATCGACACCATTGTCGACATGGACCAGGTCTCGGTGATGGGCCTGGTCGAGGTCCTGCGCCACTACGGCCAGCTACGCGCGGCCATGAACACCCTGATCGAGGCGCTCGACAGCCGCCGCCCGGATCTCGTCATCGTGATCGACTTCCAGGAATTCAACCAGCGCTTGGCCAAGGAGGCCAAGGCGCGGGGCATCCCGGTACTGTTCTTCGTCGCCCCGCAGGTATGGGCCTGGCGACCGGGACGGGCGAAGCACTTCGACCGTTACGCCGACCAGCTGGCGGTGCTGTTCGATTTCGAGGTGCCGCTGTTCGCCCGCCACGGCCTGCCCACCACCCATGTGGGCCATCCGCTGCTCGACCTGGTCGACCGCGAGGCGCCGGAGAGGGCCACCGCCCGGCACGCCCTATCGCTGACCGCCGACGAGACCGTGATCGGCCTGCTGCCCGGCAGTCGCAAGAGCGAGATCGAACGGCTGCTACCGGTATTCCTCGAGGCCGCCGACCGCCTGCTGGCCGCCGATCCGGAGCGCCGCTTCGTCGTGCCTCGAGCAGGCTCCATCGATCCCGACTGGCTCGACGCACAGATCGAGGCGGCCGACCTGACCGACGCCCTCCGGGCACGACTGAGCGTCACCGAAGGCGGAGCACGGCAGGTAATGGCCGCCAGCGACGCGCTGCTGGTCGCCAGTGGCACCGCCACGCTCGAGGCCGCCCTGATCGGCACACCGCAGGTGATCGCGTATCGCACCAACGCGCTGACTTACGCGCTCGCCAGGTATCTGGTGCGCATCGAACACGTCGGCCTGCCCAACGTCATCCTCGGACGGACCGCGATTCCCGAGCGGATCCAGCACGAGGCCACCCCAAACCGCCTGGCGCCGGACATCGAGTCGATCCTCAGCCGTCGGGGTGCCCGTGAGCAGCGAGCGGCACTGGGGGAAGTCCGCGAGCGGCTCGGCGCCGGTGGCGCACTCGAGCGGCTCGCCGACCTGGCCGCCCGGATGCTGGCGCGCTAGCCCTCGCCGGTGAGGCGACGCGGATCGAGCAGCTCGGTCAGCGTTGCCTCGTCGAGGTCGGTCATCTCGCGCGCCACATCGATCACCGCCCGTCCCTCGGCGTAGGCGCGCTTGGCGATCGCGGCACCGGCCTCGTAGCCGATGACGGGATTCAGTGCCGTGACCAGAATCGGATTTGCCGCCAGATCGCGCTCGATGCGTTCACGATTGACCGTGAAGCCGGCTATCGCCTTGTCGGCCAGAAGCCGCGAGGCATTCGCGGCCAAGTTGATCATCTCGTCGAGGTTGGCAGCCACCAGCGGGAACATCACGTTCAACTCGAAGTTGCCGGACTGGGCCGCCATTGCGATGGCGTGATCGAGGCCCTGGATCTGCACCGCGACCATCGCCGCCGACTCCGGCACCACCGGGTTGACCTTGCCGGGCATGATCGAACTGCCCGGCTGCAGCGCCGGCAGGCTGATTTCACCCAGGCCGGCCAGCGGACCGCTGTTCATCCAGCGCAGGTCGTTGGCGAGCTTGTGCAGGAATGCGGCCACGCCACGCAGGGCCGAGCTCAGCGCCAGCGAATCGTCCTGAACGCTCATGCCCGCAGCGGGCCGCGACAGGAGGATGAACGAGCGTTCGCAGGCAAGATCGCGGTTGAGCGCTTCGACGCTCGCCTGGGCGAAGCCCTGCGGGGCGTTCAGGCCGGTCCCCACGGCCGTGCCGCCGAGCGGCAGGGCGAGATTCCGGTCGCAAGCCTGCTCCACCGCGCCACGCCAGCCGCGCAACTGCTCGACATAGCCCTCGATCATCTGATCGAAGCGAATGGGCGTAGCGTCCATCAGGTGCGTTCGCCCGGTCTTGACCACGTCCTGTAGCTCCTTCGCGCGACCGAGCAGCACCGTCTCCAGGTGCGCCAGTGCCGGAAGCATCTGCTGCTCGATCTGCAGGACCGACATCACCCGGATGGCGCTCGGCACCACATCGTTCGAGCTCTGGCTCATGTTGACGTGGTCGTTGGGATGAACGTCCGCGTCCGCCGCGAGATGCGCGATCACCTCGTTGGCGTTCATGTTGCTGGAGGTACCCGATCCGGTCTGGTAGACATCGACCGGGAAGGCTTCGCGGAATTGCCCAGCCGCCAATCCGTCGACGAGGCGGTCGGCCGCGCCCGCGATCGCCGCGGCACGGTCGCTATCGAGCGTACCAATCCGCTCATTGCCTCGCGCACAGGCGCCCTTGAGGCGGCACAGGGCGTCGATGAAGGCGACCGGCATGGGCCGACCACTGACCGGGAAGTTGTCGACCGCCCGCTGCGTCTGCGGGCCGTAGAGGGCGTCCGCGGGCATCCGCACCTCGCCCAGGCTGTCGTGTTCGATGCGTTCGGCGGGATTGGTGGCTGTCATGGCGTTGGAACGGGCGGGTTAGGAGTGAATGCGGCTAGTACGGCACCGGGCCGGTCTGTCGGGATCAGCGGGTGATCCCGCGCTCGCTCTCGCGGATGAAGTCGAGCATCTCGGCCAGCGCCGGTTCGGTCTCGGCCGCCTGCTCGAACTCGGTCCAGGCCAGGTCGTCTCCCTGGCGCTTGACCAGTTGACGAAAGCAGCGGTTGAGCAGCGTGATGGTCTCTTGCGAGAACCCGCGGCGCTTGAGTCCTTCCTTGTTCAGGCCGATTGCCCGCGCCCGGGCCCCATCGGCCATCACGAACGGCACCACGTCCTTGGAGACCTTGGAAAAGCCACCGATGAAGGCATGCGGGCCGATATGGCAGAACTGGTGCGCCACCGCGAAGCCGCCGAAGATCGCGTACTCGCCGACCTCGACGTGCCCGGCCAGTGAAGCCGCGTTTGCAAGGATCACGTGATCGCCGACGAGGCAGTCATGTGCGACATGCGCGTAGGCCATCACCAGGATGTCAGAGCCCAGCCGCGTCAGGCCACCCCCACCGCTGGTGCCACGGTGAATGGTGGAGAACTCGCGGATCCGGTTGCGGTCGCCGATTTCGAGGAACGTCCGTTCACCGGCGTACTTGAGGTCCTGTGGCACCTCGCCGACCACGGCGTGGCTGAAGATATGGTTGTCGGCGCCGATCCGGCACGGCCCCTTGATCACGGCATGAGACTCGACGACGGTATTGGCGCCGATTTCCACCTCACCCTCGATGATCGCAAAGGGGCCGACCGACACGCTCTCGTGCAGTCGGGCCTCGTCACTGATGATCGCGGTCGGGTGGATCACTCCGTCACTTCCTTGGCCACACACTTGACCGTTGCCCGCGCCGCGAGCTCGTCGCCCACGTGCGCTTCGCAGTTGAAGATACCCATGCCGCGCGCCATGCGCTTGATCTCGACGCGGATGGTGAGCTGGTCACCCGGCTCAACCATGCGGCGGAACGACACGTCGTCCAGTCCGACAAGCATATAGAGCGCATTATCCTTGGGCTTGCCGCCATTGCTGCGGAAAGCGAGCACACCGGTGGCCTGGGCCATCGCCTCGGTGACGAGCACCCCCGGCATGATCGGGCGCACCGGAAAATGCCCCTGGAAGAAAGGTTCGTTGAAGGTGACGTTCTTGATCGCCACCAGGTATTCGTCAGGCGCCCAGTCCACCACGCGATCGATCAGCAGGAACGGGTAACGGTGCGGCAGGAGTTCCATGATCTCCTGCACGTTCATGATGTTGTCTTCGTTCACGAGTCTTCCTCACGCGTCGGCACCTCGCCGAGCTGTTTTTCGAGTTGTTTTACCCGGCGCGCCAGCCGGTCCAGTTGTTTGAAGCGAGCGGCGTTGCGATGCCAGCGCTCGTTGCTGTCCAGCGGGGTTCCGGCCGAGTACACGCCCGGCTGGTGAATCGAACGGGTAACCATCGACATACCTGTGATGTGGACGTTGTCCGCCAGCTTCAGGTGACCGGCAAGTCCCACACCGCCGCCAAGCGTGCAGTGCCGACCGACCTCGCTCGATCCCGCCAGCCCGGCGCAACCCGCGACCGCCGAGTGCGCTCCGATGCGCACGTTGTGTGCGATCTGGATCAGGTTGTCCAGCTTGACCCCGTCATCGATCACGGTGTCGTCGAGCGCACCCCGGTCGATGGTGGTGTTCGCGCCAATGTCGACATCGTTACCGATCACCACACGCCCCACTTGTGGCACCCGCCGCCAGCTACCGCGGTCCTGTGCCAAACCGAAGCCGTCCGAGCCGATGACCACGCCGGGCTGGATCACGCAGCGGGCACCGATCACGCTGTCGTCGAGCACCGTCACCCGTGCCAGAAGCCGGGTGTTGGCTCCGATCACGACATTACGCCCGATCACGCAACCGGGCCCGATTTCCGCACCCGCCTCGATCCGCGCACCATCCCCGATGACGGTCTGCGCGCCGACGCTGACGGACGGGTCGATAACCACCTCGCCCACCACCGCGGAGGGATGAATGCCTGCATCCGGCGTGGGTCGCGCATAGAGCCGCTCGAGTGCGCGAGCGAACGCAAGGCGCGGTTCCGCAACCACGATGGCCGGCACGCCCGACGGCAGGCTCGCCCTACCGGTCTCGGTGGTGATCACGAGTCCGGCGGAAGTCTGCGATGCCACGGCGGCCGTCTTGCGATCGCCATCGTAGTAGGCCATCTCGCTGCCGGAGGCGGAAGCCAACGAGGCCGCCCCCGTAATCCGGGTAGCGGCCTCGTTGGTGACCGCGGCGTCAAGCCAGGCGGCGATTTCGCCGACGGTCACGCTCGTGCTGGCGGGAATGCTCACCGCGACTCCAACCCCGACCGCGATCAGCGGCCTTTCTGCTCGAGGCGGTCCAGCACCTCCTCGGTCAGCTCGACCCGATCGGCGGAGTAGACGACACCCTCGGAGAGCACCAGGTCGTAGCCCTTGTCGCGGGCAACCTCGCGAATGGCCTCCAGCACCAGGCGCTGAAGCTTGCCCAGCTCCTCGTTCTTGCGCAGGTTGAGATCGTCGCGGAAGTTGCTCTGCTGACGCTGCAGATCGCGCAACTTGCGGTTGAGCTCCCGCTCAAGGCCACCGCGATCGGAGTCGGTCATGGTGACCCCCTCACGGTTCAGTTGCCCCTCGAGACCCTGGATCTCCTGACGGAGCTGACGCAGTTCCTCTTCACGGGCGGAGAACTCCTGCTCGAGCTTCTGCTTCGCCTGCGCGGCTTGAGGCGCCTGCTCAAGCAGCACTGACGAGTTGACGAAACCGATCTTGACGTCGTCAGCGGCCTGGGCCAGCAACGGCACGCAGAGCGCGACGGTCAGAAAAGCCAATCGTTGAACGAAGCGAATCACGCGATCATCTCCTGAAACATCTGGGCCCTCATGGGCCGAACGGGCGTCGACGATTCAACGCCCCACTTCATCGGTGGTGCCTCATTATGCCACAGCGGACATGCAGCCCGTGGGCATCAGAACGATGCGCCGATGGAGAACTGGAAGCTCTGCGTCCGGTCGCCCGGCTCGTCGTTGAGCGCCTCGGCATAGCTGAACATCAGCGGACCGACCGGCGAGATCCAGCTCAGGCCGATACCGACCGACTGGCGCATCGTGTCGGCCTTGAAGTTCTCGACATCGCGATAGGCATTGCCCACGTCCCAGAAGACCGACATGCGCACCGAGTCGCGCTGTTCGGTCAGGAACGGCAGCGGCGAGTAGACCGCCAGCCCGCCATTGACCTTGAAGGTCCCGCCCATCGGATCGCCGTTGTTGTCGCGCGGGCCGAGCGAGTAGTCCTCGTAGCCGCGCACCGACCGAATACCGCCGGTGAAATAGTTGAGGAACGGCGGCAGGCCGTCGTAGTACGGGCTCACGCCACTGTATTCCGACTGGGTGTCACCGTAGGCCTTGATCTGGCCGACGTTGCCGTGAGCCTGAAGCGTGAACATGTCGGTGAGCGGGAAATAGAACTCGCCGTCGTACTCGCCTTTCACGTAGGTCAGGTCACTGCCCGGCACGGCCACTGCGGCCGAGAGCTTGTGATACTGACCCGAGGTCGGGAAGAGGTGCCGGTTGCGCGAATCGTACCGCCAGGACGGGCGAATCGTGTAGGTGTAGTACTGCTCGCCGTCGAAGCCCGGACCACCGTCTTCGCCTGTCACCCAGCTGGGCGAGTACGTCGTCGCCTTGATCTCCTGGCTCTCGATGCCGAAGGCGATCTTGGCATACGTGCGCTCGGACAGCGGCACGCCGAAGTTGATGTTGCCGCCGTAGGAGTCGACCAGGTAGCGCGACAGCGAAAGCTCGGTGCCGTCCTGCTTCTGGTAGAACAGCCCGAAGCCCTGACTCACGCCGTTGACCGTAAAGTACGGGTCGAGGTAGTTGAACTGATAGTACTCGCGGTACGAGCTGCGCTCGACGTTGAAGCCGACTTCCTTGCCGGTACCGAGGAAGTTCGACTGGTTGAGACCGACGTTGAACAGCACGCCCTCGGCCTGCGAGTAGCCCACCCCGGCGGACAGCGAGCCGGAGAGCTGCTCGGTGATGTCGTACTCAACGTCGACCTGGTCCGGCGCGTCGGGCACCGGCGAGACCTGCTGCTCGACCTTCTGGACGGACGGCAGGCGCTCGAGGCGCTCCTTGGAGCGGTCGAGCTTGTCGCCGGCGTACCAGCTGCCTTCCATCTGGCGCATCTCGCGCCGGTAGACGACCTCGTTGGTGTTGTAGTTGCCCTGGAACTCGATCCGGCGGACGGAAACCCGGCGGCCCGGCTGCATGTTAAAGTCGACGACCACCGTCTTGTTGTCCTCGTCGATCTGCGGCCGCGGCTCGACCCGGGCGAAGGCGTAGCCGTAGTCGCCCATGCGGCTGCCGATAGCCTCGCTGGTATCGACGACCTGGCGACGGTTGAAGTACTCGCCGACCTCGACCTGGTTCAATTCCTCGAGGGTCTCTTCGTTCAGCAGCATGTTGCCGCTGTAGGTCACGTCCTCGACCTTGTAGCGGTCGCCCTCGGTAATGTTGATGACGACCTCGATGTCCTTCTTGTCGGGCGTGATCGTCACCTGGGTGGAATCGATCGAGAACTTGAGATAGCCGCGATCGAGATAGAACGAGCGCAGGCGCTCGAGATCCGCCTGGAGCTTCTGCTTGGAGTACTGATCGGCGTTCGACCAGAAGCGCCACCAGGAGACCGGGCCGAGCTCGACCTCGTCGAGCAGCTCGTCCTCGTCGAAGTCCTCGTTGCCGATGATGCGCACACGGCGAATCGAGGCCGGCTTGCCCTCATAGATCTCGATGTCGACGAAGACACGGTTGCCATCGAGCTCCTCGACTTCGGTCTCGATCTGCACCCCGTACTGACCGAGGCTGTAGTAGACCCGCTGCAGCTCGGTCTGCATCTTGTCGAGCGCGCGCTGGTCGAGCACCCGGCCCTGAACCAGGCCGATCGACTTCAGCGCTTCCTGCAGCTTCTCGGTCTCGACCTTCTCGTTACCGTCGACCTCGATCGCGGTGATGGTCGGCCGTTCCTCCAGGCGGATCAGCAGGGCATCATCCGGCCCGCGCCCCACCTCGACGTTCTCGAAGAAACCCGTGTCGTAGAGGGCCTCCACCACACGGGTACTGTCACCGGGCTCGAAGTCGTCACCGACCTCGTAGGGGATGTAGGTAAAGACGGTGCCGGGCGAGATGGTGCGAAGCCCCTCGACCCGGATGTCGGTAATTTCGAATGCCTGTGCCAGCGTGGGCAGGAAGAGCAGCGCGGCGAGCGCCAGAGAGGTGCAGCGTTGGATGATGGTCATGCCAAAAGGCTTTCCTGGTCAGGCGGATGAAACAGGTACGGAGAACCGGCCGCGGCACGGCGGGCACGCACCCGGCACAAGCGTGAATCCGGGCTATTGTGGCCCAAGCAGGGCTAGTGCATCAACCGGGCAATATCGTTGTAGAAAACCACCAGCATCAACAGGCCGAGAACGGCGATCCCCAGGCGAGCAAACACTTCCTCGAAGGCCGGTCCGACCGGGCTGCCCTTGAGCGCCTCGATCGCGTACAGAAGCAGGTGACCGCCATCCAGCATCGGGATCGGCAGCAGATTGAGAATGGCCAGCGAAAGACTGACCAGCGCGAGAAAGCCGAGGAAGGTCGAGACACCCAGCACGAGGCTCTTGCCGGCGTACTCGGCGATTGCCACCGGCCCGGAGAGGTTGGCGAGGCTCGCCTCGCCGCGCAGCAGCCGATAGAACACCTCGAAGGTCAGGGCGGTCATCTCCCAGCTGCGCTCGACGGCGAGCCCCATCGCCTCGATGGGCCCTGCCCGCTCGATCAGGAACATCACCTTGGCGGCTTCGGGATCGAGCGGACGGGATGCCAGCGCCACGCCAATACGTCCGACGGTCTCGCCATCCACCTCGGTCGGCCGCGGGGTCACGCTCACCCGGCGCTCGCCGTGCTCGCCCGCGACAATCAGTTCGGAGGCCTGCCCGGCGCGCCCGCTGATCGCCTCGATCAGCGCCCAGGGATCGTCGTAGCGGACTCCCTCCAGCCCGACGATCCGTTCGCCGGCGGACAAACCGGCCGCCTCGGCGGGCGAGCCGGACTGGACTTCGGCGATCTCTGCCTCGGCCGGCGCCCGCCAGGGCGCGAAACCGACCCGCTCCAGGATGTCGGTGGGCTGACGACCGATCTCGCCGCCGAGCGGGTCGAGCTCACGCAGGTCGAGCATCACTTCGCGGGTGCCGCCATCACGCTGCAGCTCGACCGACAGGCGCTCCTGCTCGATCGCGCCATTGAGCAGCTGCAAACGCAAATCGGAAAGCGTCGTCACCGGCTTCCCATCGACGGCACGGATCACGTCACCGGCCTCGACACCGGCGCTCGCAAGACGAGACTCCGCCTCGAGATCCCCGACTTTCGGCAACAGCCCCTGCGTGCCGATCATGAACATCAGCCACCAGAAGAACAGGGCGAGGACCACGTTGGCGGCCGGCCCGGCCGCGACGACGGCAGCACGCACACGGATCGGCTGACGGTTGAAGGCCCGGTGGCGCTCGGCCGGATCAACCTCGCCTTCGCGCTCATCGAGCATGCGTACGTAGCCACCCAGCGGCAGCATGCCGACGCGATACTCGATCGACTCCGGACCACGGCGGGTGGAGAAGATCGCGCGGCCGAAGCCGAGCGAGTAGGTCAGCACCCGTACGCCCAGACGCCGCGCAACCCAGAAGTGACCGTATTCGTGGAAGGCGACCAGGATGCCGATGGTCAGCAGGAAGCCGACCAGACTGACGAGAATGTCCATGCCCTACCCCGCAACCCGATCCGGGGACGAGGAACACCACGTTGCCGTCCAGTCACGCACGGCTCGATCCGCATCGAGAACCGCATCGATGCTCGAGGGTAGTGGCGGCCCGCCTGTCTCTGCGAAATGAGCCATGGCCGCCTCGATGGCCGCCGGGATCGCCATGAAACCGATCCGCCCATCGAGGAAGCTTTCGACGGCCACCTCGTTGGCGGCATTGAGCACCAGCGGCATGCTGCCGCCGGCAGCCAACGCCTCGAAGGCAAGTCGCAGTGCGGGAAAACGTTCAGGGTCGGGTGCCTCGAAATGCAGCCCGGCCAGGGCGCCGAAATCGAGCGGCGCGACACCCGAGTCGATCCGATCGGGCCATGCCAATGCGTGGGCAATCGGCGTGCGCATGTCCGGCTCGCCCAGTTCGGCGATCACCGAGCCATCGACAAAGCGCACCATCGAGTGGATCACGGATTCGGGGTGGACCAGGACCTCGATACGTTCGGCGCAGACGCCGAACAGGCGCGCCGCTTCGATGACTTCCAGACCCTTGTTCATCATCGTGGCCGAGTCGACCGAAATCTTGCGCCCCATCGACCAGTTGGGATGGGCGCAGGCCTCCTCTGGGCTGATGGCGGCGAAGTCGTCCAAGGGGCGATCGCGGAACGGGCCGCCGGAGGCCGTCAGGACCAGCCGTTCGATGTCGCGGTTCTCCTCGACCACGCCGGCGCGACCGACCAGCGCGGCCTGCTCGGCCGGCAAGCACTGGAAGATGGCGTTGTGCTCACTGTCGATCGGCAACAGCGTCGCCCCGCCCTGACGAGCCACGTCCAGCATCAACTCGCCCGCCGCGACCAGAGACTCCTTGTTGGCCAGCAACACGCGTTTGCCCGCGGCCAGGGCGTTCCAGGTCGAGCGCAACCCGGCCGTGCCCACGACCGCCGCCACCACGATGTCCAGGTTGGCGGTGCCGGCCAGTTCGTCCACGGCCGCCTGCCCGGTCACCACGGTCGGTCGTTGACTCGACGGCAGGCTCGTCAGACGCTCTTCCAGCGCGGCGCGCCGGTCGCCATCGACCAGCCCGACAGTAGCGGGTCGGAAACGCTTGATCTGCTCGAACAGCGGCTCGACCCGCGAGTGGGCGGCGAGCACCTCGACGGAAAAACGCTCGGGGTGGCGCGCCAGCACATCGAGCGTGCTGCTGCCGATGCTGCCGGTCGACCCGAAAAGACCGACGCGCTGCCTCTCCATCGTCACGCCCCC
The DNA here is from genome assembly GCF_023555385.1 of Guyparkeria hydrothermalis. Taxonomy (NCBI): domain Bacteria; kingdom Pseudomonadati; phylum Pseudomonadota; class Gammaproteobacteria; order Chromatiales; family Thioalkalibacteraceae; genus Guyparkeria; species Guyparkeria hydrothermalis. The sequence goes on from NZ_JAJSED010000001.1 coordinate 1,297,462, forward strand.
AGCAACTGCATCTGCCACAGGCCGAGCCACCAAAGGGGCATGGCCGCGAACTGCCCGTCAAGCCGGTCGAGCACACCGCCGTGTCCCGGCAGCACCCGGCCACTGTCCTTTACGCCCGCCTCCCGCTTCAGACGGGACTCTTCGAGATCACCGCCCACCGAGGCCAATGCCACCACGACACACCAGCCGGCCAGCAACCAACTGGGGGTGGCGGCAAACAACGGCAACACCGCGCCGATGGCGGCCAGCACGGCCACCCCGAGCAGACCGCCGATCACGCCCTCGATCGATTTCCCCGGGCTGATCATCGGAGCGAGCTTGCGCCGACCGAATGCCCGGCCGGCGAAATAGGCCAGCGAGTCGGCCACCACGACCACGAGGATGCCGAAGACCAGCAGCCATTCGCCCTGCGGAGCGGCATGGATTGACACCAGCGCCAGCCAGAACAGCGGCAGGATGATCAGGCCGATCAGTCGACGCAGCCAGAACGGCCGGTTGGCCGGGCGCTCGCTGCGATGACGCAACTGGGCGACGAACAAGGCCAGCCAGACCATGGCGACCGCGCCCAGCAGCCAGGCACGCTGCCCTTCGGGCCAGGCCACCTGCCAGCCGACCGCCACCGCCACGGTAGCGAGCACCCAAGGCCAGATCTGGCATGGCTCGAGCCCGCAGAGACGAAACCATTCCACCGCCGCCCAGCCGAGCACCACCAGCGTGATACCGGCGAAAACTCGTTCCGGGGCCAGCAGGATAACGGCCAGCGATACCAGACCGGCGGCGATGCCGGTCACCAGTCGCAACGGCGTGCCGGTGATCATGCCTTGCCACCTTCAGCGACCTGACCGAAGCGGCGGTCGCGATTGCCGAACCAGGCCAGGGCCCGGTCGAACTCGGCCTCGTCGAACAACGGCCAGAGCACGTCGGTGAAGTAGAGCTCGGCGTAGGCCATCTGCCAGAGGAGGAAGTTGCTGAGACGGTGCTCGCCGCCAGTTCGAATGAACAGATCGACGGGGGGCTGCTGGTCACCGGTGGAAAGTCCGGCAACGAAGGATGCGCGCAAGGTCTCCGGGTCGTCGAGATCGACCGGGGTCTCGGCCTGTCGCTCCGCGAGTCGGCGGGCGGCCTGAAGGATGTCCCACTGACCGCCGTAACTGACGGCGATCTGCAGATGGAGGCGGTCATTCCCGGCCGTGCGGGACTCGGCCGCTTCCATCAGCCCGCGCACCTGCTCATCGAGGCGCGAACGCTCGCCGATGAAACTGAGGCGGACGCCGTTCTCGTCGAGCTCGTCGAGCTCCTTCTCGAGGGCGTTGATGAACAGCTTCATCAGCGCATCGACTTCCTCGATCGGGCGCTTCCAGTTCTCGGAGGAGAAGGCGAACAGGGTCAGGAGGGGGACGCCGCGGCGCATGGCAGCGCGGATGGTGGCGCGCACGGCGCGGCGGCCGCGCTGATGCCCCACCGTGCGAGGCAGGTGCCGGGCGCGCGCCCAGCGACCGTTGCCATCCATGACGATCGCCACGTGGCGCGGCAATCGCGCCCGGTCGAATTCGGGCGCCGGCTCGTGCTCGTTGCTACGCGCCCGCACGTCGAATCAGACTTCCATCAGCTCTTTTTCTTTCTCGGCCACGATCTGGTCCACCTCGGCGACCCGCTCGTCGGTCAGCTTCTGGATGGTGTCCTGGCCACGGCGCTCCTCGTCCTCGGAGATCTCCTTCTCCTTGAGGAACGCCTTGAGGTCGTTGTTGGCATCACGACGGATGTTGCGGATGGCGATCTTGGTGTTCTCGCCCTCGTGACGGACTACCTTGCCCAGCTCGCGACGGCGCTCTTCAGTCAGCGGCGGCATCGGCACGCGGATGACGGTGCCGGCGGTGGCCGGGTTGAGACCCAGATCCGAGGTCATGATCGCCTTCTCGATCTTGCCCACCATGTCCTTTTCCCACGGGGTGACGGCCAGGGTGCGCGCATCCTCGGTCGACAGCTTGGCGACCTGGGACAGCGGCACATCGCTGCCGTAGTACTCCACGTGGATATGGTCGAGCACGCTCACATGCGCCCGGCCGGTGCGGATCTTGGCAAGCTCGCCCTTGAGTGCGTCGATGCTCTTGTTCATCCGCGAACGGGCGTCTTTGACCACGTCGTCAATCATTTCTTCACGTTCTCCGCTGTCACCAGGGTTCCCACGGTCTCGCCGGCGACGGCGCGCACCAGGTTCCCCGGTTCATTGATGTCAACCACCATCAGCGGCATATGCTGATCGCGACACATCACGATCGCGGTAGCGTCCATGACGCCCAGCCGCTGGTCGAGCACGGCATTGTACGTCAAATGATCGTAGCGTTCCGCATCCGCATGGGTGGTTGGATCGGCACTGTAGACCCCATCGACCTTGGTCGCCTTGATCATCAGATCGGCTTTGAGTTCGACCGCCCGCAGGCTTGCCCCCGAGTCGGTGGTGAAGAACGGATTGCCGGTCCCGCCGACCAGTACGACTACGCGCCCCTTCTCCAGGTGGCGAACGGCACGGCGGCGGATGTAATCCTCGCAGACCGCATGGATGGACACCGCCGACATCACTCGCACCTGCAGGTCTCGGCGTTCGAGCACGTCCTGCATGGCGAGGCCGTTCATGACGGTCGCCAGCATGCCCATCTGGTCGCCGGTGACCCGGTCCATGCCGGCGTCAGCCAGCCCCTCGCCGCGGAAGATGTTGCCGCCTCCGACGACCACCGCGACCTCGACACCCTGGTCGCGCAGGGCCTGGATGTCGTCACCCAGCCGATTGATGACCGCCGGGTCGATGCCAAACGCCTGTTCACCCATCAGCGCCTCACCGCTGAGCTTGAGCAGGACACGTCGGTAGCGGGGGGAGCCGGCAGCTTGCATATCGTTCACCTGTGGGCTGTGGTCATGCGACGGACGGGGCGCCGCGGGCGGTCGCGGCGTCGTCGGATATCTCTGCCTAAGCCCCGTCGGAGCGCCACCGGGTCGCGGGCCGGGGCTTAGGCGGAGATTCCGCAGTTCAAAAAAAAGCCGGGGCAAGCCCGGCTTTTCGGCAAGGGGATCAGCTCCCCTTGACCTGCGCCATCACCTCGGCGGCGAAATCGGCTTCCTCTTTCTCGATGCCTTCGCCGACCTCCATGCGCTCGAAGCGCGCGACCTTGGCGCCCTCCTTCTTCAGGAGCTGGCCGACGGTCTGGTCCGGGTCCTTGACGAACGGCTGCCCGACCAGGGTGATCTCGGCCAGGAACTTGCGCAGGCGGCCTTCGATCATCTTCTCGACGATCTCCGGCGGCTTGCCCGACTCAGCGGCCTGAGCACGGAAGATCTCGCGCTCCTTCTCGAGGGTCGCCTCGTCGACCTGGGACTCGTCGACGCAGGTCGGTTGGGAGGCCGCGACGTGCATCGCCAGGTCACGCGCCAGCTCCTCGCTGCCGCCTTCAAGCTCGACCAGCACGCCGATCCGCTCGCCGTGACGGTAGGCACCGACGACGCCCGAGGTGGCGATGCGAACGAAGCGACGGATCTGGATGTTCTCACCCAGCTTGGCGACCAGCGCCTTGCGACGATCATCGGCCGCCTCGCCGTCCACCTGAAGAGCGTTGACGGCGTCTAGGTCAGCCGGGTCACCGGCCAGGATCTGATCAGCAACGCCCTGGGCGAAGCCGGTGAAGTCGTCGCCCTTGGCCACGAAGTCGGTCTCGGAGTTGATCTCGACCATGGCGGCGCTCTTGCGATCATCGGAGAGCGCGATGGCTACCTGACCTTCGGCGGCAACGCGATCAGCCTTCTTGTCGGCCTTTGCCAGGCCGCTCTTGCGCATCTGCTCGATCGCGGCCTCGATGTCGCCGTCGGTCTCTACCAGTGCCTTCTTGCACTCCATCATGCCCGAGCCGGTGCGCTCGCGGAGCTCTTTGACCAGAGAGGCGGTAATTGCCATGAGCTGTTGTCTCCCGAATCTGTCTTGTACGAAAACAACGGGCCAACGGACCCGTTGTTTGGAAATTTGGCGGCGGACGACCGCATAGCCGTCCGACCTACGACCTTACTTGGCCGCTTCTTCCTCGTCGGACACTTCGACGAAGTCCGACTCGCTCACGCTGGAAGCGCCCTTGGCGTCCAGAACCGCGTCGGCCACGGCGGTGGTGTAGAGCTGGATGGCGCGGATGGCGTCATCGTTGCCCGGAATGACGTAGTCAACGCCTTCGGCGCTGTTGTTGGTGTCGACTACGGCAACCACCGGGATGCCAAGCTTCTTGGCTTCCTTGATGGCGATGTCCTCGTGGCCCACGTCGATGACGAACAGGGCGTCCGGCAGGCGCTCCATGTCCTGGATACCGCCGATGGAACGCTCGAGCTTGGCGCGCTCGCGGGTGGTTTCCAGCGCTTCCTTCTTGACCAGCTTCGCCAGGCTGCCGTCCTCTTCCATCTGCTTGAGCGCCTTCAGGCGGCGGATGGAGGAGCGAACGGTGCGGAAGTTGGTCATCATGCCGCCGAGCCAACGGTGGTTGACGTACGGCATGCCGCAGCGCTTGGCTTCCTGCTCGACCAGGTCGCGCGCGGAACGCTTGGTGCCGACGAACATGATCTTGCCGCCGTTACCTGCAAGCTTGCCGACGTAGTTCAAGGCGTCCTCGAACATCGGCAGGGTCTTTTCCAGGTTGACGATGTGGATCCGGTTGCGCTGACCGAAGATGTAGGGCGCCATGCCCGGGTTCCAGTATCGAGTCTGGTGACCGAAGTGGACACCGGCCTCGATCATCTGACGCATCGTGATTTTAGCCATTAGTAACTACCTGATTTTATTGGGTTGGGCCTCCGCCACATCTGACAACGCAACCCCGGCCGAACCGCTGGGCACCCCGCGCTGCCAACTCGATGGGCGTGTGGGATTTCGGATCACCGCCTGCGAGAGGGGCGACCCGGCGCGCGAATTATACGGGAGAACGACGCCGGACGGAACCGGAAATTGCGAGACGAGCCGGATCAGCTTGCCGCGTGCACACGAACTACCTCGGCGAGGGTTTCCGCCACGCTGCACACCTGCGTTTCGGACTCACCCTCGACCATCACGCGGATCAGCGGCTCGGTACCGGACGGGCGCAGCAACACCCGGCCACGCTCGGCCAGTTCGCGTTCGGCAGCCGCGACTGCCTCGACGATCACCGGGTCCTCGAGCGACACGGGCTGTTCGATCCGCACGTTGATCAGTGTCTGCGGCAGAATGCTCATCGGCTCGAGCAGCTCGGTCAACGAGCGGTCACGGCGCGCCATCTCGGCGAGCACCTGCAGGGCGGCGATGATGCCGTCTCCGGTGGTGTGTCGGTCGAGGCACAGCAGGTGGCCGGAGGACTCACCGCCCAGCAACCACTGCTCGCGCTTGAGCGCCTCGTGGACGTAGCGATCGCCAACCTTGGCGCGCTGGAACGGCCGACCGAGTGCCTCGATTGCCTGCTCCAGCCCGAGGTTGCTCATCAGGGTGCCGACGACGCCACCCTGATAACCCTGCTCGATACGACCGGCGGCAATGACGTACAGCAACTCGTCGCCGTCACGAATTCCGCCATCCGCATCCACCATGATCACCCGATCGCCATCGCCATCGAACGCGATACCGAGATCGGCCTTCGACGACTGCACGGCCGCCTGCAACGTCTCCGGGTGGGTCGAGCCGACGCCCTCGTTGATATTGAAGCCGTCGGGCGCGGCGCCGATCACCTCGACCTCGGCGCCCAGCTCGGCGAAAACCCGCGGGGCGACGTGGTAAGTGGCGCCGTGGGCACAATCGACCACGATGCGCAGGCCGGCAAGGCTCATCCCGTTGGGGACGGTGCTCTTGCAGAACTCGATGTAGCGCCCGGGCGCATCCTCGATGCGGTCAGCCTTGCCCAGACGGCGGTTATCGATCACGGCCAGTTCGTGGTCGAGCAACCCCTGAATGTCGTCCTCGATCGCGTCCGGGAGCTTTTCCCCATGCGCGGAGAAGAACTTCACGCCGTTATCGTCAAAGGGATTGTGCGAGGCACTGATCACGACCCCGGCCGAGGCGCTCAGCGTACGCGTCAGGTAGGCGATGGCCGGAGTGGGCATGGGACCGAGCAGGCGCACGTCCACGCCCGCCGCCGCGAACCCGGCCTCGAGCGCCGACTCGAACATGTAGCCGGACACGCGCGTATCCTTGCCGATCAGCACCCGCCGGCGGCCGTGATCGCCCAGCACCTTGCCGGCCGCCCAGCCCAGCTTGAGCACGAACTCGGGGGTCATGGGGTACTGCCCCACCGCCCCTCGCACGCCGTCGGTTCCAAACACCCTCGTCACCATCTTTCCCTCTTTATCACCAAGCGGGCGACACCATCGCCAACCCGCATCCCAAAACGCAAAGACGCCGGCATGATAGCCGGCGTCCAAGATACGTTCACCCCTACCCGACCGAAATATTCGGGCGGCGGGTGGTCAGGGATCAGTTCCCCTCGACGTTCGGGGGCACTTCCTCGTCCGTGCCGATGGTGGCCACATAGGCCGCCAGGTTGTTGATGTCGGCGTCAGACAGATGGGTCGCCTGCGGGATCATCGCGTAGGACTTCGGGCCCATTTCGGTGCCCTTGCGGTAGACCTTCAGCAGCGAGGCGACCTGCGATGCCGCCATGCCCTTCAGCGCCGGCGCGCTGAACAGATGACCACCCTCACCCTGTTCGCCGTGGCAGATGGCGCAGGAGGAGTACAGCGCGGAGCCACGGGCGATGTCCGCCTGGGCGATGCCAGCCGAAGCGGCCTTCTCGCCGCCCTTGTCACCACCCTGATCTGCCGCAGCCGCATCACCGCCGCCGGCACCACCGAACTCGTCGGCGATGTAGGCGGCGAGATTGGCGATGTCCTCGTCGGACAGGCCGGAGGCGTTCGGGGCCATGGTGCCGTAGCGGCTGCCCAGACCGACGCTCTTCAGGTACTCCTGATCACCGTCGCGGTAAGCGGTCAGCTTCTTGGCCGCTTCGTCCTCGCTCAGGCCGGTCAGCTTCGGGAAGGCCCCGCCCTGCCCCATACCGTCGGCACCGTGGCAAGCGGCACAGCTAGCGTACTTTTCCTTGCCCGCAGCCGGATCGCCGGCGGCCTGGGCCATCAGCGGAGCGGCAAGGATGCCGCTGGCAGCAAGGGCGATGAGTGAACGACGCATCTGTTTCATGATTTTTCTCTCAACTGTTGCTTCCCGCCACACCCGCATTCTTGACGATGTCACCCGAGCGCAACAAGGCACCCGAACCGGTGGACGAGCGAATGGACGGTAATTTTCAAGTCAACCAAATTAACCCCGGCGGCAAAATATCAGAAAACCCTAATTCGAGCCAAGGCAAACGCTTTTATGGCCGAAAAGCGGTTTTTGTGCGTACTGCACGCTTCAAGCTGGGCATGTTGCCGACCAGACCGCGAGCGCATCGCGCGTCGCCTCGACGTCGTGAACGCGCAGCACCGCGGCACCGCGTTCCGCGGCCAGCAATGCGGCAGCGGCACTACCCGTCGCCCGCCGGTCGACCGGCTGCCCGGTCGCCTCGCCGATCATGCGCTTGCGCGACATGCCCACCAATACCGGCGCGTCGAGACACGAGAACTCCTCCAGCCGTCGCAGGAGCGCGAAATTCTGCTCGAAGGTCTTGGCAAAGCCGAATCCCGGGTCCACCAGTGTCCGGTCAAGGGGCAAGCCGGCAGCCTCCAGGGATCGCAGGCGCTCGGCAAGGAAGTCGATCACCTCGGCAACGACGTCCTGATACCCGGTGCGTTCAGCCATGTCGCCGGGTTCGCCACGCATGTGCATCACGCAGACCGATGCACCACTGGCGACCGCTGCCTCGACCGCACCCGGCCGAGTCAGGGCGCGAACGTCGTTGATCAGGCAGGCGCCGGCGTCGACGGCCTGACTCATGACGGCAGGCGCACTGGTATCCACCGACAGCGGGCAATCGAAACGTTCGGCAAGCGCTTCGATGACCGGAACGACCCGATCAAGCTCTTCCTGCTGCGAAACGGGCGTGGCCCCCGGGCGGGTGGACTCGCCACCGACATCGATCAGGTCGGCCCCGGCGTCGAGCATGGCCGCGGCGGCATCCACCGCCCGTTCGACACTGTTGAATCGACCGCCGTCGGAGAAGGAGTCCGGCGTCGCGTTCAGGATGCCCATGACCCACGGGCGCCCCGCTCGCCGCCATTCGGGGCAACGGCCTGCCGTCATCCGCCCCTCGGGCCGCCCAACGGATCGTGATCCGGGTGCCGGTCATCGTCGCCCCGCGGAGCGTCGTCGCGCCCCTCAGGCGCCTGATCGTCACCCTCGGCCTCGTCGTCCGTGGTGTCGACGTGTGCGCCGGAGCTGGGCGGCTCGCTGTCCGATCCGGACTGGCGCTCGTTCCAGTCCTCCGGCTCACGCACCGGCCGGCGCTCCATCAGGTCGTCGATCTGCCCCGAATCGATGGTCTCGTACTTCATCAGCGCCTCGGCCATGGCATGCAGGATGTCCATGTTCTCGACCAGGATCTGGCGGCAGCGCTGGTAGTTGCGGTCGATGACGTCCTTGATTTCGACATCGATGATCTCCTTGGTCTCGTCGGAGAAGTGACCGCCGGAGGCCTGGCGGCCCATGAACGGGTCGCCGTCGTCCTCGGAGTAGTAAAGCGTGCCGAGCTTCTCGGACATGCCCCACTTGGTGACCATGTTGCGCGCCAGTTCGGTGGCCCGCTCGATGTCGTTCGACGCCCCGGTTGTCACCGCCTCGTCGCCGAAGATCAACTCCTCGGCAAGCCGGCCGCCGAACAGGCTCGAGATGTTGGATTCGAGCTTGCGGCGCGAATAGCTGTAGCGATCCTGGTCCGGCAGGAACATGGTGATGCCGAGTGCGCGGCCACGCGGGATGATCGAGACCTTGTAGACTGGGTCGTGCTCCGGCACCAGCCGGCCGACGATCGCGTGCCCCGCCTCGTGATAGGCGGTGAGCTTCTTCTCGTCCTCGCTCATCACCATGGACTTGCGCTCGGCGCCCATGATGATCTTGTCCTTGGCGCGCTCGAGGTCGGCCATGGTGACCTCGGGCTTGTTGGCCCGCGCAGCGAACAGCGCCGCCTCGTTGACCAGGTTGGCCAGGTCCGCGCCGGAGAAACCCGGCGTGCCACGGGCGATCAGCGATGCCTCGACGTCCTTGGCCGCCGGCACCTTGCGCAGATGGACGTTGAGGATCTGCTCGCGGCCGCGCACGTCCGGCAGGCCGACGACGACCTGGCGGTCGAAGCGGCCCGGGCGCAGCAGCGCCTTGTCGAGCACGTCGGCGCGGTTGGTGGCCGCGACCACGATCACGCCCTCGTTGCCCTCGAAGCCGTCCATCTCGACCAGCAGCTGGTTGAGGGTCTGCTCGCGTTCATCGTGACCGCCGCCCATGCCCGAGCCGCGGTGGCGACCGACCGCGTCGATCTCGTCGATGAAGATGATGCAGGGCGCATGCTTCTTGGCCTGCTCGAACATGTCGCGCACCCGCGATGCGCCCACGCCAACGAACATCTCGACGAAGTCCGAGCCGGAGATGGAGAAGAACGGCACCTTGGCCTCGCCGGCGACGGCCTTGGCGAGCAGGGTCTTACCGGTGCCCGGCGGGCCAACCATCAGCACGCCGCGCGGGATATTGCCGCCCAGGCGCTGGAACTTGCCCGGATCCTTGAGGAAGTCGACCAGTTCGACCACCTCTTCCTTGGCCTCGTCGGCGCCGGCGACATCGTTGAACGTGACCTTGACCTGGTCCTCGCTCATCAGCTTGGCCTTGGACTTGCCGAAGCTCATGGCGCCGCGGCCACCACCGCCCTGCATCTGGCGCATGAAGAAGATCCAGATGGCGATCAGGAGGATGAAGGGGAACCACTGGATGAAGATCGTCATCAACAGCGACGGCTTCTCCGGCGGCTTGGCGTTGATCTTGACGTTGTTGTTCAGCAGATCACCAACCAGGGCGCGGTTGTCGGTCTCGGGGCTGTACGTGTCGAAACGGGTACCCGACCCGGTGATGCCGCTGATGTTCTTGCCCTCGATGGTGACCGAGTCGATCCGGCCGCTCTTCACGTCCTGGATGAACTGGGAATACGGCTTCGCGCTCGTCGTGGTCGCGCGCTGATCGAAGCTGTTGAACACCGTCATCAGCACGACGGCGATCACCACCCAGATCAGGATATTCTTGGTCAAGTCGTTCAACGCAACACCTCTGCGTGCAGCCGCAAGCAGGCGGACATCGCCGATGCCCGCCTGCCCTGGCGAATCAATGAGTCGATTACTGTTCGGTCAACCTTATCTCACGCGCTTGCCGGTTGCCACCAGATAGACCTCGCGCGAACGCGGGCGGGATGCCTTGGGCTTGCGCACCACCACGCGATCAAAGCGCAGGCGCACCTCCTTGACGTACTCGTCGAAGCCCTCGCCCTGGAACAGCTTGGTGACAAAGGCGCCCTTCGGCTTGAGCATGCGGTCGCAGAAGTCCAGCGCGAGCTCCGCGAGATACATCGAACGCGGAATGTCGACCGAATCCAGACCACTCATGTTGGGGGCCATATCGGAAAGCACAAGGTCGACTTCCTGATCGCCGAGCGCGGCCTCGAGTTGCTCAAGCACCTCGTCCTCGGTGAAATCGCCCTGCAGCACCGTCGTGTCGGCAAAATGGTCCATCGGCAGCAGGTCCAGGGCATAGACATGCCCCTTGGAACCGACCACTTGGGCGGCGTACTGCGTCCAGCCGCCGGGCGCAGCGCCCAGGTCGACCACCCGCATACCGGGCCGCAGAAACCGGTCCCGCTCGTTGAGCTCGATCAGCTTGTAGACGGCACGCGAACGCCAACCCTCGCGCTGCGCTTTCTGCACGAACTCGTCGCTGAAATGCTCGGCGAGCCATCGCTTGCTGCTGACCGAACGCGCCATGTGGGACTCCAGATACGGAAAACCGGGGGCCGGGGATTATCCCCGATTGCCCCCGGTTGCCCAAATCGATCGATAGGCGGGTGCCCAGCCGATCAGTGCTCGTGGCCGCCACCGTTGTCGTGGCTGTGACCATGACCGCCCATTGCCTGTTCCCGCCGCTTGACGGGCGCCTCGACCGACACACGGCTGCCATCGCCCAGCGTCAGCTCGAGGGTGAGCACCTCACCCTCCTCCAGCTCGCTCTCGGCACCGATCAGCATCACGTGATAGCCGCCCGGGGCCAGCTCAACCGAGCCGCCGGCCGGGACGGTGATGCGCTCCTGCTGGACCATGCGATGCATGCCGTTCTCCTCGATCGAACGGTGCAGTTCGACGACCTGAAAGCCGTCTACCGACGCGGCCACCAGATCAACCGGCTGCTCGCCCGCGTTGCGCAGCTCCATGAACGCCGCCGTGGCATGCGCTCCCGGCGGCGAGAGCGCCACCCAGGGGTCGATCACCTCCAACTCGGCCGCGTGAGCAACGGAGCCGGCCAGCAGGGTCGCGGCAAGCAGCAGGAAGTTGATCGGACCGCGCACGGCCGTTGTCGTCTTGTTCATTTCGTTACCTCGGACATGAAGTTCTCCAGGGCCGAGACGATCGCCGGCGGATCGTGCGGCCCCGGCAACAGAGCCAGCATCCGGCCATCCGGATCGATCAGCCGGAAGCCGGTGTCGTGATCGACACTGTACGTGGTCTGGCCGGCCTCGTGCGGCTCGATGCGGTAGCCGGCCTTGACCGCCGCGGTGATCGCGTCGATCGACTTGCGCGATCCGGTCACCGGGATGAATTCCTCGGAGAAGAACGCCGTGTACTTCTCCAGGTGTGCGGGCGTGTCGCGCTCCGGATCGACCGAGAGAAACACGACTTGCCACGGGATGTTCGGCAACCGCTGCCGCAATACCGGGAGGATCCGGGACAGCTGGCCGAGTTCCGTCGGGCAGATATCGGGGCAGAAGCTGTATCCGACGTACAGCAGTGTCCAGCGATCGTGGAACAGGTCCGCCGAGCGGAGCTCGCCGTCAACGCCGGCCAACGGCACGTCGGGCAACGGCATGGGCGCTTCGGGGGTGCGCAGCACCAGCGGGTCCGGCGCCTGGTAGCCGGCGAGCGGATTGTCCCCCGCGTCGGGCCGGCAACCAGCCAGCCCGAGCATCACCAGCATCAGCGGCAGCAGAACTCGATTCGCTCGCATGGGTCGTACCAGGTCCGTAGATTGGTCGTCGGGATTCGAGCCGTTAAACTGCCGGGTCATCCACGATGGCGCAATGTGTGATTTCACACAGGCCGAGCCACTTTCCGGAGATCATCACGACATGAACCTTACCGCTCGTCAGCGACAGTACCTCCGCGCCGAGGCTCACCACCTCAAGCCCGTGGTGCTCCTCGGCCAGCACGGCCTGACCGAGGCAGTGCTCGCCGAGATCGAGCAGGCGCTCGAGACCCACGAGCTGATCAAGGTCCGCGTCCCCGGCGTCGAGCGCGACGAGAAGCGCGAGATCATCGACGCGATCACATCGCAGACCCACGCGACCCTGGTGCAGACGGTCGGCCATGTCGCGGTGCTGTTCCGCCCGCGCGCCAGCTATTCGGACTTCAACCTGCCCAAGCCGGGGAAATCGCCTCAGCAATGATCCCCCTGCTCGGGCCCGACCCCAAGGCTTTCCCGCCCGTCACCAGCGCCCTGTCCGAACCGAACGGACTGCTGGCCGCCGGCGGGGACCTCTCGGTCGCGCGTCTCGAGGCCGCCTACCACCACGGCATCTTCCCCTGGTATTCCGAGGGCGACCCCATCCTGTGGTGGAGCCCCGACCCACGCATCCTGTTTACTCCCGAGCGCTTTCACGTTTCGCGCAGTCTCGCCAAGTGGCGACGACAGGGGCGCTACCGAGTCACCGTCGATACCGCGTTTGCGGACGTGGTCGACGGTTGCGCCGCCCCGCGGGACCGTGAACCGGGGACCTGGATCGTCCCGGCAATGCGCCGGGCCTTTCTCGATCTGCATGCCGCCGGCATCGCCCACTCGGTCGAGGTCTGGGATGGCGATGAACTGGTCGGCGGCGTCTTCGGCAGCCGCATCGGCCGCGCCGCCTTCGGCGAGTCGATGTTCAGCCACGCGCCCAACGCATCCAAGTTCGCCCTTGCCGCGATCCTGGTCGACCGCGCCTGGGGCGACATCGCTTTCCTCGATGCGCAGTTCAGCACCGAACACCTTCTCAGCCTGGGAGCCGAGGAATATCCCCGCTCGGTCTTCGTCCGCTGGCTGGCCGAGGCGGCGACCGAGTCGCCCGGCTGTGGTAAAACGTAAGCCACCCGCGGATTCGCCCCAGGAAGGAACGAGACCCGACCCATGCCCGTCGACACCACGGCCACCCTGCTATCCCTGCTGCTGATCTCGGTCGTCGCCGTGGTGGCGCTGCGCCGTCTCAATCTGCCGGCCATTCTGGGCTACCTCGCCGTCGGCATGCTGGCCGGCCCCCACGCCCTGGGCCTGGTCAAGGACATCCATGACATTCACCTGATCGCCGAATTCGGCGTGGTGTTCCTGCTGTTCATGCTCGGGCTGGAGTTCTCGCTCTCGCGGCTGATCGCGATGCGTCGGTCGGTCGTGGGCATGGGCGGCGCGCAGGTGGTCCTGACCGCCCTGATCACCGGCGGAGTGGCGCTGCTGATGGGGTTCACACCGGCGGCCGCCTTCGTCATCGCCGGCGTGATGAGCGTCTCGTCGACGGCCATCGTCATCCGCCAGCTCGGCGAGCAGCTCGAAGTCAATTCGCGTCACGGCAACAACGCCGTGGGCATCCTCCTGTTCCAGGACCTGGCGGTCATCCCGTTCCTGATCATCATCCCGGTGCTGGGCTCTCAGGCGGTCGCCGATGCCGAGACCGTAAGCCTCGAGATCGCGCTGACACTGGGGGCGGGCGTGCTGGCCGCGGTGCTGCTGTTCTTCGGCGGGCGCTGGGTACTGCGCCCGCTGTTCCGCGAAATCGCCAAGTCCCGCTCGGCCGAGCTGTTCACCCTGGCCGTCCTGCTGACCGTGCTCGGCGCCGGCTGGCTGACCAATACCGCGGGCCTCTCCTGGGAGCTGGGCGCCTTCCTGGCCGGCATCGCCCTGTCTGAGACCCAGTACAAGCACCAGATCGAGGCGGATATCCGCCCGTTCCGCGACGTGCTGCTCGGTCTGTTCTTCATCACCATCGGCATGATGCTCAACATCGACGGGCTGGCCGATATCGGCCACTGGGTGCTGCTATTCCTGACCCTGCTGATCCTGGGCAAGGCGCTGATCATCTTCCTGATCGGCCGGGTGATGGGCGAGGCGCCGGGCGTCGCCCTGCGCTCGGGCCTGGTACTGGCGCAAGGCGGCGAGTTCGGCTTCGCCATGCTGTCGATCACCGCCGGCGACCTGATGACCGACACCCAGCAACAGGTCGTTCTCGGGACGGTCATCTTCTCGATGGTGCTCACGCCGATCCTGGTGAAATACAACGGCGAGATCGCCAAGCGCCTGGTCCCGGGCTACGCCAAGAGCCGCCGCGAACACAACGTCGAGGTACGCGAGGATGCCAGCGACGTCTCCGGGCATGTGCTGATCTGCGGCTTCGGCCGGGTCGGTCAGAACGTCGCCCGGCTCTTGAAGAGCGAGGGCATCGACTACACCGCGATCGAGGTCGATCCGGACATCGTTCAGCAGGCCAACGAGGCGGGCCTGCGGGTCTACTTCGGCAACTCGACCCATCTGGACATCCTGCAGTCCGCCGGACTCGAACGGGCGCGCGCGGTAGTGATCAGCCACCTCGAGGAGGCCTCCACCATCAAAACGATCGAGGTGATCCGCGGGGTGAACCGCGACATCCCGATCATCGTGCGCACACGCACCGACGAACACCTCGACCGCATCCACGGTGCCGGGGCGACCGAGGTGGTTGCCTCGGTCTACGAGATGAGCCTTGCACTGGGCGGCCACGTCCTGCGCACGCTCAACGTGCCGCTGGCCAAGATCCTGCGCCAGATCCAGGAAATCCGCCAGAAGGACTACGCGCCGCTGCGACATACCTTCCATGGCGACCGGGCCCGCGACGAGAGTGACTTCACCCTGCTGGCCCCTCGCACCCTCAAGAACGTCTCGCTGGTGCCGGGCTCGGCGGCCATCGGCAAGGAACTGGGCGGGATGCTCTCGGACGACGACTCGGTCGTGGTCGATGCGATCAACCGCCACGGCATTCGTGGCGAGAGCCCCAGCGACGACGTCGAGCTGCAGGAGGGGGACGTCCTGACCCTGTACGGCTCGCCGGAAGCGCTCGACTCCGCCGAGCAACTGCTGCTGACCGGGCGACCCGACTGAGCGACGGTCTGGCATTCCCACGGTGCCTTCACTACGATAGCGGTCAGATCAACACCAGCGCCGATGGCGCCAGCGGGAGGCAGACGACATGATCGCCAACGTGGAGAGCGGCTACAGCAACGTCGCCGCGGCCGACGGGCTCCTGTCACAGCCCACCAACCAGCAGACGACGAACCCCAGCGCCCAGACGCGTAACACGCCGGTGGAAAATCCGCCGGAGAACCGGGTCAATGGCAGCGAGGCGGTGGCGGCCGGACAGAACCGCGCCGGGGAAGACCAGCAAGCCGGTGGGCCGGGCGGAAACATCGACGTGCGCGTCTGATCACGCCCCGTCGCCTCGCCGCCACGGCGGCCGGATGCGGACCCGGGCTCGGCTCGGTGTCCGCATTTTTCTTGCCGCGCCAGTCCTCCGCGCCTGCCGCGACACAGCGCCGGCGTACCGTGCAGCCGACAGTCAAATAGGCGACAATCTCGCCCCCTTGCCAACCGACCGATCTCAAGATGAGCGACGCCAAGCAGTCCATCGCCCAGCCGGCCGACCGCCACGACCCCATCTACCTGCGCACGCATACCGACCTCGGACGGACCTTGGCCACACGCCTGGCCGCCGAATCGGCCGAGCAGCCGCTGCTGGCCGTGCTGCCGGACAGCCGCGCGGTCAACGACGCCCGGGCCGCCCTGGCGTTCCTCGGCGTCTCGGCGAGCGTCTTCCCCGACTGGGAGGTGCTGCCCTATGACCGCTTCTCGCCGCACCAGGACCTGATCTCCGACCGGCTCTCGCGGCTGTGGCGCCTGCCACGCGAGACGGCCGGCCTGACGCTGATCGCCGCCCCCACCTTATTGCAGCGCCTGCCGCCGCCAGCCTTCGTCGCCGGCCAGGGCATGGTTCTCGAGGTTGGGCAACGGCTTGATCGCGAGGCCTACCGCAATCAGCTTGAGGAGGCCGGCTACAGCCGCGTCTCGACCGTCGAGCAGCACGGCGAGTATGCCCTGCGCGGCGGGCTGATCGATGTCTTCCCCATGGGGGCCGAACAGCCGGTGCGCATCGATCTGTTCGACGACGAGATCGAGACCCTGCGCCACTTTGACCCCGAATCACAGCGCTCTACCGAAACGGTCGAGGCAATCACCCTGCTCCCGGCGCGCGAATACCCGCTGACCGACAAGGGCATCGCCACCTTCCGTCAGAACTGGCGCAACACCTTCTCCGGCGACCCGACCAGCGCGCCGATCTACCGCCAGGTCTCCGAGGGGCTGGTGCCGGCCGGCATCGAGAGCTACCTGCCGCTGTTCTTCGACTCGACCGCCACCCTGTTCGACTACCTGCCGAAGACGGCGCGGCTACTGCTGTTCGACGGGGTCGACGAGGCGATCGATCGCTTCGTCACCGAAACCGGCGAACGCTTCGAACAGCGCGCCGGTGACATCGACCACCCCATCCTCGCCCCCGATGCGCTCTACCAGGCACCCGAGGAGTTCGGCGAGCGGGTAAAAGCGCTGCCGCGCTGGCAGCTGGTGGCCGGCGGCGACGAGCGCTTCCCGCAGGCCGCCGACATCGGCGACCGCCCCCTGCCGGAACTGTCGCAGGGCAGCGCCGCCCAGACGGCAGTGATCGAACGGCTGGCCGAGTTCGTGCACGGCTTCGAGGGCCACACCCTGCTGGTCGCCGAGAGCAGCGGCCGACGCCAGGCGCTGATCGAACAGACCACCGCCGCCGGTCTCAAACCCAAGGCGGTCGACGGCTGGGATACCGCCGATAAGGCGCCGCTGGGCGTAGCGGTGGCCGAACTGGAACACGGCGCGATCCTCCCCGGCGCCCGCCAACCGGTGGCGGTCATCAGCGAGACCAACCTGTTCGCCGAACGGGTCGCCCAGCGCCGCGCCCGCTCGCGTCGCGGCCGCGATGCCGACGCGATCATCCAGAACCTCGACGACCTGGCCATCGGCGCGCCCGTGGTCCACGAGGACCACGGCGTGGGCCGTTTCCAGGGGCTGGTGACGCTGGAGATGAACAAACAGCCGCAGGAATACCTGTTGCTGACCTACGCCGACGACGACAAGCTCTACGTGCCGGTCTCCAGCCTCGAGCGCATCTCGCGCTACACCGGCGGCGCGGAAGATACCGCCCCACTCCACCGCCTCGGTTCCGGTCAGTGGGAGAAGGCAAAGAGACGCGCCGCCAAGCAAGTACACGACGTCGCCGCCGAGCTCCTCGACGTGCACGCCCGTCGCGCCGCGCGCAAGGGCACCTCGTTCAAGGCCGACGAGACCGACTACCGCCAGTTTGCCGAGGAGTTCGCCTTCGAACCGACCGACGACCAGCGCCTCGCCATCGAGCAGGTGCTGACCGACATGGCGGCTAGCCAGCCGATGGACCGGGTCGTCTGCGGCGACGTGGGCTTCGGCAAGACCGAGGTCGCCATGCGCGCAGCCTTCGTCGCGGTCGAGAACCAGACCCAGGTCGCGGTGCTGGTGCCCACGACACTCCTGGCAGAACAGCACCTGCGCAATTTCCGCGACCGCTTCTCCGACTGGCCGGTGACCGTCGAGAGCCTGTCGCGTCTCTCCGGCAGCAAGAAGACCGGTGAACTGCGCGAGCGGATCAAGGCCGGCCAGGTCGACATCGTCATCGGCACGCACAAGCTACTGCGCGACTCGCCGGAGTTCGCCAACCTCGGTCTGGTGATCATCGACGAGGAGCAACGCTTCGGCGTGCGCGACAAGGAACGCCTCAAGGCCCTGCGCGCCGAGGTGGACATGCTGACGCTCACCGCCACACCCATCCCGCGGACGCTCAATATGGCGCTCTCGGGCATCCGCGATCTGTCGATCATCGCCACCCCGCCGCGCGAGCGCCTCGCGGTCAAGACGGTGATCCTGCGCTGGGACGAGGTGCAGATCCGCGAGGCGATCCAGCGCGAGCTCAAGCGCGGCGGCCAGGTGTACTTCCTGCACAACGAGGTCAAGAGCATCGACCGCATGGCCCGCCTGGTCGAGGAGATCGTCCCCGAGGCGCGCATCGGCGTCGCCCACGGCCAGATGGGCGAGCGCGGCCTCGAGCAGGTGATGTCCGACTTCTATCACCAGCGCTTCAACGTGCTGGTCTCGACCACGATCATCGAGTCCGGCATCGACATCCCCACCGCCAACACCATCCTGATCCACCGCGCCGACAAGTTCGGCCTGGCCCAGTTGCACCAGCTGCGCGGCCGGGTGGGTCGCTCGCACCACCGCGCCTATGCCTACTTGATCACCCCGGAGCCGGGCCAGCTCACACCGGATGCCGAGAAGCGTCTCGAGGCGATCGCCGCGTTGGAGGACCTCGGGGTGGGCTTCACGCTCTCGACACACGATCTCGAGATCCGCGGTGCCGGCGAGCTGCTCGGCTCCGGGCAGTCCGGGCAGATGCACGAGGTCGGCTACCGCTACTACATGCAGCTGCTCGACCGGGCAGTTGCCGCTATCAAGGAAGGCCGGGAGCCGGCGCTGGAGGCCCCGGTCGACAGCCGCACGACGGAAGTCGATCTGGGCGAGCCGGCCCTGATCCCGGACGACTTCGTCGCCGACGTCCATACCCGCCTGACGCTCTACAAGCGCCTGTCCGCCGCCGAGAACGACGAGGCGCTCGACGAGCTCAAGGTGGAGCTGATCGACCGCTTCGGCCTGCTGCCCGAGCCGGTCGTCGCCCTGGTCGAGACCCACCGGCTGCGCATCCGCGCCCGGCGCCTGGGGCTCACCAAGGTCGAACTGACCGCGCGCGGCGGCCGACTGATCTTCGGCGAGGACGCCCGCATCGACCCAGCCAAGCTGGTCGCCGCGGTGCAGGCCGCCCCCGAGACCTATCGCCTGTCGGCCGACACGCTGCGCTTCTACCGCGACATGCCCGAACTGGATGACCGCCTCGCCACCATTCGCGCCATCCTGCAGGACATCGCCCTGCCCGAGACCGCCGAGGCCAACGCATGACCGCCAGGGACGATACCACCCCGAAGCGCCCGGCACGCACCGCGCCCCTGTGGCGGCGTGCAGCCGCGGTGGCCTACGACCTGCTGTTCGTCATCGCCGTGGTGATCCTGGCCACCTTCCTCGCCCTGCTGGTCACCGGCGGCGAACCGGTGCCGCCAGAGGGGCCGGCACAATGGTTGTTCCGCCTCTACCTGCTGGCCTGGATCGCCGCTTATTTCGTCTTTTTCTGGTGCCGCTTCGGTCAGACGCCGGGCATGAAGGTCTGGCGACTGCTGCTCATCCGCGAAACGGACGGCGCCTGCCTTGCCCCCATGCTGATGCGTTTCGTCTTCGGGCTGCTGTGCATCGCCACCCTCGGAATCCTGTTCCTCGCCGCGCAGGCGGACCCCAAGCGGCGGACCTGGTTCGACCAGCGCCTGTCGATGCGGGTGGTGCAACTGCTGCCTCCTGCCTGAACTTCCTACCAATCCCAGACGCAAAAAGGCCCCGGGGAAACCCGGGGCCTTTTCACTTCTGCCTCGCGAGTGAAATCCCGACCTCTCGGCCGGGCGCCGCTCAGTCCGCCTGGTGGCGAAGGAACGACGGGATGTCGATCGTGTCGAGGTTGATCGCGGCATTGCCGTGATGCGCGGTGCCCGCGTGGGCCGACTGCGCCTCGGCATGCGACTGCTCGGTCGACTCGGCCGGCTCCTCGCGGCGGGCGTTGTCGATCACGACCCGCGGCTTGGACTGTTCGCCGGTAACGTTCTTGATCCGCGACAGGCCGGTGGCCACCAGCGTGACTCGCAGCTGACCGTCCAGCTCGTCGTCGACCGCGGTGCCCACCTTGACCACCGCCTCGTCGCCGGCAAGCCCCTGGACCATCTCGCCGATCTCCATGAACTCGCCGATCGACAGATCGCCGTTGGAGGTGACGTTGACCAGGATGCCCTCGGCACCGGTGAGGTTGATGTCGTCCAGCAGCGGGCTGTGGATCGCGGCCTCGGCGGCCTCGGCGGCCCGGTTGTCGCCGGTGCCTACGCCGGTGCCCATCATCGCGGTGCCCTTCTCGGTCATGATGGCGCGGACATCGGCGAAGTCGAGGTTGATCTCGCCCGGACGGGTGATCAGCTCGGAGATGCCCGCCACGGCAGTGAACAGCACCTCGTTGGCGGCGGCGAAGGCGTCACGCAGGGCGGCCTGCTTGCCCATCACCGCGGTGAGCTGGTCGTTCGGGATGACGATCAGCGAATCGACGTTGTCCTCGAGCTCCTGAATGCCTTCCATGGCCACCGAGGTGCGCTTCTTGCCCTCGAAGGAGAACGGCCGGGTCACCACCGCCACGGTGAGGATGTTCATGTCGCGGGCGATCTGCGCGATCACCGGCGCCGCGCCGGTGCCCGTGCCGCCACCCATGCCGGTGGTGATGAACAGCATGTTGGCATCGCTAATCGCTTCCTGGATCTGCTCTCGATCCTCGAGCGCGGCCTGACGACCCAGTTCCGGGTCGGCGCCGGCGCCGAGGCCCTTGGTGATGTTCGCGCCGATCTGCAGTTGCGACGGGGCGTTGCTCTTCACCAGCGCCTGGGCATCGGTGTTTGCACTGATGTACTCGATGCCCTCGATGTGCTGCTGAACCATGTGCGCGACGGCATTGCCGCCACCACCACCGACGCCGATCACCTTGATCTTGGCGCTCTCGGTCTGCATTTCTGCCATTGTCCAGTTGCTCATGGTGTCATCTCCTCTCTCGCGTGGCGTTCGTAAAAATCGTGTGAATCAGAAGTGATCGCGGAACCAGCCCTTGAGGCGTTCCAAAAGATTTCCATGGGCCGTCGCCGGTCCATGGGCCGTCTGTTCGCGGGCCTGCTCGAGCCCGTGCAGCATCAAACCGATCCCGGCGGCGTTCGCCGGGTCCTCGAGTGCATCCAGGTTGCCGACCACGCCCTGCGGCGTTCCCAGTCGAGCCGGCATCTGCAGGAAGTCCTCCGCCAGTTCGACGAAGCCCGGCATCTGCGCCGTGCCGCCGGTCAGCACTACCCCGGCATTGACCAAGTTCAGGTAGCCCGACTGGCGGATGGACTCCTGGACGTAGGAAAGGAGCTCCTCCACTCGCGGGCGGACGATGCGCATCATCGTCTCCTGCGGGATGCGACGCGGTGGACGCCCCGAGACACCCGGCACCTCAATGGCGCGAGACGACTCGCGCTCGTCGAGCTGGCCGAGGTTGGCGTGATTGATCTTGATCTTCTCGGCCTCCGCCGGCGGCGTGGTCAGGCCGTAGGAAAGGTCGTTGGTGATCTGCTCGCCGGCGATCGGCAGGACCGCGGCGTAGCGCAGCGACCCGCCGGTGTAGATCGCCACGTCGGTGGTTCCCCCACCGATGTCGATCAGCACCACGCCGAGCTCGCGCTCGTCGTCGTTCAGCACCGCGCGGGCCGCGGCGATCGGCTCGAGGATGGTGCCCTCGACGTGCACGTCACAGCGTTCGACGCACTTGATGACGTTCTGCACGTTGTTGGCCGCCGAGGTAACGATGTGGACGTTCGCCTCGAGCCGGTGGCCACTCATGCCCTGCGGCTTGCGGATACCGTCCTGCCCGTCGATGCGGAACTCCTGCGGCTCGCAGTGCAGGATCTGCTGCCCGTCGGGGATCTTGACCGCGCGGGCCGACTGGATCACCTGCGCGACGTCGGCATCGGTGATCTCGCGCCCGCCGGTACCGGTCATGCCCTGCGAATCCAGACTGCGGACGTGATCGCCGGCCACGCCGACCCAGGCCGAACCGATCTCGCAGTCCGACAGGGCGCTGGCGCCGTCGATCGCGCGGCGGATGGCCATCGAGGTTGACTCGATGTCGACCACCGACCCGCGTCGCAGCCCCTTGTTGGTCGGGTGGGAGCCGTAGCCGATCAGGCTCAGGCGCCCGTCGCCGTCGCACTCGCCCACCAGCGCCGCAACCTTGCTGGTGCCGATGTCGAGTCCGACAACGAATTCCCGCTCTCCTTTTCTCAACGCGCTCATGCTGTGTTTCTGCCCTTGATTGCCATGATTTCCGAACTGTCTTGGCTCCGGAACATCCCTGTTTTCAGTCTTTTTCTTTTTTTGTCTTGTCGGTGGCCGACTCCCGCCAGGCCACCGCGAATCCGTTGCTGTACCGCAGGTCGATACGCTCGATCTGCTCCATCCGTCCCGCCAGCGTTGCGGGATACACGTCCAGCAACCGCTGCAGGCGGGTCTCCAGCGACTCCCGGCCGGCGTGAATCACCGCGCCGGAAGCCAGCGACAGGCTGAGTGAGCCGCGGGCGCTCATCGAGACGCCCGACAACGTCAACCCGACATCCGCCAGCACCGGCCGGAGACTCGTGTAGCGCTCCCAGACCGACCACTGGCTGCCGGACGGCCCGGCCAACTCCGGCAGCTCGAGGTCCGCGGGTCGGTCCTGCGGCTCGAAAACCCGACCGGCCGCACTCAGCAGTCGCTTCTCGTTCCAGGCTGCGATCGGCCGATGCGTCGCCAGTCGCACGACCAGGCGATCCGGCCACTGCCGTTCGATGCGCACCTCCGTCAGCCAGCCATTGGCCAGCAGGCGATGACGCAACTCCTCGATGTCGACCGACCAGATGCTCTGCCCCTTGGCCGGCTCGAGCTCGGTACGCACCGCCTCGGCGGTAACGAACCGGTTGGCCCCGTCGATCTCGATCGAGCTCACCGGTGCCTGCAGCTTCAACCAGACCCGTTGCGAGACCAGCGCCAGGGCCGCGATGAATCCGGCCCAGAGCCCGATTCGCCATGCCCAGCGGGCCGCAATCCGCAGCCCGGCCACGAACGCCGACCAGCGCTCGCGCCACGTGGGCCCGCGGGGCCGCGCCTGGGAGGCTCGTCGTGCTGCCATTAATCCGCTCCATCACCCGTCTCGCCTCCCGCGCGCGTCCCCGCCGAGCTGACCAGGGTCTGTTCGAGAATCGCTCGGCACAGGCCGGGGAAATCGGTCCCCACGGCCCGTGCGGCCATGGGCACCAGCGAATGGCTGGTCATGCCCGGCACGGTGTTCACCTCGATCAGCCAATGCCGGCCTTCGGCGTCACGCATGAAATCGACCCGCCCCCAGCCGCGGGCGCCGATCAGACGGAAGGCGGCACGGGCGGTTTCGGCCATGCGCGCCTCCTCGTCCGACGACAGACCGCAGGGGATCCGGTAGCCGGTGTCCTCGGCCTCGTACTTGGCCTGGTAGTCGTAGAAGGCATGTTCGGCGCTGGCCTCGATGCGAATGGCCGGCAGGCTTCGCTCACCGAGGATGGCGACGGTATATTCGCCGCCGGCGACGAACTGCTCGACCATCACCTCGCCGTGGGCAGCGGCATCGACAAACGCCGCCTCAACGCCCGCCGGATCATCGACCTTGCTCACCCCGACGCTCGACCCGTCGGCCGTTGGCTTGATGATTACCGGCCAGCCAAGCCGGTCGGCAGCAGCACGGGCGGCTTCGAGGTCATCGACCACCGCGAAGTCCGGCGTCGCCAGCCCCGCGCCGCGCCAGATGCGCTTGCACATCACCTTGTCCATGCCGATCGCCGAGGCAGCCATGCCGCTGCCCGTGTAAGGCACCTCGGCAAGCTCGAGAAGCGCCTGGACCTGACCGTCCTCGCCACCGCGCCCGTGCAGGGCGATGAAGACGCGATCGATACGCTCGGCCGCGATGCGCTGACCCAGTTCGCGTGCACCCGCCCGGTCGAGATCCACGGCGATCGCGTCGATCCCCTGGGAGACCAGCGCCTCGTGGACCGCCGCCCCGCTGTCGAGCGAGACATCCCGCTCGGCGGACCAGCCGCCCATCAGGACCATCACCCGGCCGAGTGCCTGCTCGTGGCTCATGACGTCTCCCCCCAGCGTTGCAGCAGCATGCCGGGCAGGCTGCCGACGTTGCCCGCACCCAGCGTCAGGACGATGCCGTCGTCGTGCACCATGTCGTCGACCACCTCCGGCACCTGGTCGGGGTCGGCGACGAACACCGGGTCGACCTGGCCACGAGCGCGGATCGCCCGGGCGAGGCTGCGACCGTCCGCGCCGGCGATCGGCTGCTGACCGGCCGCGTAGACCTCGAGCAGGATCAGCTGATCGACCTGGGAGAGCACCTCGACGAAGTCCTCGAACAGGTCCCGGGTGCGGGTGTAGCGATGCGGCTGGAAGATCAGCAGCAGCGGCTCGTCCGGCCAGGCATCACGCACGGCGGCGAGCGTCGCGGCCACCTCGCGCGGGTGGTGCCCGTAGTCGTCGAGAAGCATGCGGCGTCCCTGGCGGAAGGCCAGCGTGCCGCGACGTTCCAAGCGACGACCGACGCCCTTGAAGCCCGCTAGTGCCCGGGCGATCGCGGCGCTGTCTACGCCGAGGTCGTGCGCCACCGTGATCGCCGCCAGGGCGTTGAGGATGTTGTGCCGGCCCGGCATGGCGAGACGGCAGTGCAACGACTCACCGTCGGGCAGCGTCACGTCGAAGGCTGATTCGAAGCCGTCGCTGTGGATGTCCGTGGCGCGGACGTCCGCCGCCTCGTCGATGCCGAACGTCAGCACCTGTCGACCGACCCGGTCGACGATGCTCATGGTGTGCTCGTCATCGGCGCACATCACCGCCAGCCCGTAGAACGGCAGGTTGTGCAGGAACTCGACAAAGTGA
This sequence comes from Guyparkeria hydrothermalis, assembly GCF_023555385.1. Taxonomy (NCBI): domain Bacteria; kingdom Pseudomonadati; phylum Pseudomonadota; class Gammaproteobacteria; order Chromatiales; family Thioalkalibacteraceae; genus Guyparkeria; species Guyparkeria hydrothermalis. The sequence goes on from NZ_JAJSED010000001.1 coordinate 1,322,399, forward strand.
TCCAGCAGCCGCGAGAAATCGTTGTCGTAGGTCTCGAGGTGGTCGGCGTCGATGTTGGTGACCACCGCGACGTGCGGTTGCAGGTGCAGGAACGAGGCGTCCGACTCGTCGGCCTCGGCGATCAGGTATTCGCCGCGACCCAGCCGGGCGTTCGACGCGCTCGAGAGCAGCTTGCCGCCGATCACGTAGGTCGGGTCGAGGCCCGCCTCGGCCATGATCGCTGCCAGCAGCGACGTGGTGGTGGTCTTGCCGTGCGTGCCGGCGACCGCGAGACCGATGCGGAACCGCATGATCTCGGCCAGCATCTCGGCGCGACGAACGATCGGCAGCCGGGCGGCCTGGGCGGCCACGAGCTCCGGGTTGTCGGGCGCGATCGCCGTGGAGATCACCAGCACGTCGGCATCGGCAAGGTTGGCGGCATCGTGGCCGATGAACACTTCGATGCCGAGCTCGCGCAGATGGCGAACGGCCGGCGACTCGTTCATGTCGGAACCGGTCACGACGAAACCGAGGGTATGCAGCACCTCGGCAATGCCGCTCATGCCCGCGCCGCCGATACCGACGAAGTGGAGCTTGCGCACCTTGCGCATACGGACCTGGGCGACCGGGGCGAATTCAGCGGTCATCGAATCCATCAGGAACCCTCCCCCGGGCGCTGCCCGTCGATTGTCTGTTCGCAGACCGACGCGATGCGCGCGGTGCTTTCCGGCACAGCCGCCGCCCGCGCGCGTTCCGCCATGTCCAGCAGCACGGCTCGGTCGGCCAGCAGCGGACCCAGCAACGCCGTCAGGTGCTCGACATCAGCCTCGGTCTGGGACAGCAGCCGCGCCGCGCCCTGGTCGACCAGCCAGGCGGCATTGAAGCGCTGGTGATCGTCGACGGCGTGCGGGAACGGAATGAACAACGCCCCCACACCGGCCGCGGCGATCTCGGCGACGGTCATCGCTCCGGCCCGAGCGATCACGAAGTCGGCCCAGCCGAATGCTTCTGCCATGTCGGTGACAAAGCCGCTGACCTGGTAGCGACTGCCCGCTCCCCAGTTGGCATTTTCGTAATGAGATTCGGCGGCCTCGACGTGGCGCGGGCCGGCCTGATGACGGACGTCCAAGTGGGTGGTGCCGCTGATGCGCGCCAGCGCCTCGGGCACCGCCTCGTTGAGCGCCTGCGCGCCGAGGCTGCCACCGAGGACCAGCACCCGCACCGGCCCGTCATGGCCGGCAAACCGTTCAGCGGGCGCGGGCAATGCCTCGATATCGCCGCGGACCGGGTTACCCACCACGCGGCTGGCCGGCAACGGCGCACCGAAGGCATTCGGGTAGGCGGCCAAAGTGACGCGAGCCAGGCGCGAGAGCACCCGGTTGGTCAGCCCGGCAATGGCATTCTGTTCGTGGATGACCAGCGGGCTGCGGGTGAGCCAGGCCGCCAGGCCGCCCGGCCCGGCGGCAAATCCGCCCATGCCGACCACCAGCACCGGCTGGTGGCGGCGCAACAACCGAATGGCTTGCCAGACCGCGCGCATCAGGCGGAGCGGTGCGGCCAGCCGGGTCGTAAGGCCCTTGCCACGAAGTCCTCCGATCTCGAGGTAATCGATCGAATAACCGGCCTCGGGCACCAAGCGCGACTCGATGCCGCGCTCTGTGCCCATCCAGCGGATCGCGTAGCCGCGCTCGGCCAGCGCCTCGGCGACCGCGAGCGCCGGGATGACGTGACCGCCGGTACCACCGGCCATGACGTAGATCACACCGCGGCTCATCGGCTCACCTCCGGGCTTCCCTTCTCGGCCAAGGCCCGGCTGGCCTCGTGGTGAACGCGCAGCACCAGGCCCATGGCGAGCAGTGTCGCCACCATCGCCGAACCGCCATAGCTGATCAGCGGCAGTGTCAGACCCTTGGTGGGCAGCAGCCCCATGTTCACGCCCATGTTGATCAGCGACTGCATGCCGACCCAGACGCTGATGCCCCAGGCGAGCGCCGCACCGGTGTAGTGCCTCGCGACCCAGGCCAGGCGCGCGATGACGAAACCACGCCAGACCAGCACGCCGTAAAGGCCCAGCAGCGCGATCACGCCGAACAGGCCGAACTCCTCGGCGAACACCGCGAAGATGAAATCGGTATGTGCCTCCGGCAGGTAGGCGAGCTTCTGCACGCTTTCGCCCAGCCCGCGGCCGAACAGCCCGCCCGTACCGATGGCGATCAGGGCATTGACCAGCTGATAGCCGTCGCCGAAGGGGTCGGCAAAGGGGTTGGAGAATGACAGCAGCCGATCGACGCGATACTGGGCGGAGAACACGCCCGCGATGGCCAGGGCACCGCCGGCGACCATCAGCATCAGCATCGTCTGCAGCTGGGCCCGCATCAACCAGGCCATGGCGAACAGCGTCGCCCCGAGCACCAGGGTGTTGCCGTAATCGGGCTGCAGCAGGAGCAACGTCGAGGCCAGCATGATCACCAGGACCGGACCAGCCATGCCACGGATGCGGGTCTGCACCTTCTCCAGGTGTACGCCGAGGTAGGCGGCCATCCAGATGATCATGCCCAGCCGCGCGAATTCGCTCGCCTGCAGGCGGACGAAGCCGAGATCGATCCAGCGGGTCGCCCCGTTGACCGTATGCGACACGCCCGGAACGAACAGCACCGCCAGCAGCGCCAATGACACCAGCAGCACCATGCTGCGCATCGCGACAAAATGCCGCAGCGGCACCATCAGCAAGACGGTCATGGCCACCAGGCCGATCACCACGGCGGCCGCCTGACGGATCAGCAGCCCGCGGCCGGCCTCGTCGCCGGAACCGAGCGTCGCCGAGGCGACCATCACCAGACCGATCGACAGCAGGGACATAAGCGCCACGAGGAAACCGCGATCAAGCGAGATGCCGACGGCATGGCGCTGCACTTCGCTCTGGCCACGATCACCGAGTCGGCGCAGCCCGTCGCTACCGACGCGCCCCAGCCAGCGGATTCCACGGAGATTGGCCGTCACCAGACTCATGACAGCACCTCCGCGATCGGCTCGTTCACCCCGACACAGGCCGTCTCGCTGGCGCGGGCGAAGCACTCGCCCCGGTCGGCGTAGCCACGGAACATGTCGAAACTGGCGCAGGCCGGTGACAGCAATACCGCGACCGAATCACCTGCGGCCGCCAGGGCCTCGGCCCGACCGGCCGCCCACGCCACGGCATCCTGCATCGATTCGGCGCGGTAGACCGCCGGAGCCTTGGTGTCCGCCGCCTGCTGCAGCGAACGCTCAATGGCGCCGGCATCCTCGCCGATCAGGACCACGCCGTCGGCATGCGTCACGAGGGTCCGTGCGAACTCGTCGAACGACTGACCCTTGGCCTGCCCGCCGGCAATGACCAGCTGATGCGCCACGCCGGCGGCGGCAAGCCCTTCGACTGCAGCGATGGCGGCGCCGACATTGGTCGCCTTGGAATCGTTGATAAAACGGATGTCCGTCCCGTTGGTGGAACGGGTGCAGATCACCTGCATGCGGTGCGGCAGCCCGGCAAAGGATTCCAGCGCTTGCCGAAGGGCATCGTTGCCGAGAGCCTGCCGACCGGCGAAACCTTCCACCAGCGCGAGAGTCGCCAGCACGTTGATCCGATTGTGCGACCCCGGCAAGGCAAGGCTGGCACCGTCGAGCAGCACCTGATCGTCACGGCAGAGGGCCTCGCCGTCGGAATCCAGGTAGAAGTGGTGCTTGACCGGCATCCCGTCCGCCTCGGGGGTGGCGGAGAAACCGACGATCCGCCCCTGACAGGTCGAGCCCATGGCGCGGACGATCGGATCGTCGAGGTTGATCACGGCCGTCTCGGCGTTGACCACCAGCTTCTGTTTGAGCGCGGCGTAGACATCGATGGTGCCGTGACGGTCGAGATGATCGGCGCTGATGTTGAGCACCGTGGCCGCCCGGGCGTGTATTTCCTCGGCCCGGCAGGCCTCGAGCTGGAAACTGGAGACTTCGAGTACCAGTACGTCGGCCGGCTCGGCGAGGAGATCGAGCGCCGGGGTGCCGTAGTTGCCACCAATCCCCACGCGGTAGCCCAGCGCGGTGAGCAGCTCGGCAGTCAATGCGGTAACCGTGCTCTTCCCGTTCGAACCGGTCACCAGCAGATAGGGCACCTCGGCGTACCGCAGCGCCAGGGCAATGTCGCTGGCCACCCGGATCCCGCGCCGCGCGGCCTCGGCGAGCATCTGCCGCAACGGGCTGGACGCCGGGTTGAGCCCCGGGCTGAGCACGATGTCCGTCACGTCCCGGAGCGCGGCGGCGTCGAACATGTCCGTCGTCAGTGGGCCGTCGTAGACGGTGCCCTGCCCGAACGTGCGCAGCCAGACTTCGCGCGGCGCCGCAGCACCACGCGTATCGACAGCGACGAAGGCCTCGCCCCGGCGCTGGAAGAAGCGCCCGGCGGAAAAGCCTGTCTGTCCCATGCCGATAATCAGCTTCATCAGCGCACCTTCATGGTTGCCAGGCCGATGAGGACGAGGATCACCGTGATGATCCAGAAGCGCACGATCACCTTCGGCTCCGGCCAGCCCTTGAGCTCGAAGTGGTGATGGATCGGCGCCATGCGGAAGATGCGTTTGCCGGTCAACTTGAACGAGGCGACCTGGAGCATCACGGAGACGGTCTCCAGCACGAAGATGCCGCCCATGATGAACAGCACGATCTCCTGGCGAACCATGACCGCGACGATGCCGAGCGCAGCCCCCAGCGCCAGCGCACCGACGTCGCCCATGAATACCTGGGCGGGATAGCTGTTGAACCAGAGAAAACCGAGACCTGCGCCGACGATCGTCGCGCAGAAGACCGTCAGTTCGCCCACGCCGCCGATAAACGGCAGACCCAGATAGTTGGCGAACTCGTAGTGACCGGTAACGTAGGCGAACGCGCCCAGGCCGCCCGCAACCAGCACGGTCGGCATGATCGCCAGACCGTCGAGGCCGTCGGTGAGGTTGACGGCATTCGAGCTGCCCACGACCACGAAGTAGGTCAGGATCACGAAGCCGAAGCCCAGCGGGATCAGCGTGTCCTTGAGCAACGGGATCAGCAGGCTGGTCTCGGCCGGGGCCGCGGCGATCTGGTAGAGGAACACCGCCGCAAGCAGAGCGACGACCGACTGGCCGAGATACTTCCAGCGCGCGGCGAGACCGTCGCTGTTGCGACGCGACAGCTTGAGGTAGTCGTCCCAGCCGCCGATCAGACCGAAGCCCATGGTGGTCAGCAGGGCAACCCAGACGTAGACGTTGCCGAGATTGCCCCACAGGAGCATCGAAATGGCGATCGAGATCAGGATCAGCGCCCCGCCCATGGTCGGCGTGCCCGCCTTGGCCAGGTGGGTCTGCGGACCCAGCTCGCGGATCGGCTGACCCGCCTTGACGCTCTGCAGCCAGCGGATGACCAGCGGCCCGATCGCGAGCGAGATCAGCAGGGCCGTGCCCACGCCGAGCATCGCCCGGAAGGTCAGGTATTCGAATACGCCGAAGAAACTGGCGTACTGGGTCAGCCATTCAGTCAGCCAGAGCAGCATCTCGCCCTCTCCCTGTGGATTCGTTCCCGGGCTTCGGCGCGACGCCGTACTCCCGTTCGAGGTCCTCGCGGACCCGTTCGATGTGCATGAAGCGCGATCCCTTGAGCAGGACCGTCACAGCCGACTCGCTCCGGGTAGCCAGACGCGCATGCAATGCCTTGGCCGCCTCGGTGCTGTCCTCAGCCGTGTCGATGGAGTCGGGGGAGCCGGCAGCGGCTCGGAAGCCGGTGGCGATCGCTGCGGCCCATGGACCGACCGCGATCAGCCCGTCGAGTTCCTCGCCGGCGGCGAACTCGCCCAGTTGACGATGCAACGTCTCGGCCTGCGCGCCGAGCTCCCCCATGCTGCCAAGTACGGCAAACCGCTCGCCGGGCTGGCCGGCCAGATAGCCGAGGGCGGCGCGCATCGACTCGGGGTTCGCGTTGTAACTGTCGTCGATCACCCGCCAGCCATTCGCCAGGCGAATCACGTCCATGCGGCCTGCGGGCGGGCGGAAGGCAGCCAGCCCAGCCGTGACGGCATCGAACGAGGCCCCGGCCAGGCGCGCCACTGCGATCGCCGCTAGCAGGTTCATGGCGTTGTGCGCACCCGGGATGGGAACCGGCAGGCGGTCGAGTGCCGGCCGCCCCCGTTCGTCGATCGAAAGCTCGTGCTGTGCCGCGTCGTAGTGACCGGTCCAGGTGGCCCACTCGCGGTGGCTCGCATCAAGGGTGAAGGTATCGGCCTTGGGCGCGCTCTTGAGCCACTGGTCCGCGCCGGCCGAGTCGAGGTTGATCAGTGGTCGTGCCGTCTCCGGGCGATGGCGGTAGATCTCGCCCTTCGCCTCAATGATGCGTTCGACCGAGCCGAACTCGCCGACGTGGGCACGCCCGGCCATGGTGACCATCACGATGTCCGGAGCGACCAGTTCGGTCAGCGCGGCGATCTCGCCGACGTGGTTGGCACCCATCTCGACCACGGCGAACCGGGTCTCGGCCGGCCAGTCGAGCAGGGTGAGTGGCACGCCGATCTCGTTGTTGAGGTTGCCGCGGGTGGCCGCGGTCGGGCCGACCTCGCCAAGCATGGCGGCGAGCAGTTCCTTGACGGTGGTCTTACCGCTGCTGCCCGTGATCGCGATCACGGTCGGGTCAACCGCCTCGCGCCAGCCGCGAGCCAGACGGCCGAGGGCCGCCTGGGTGTCGTCGACGACCACCTGCGGCAGGGAAACATCGTCCTGCTCCTGTTCGACCAGCGCGGCCACCGCCCCCTGCTCCACCGCCTGGGCGAGGAAGGCATGCGCATCGAAGTTCGGCCCCTTCAGGGCAACGAACAGGCGCCCCGAGAGGTCGGCACGGGTATCGGTCCCGGCACCGGCGATCAATGTAGCCGGATCGACGCCCGCCGCCAGGCGGCCACCGCTCCAGGATGCGATCTGTTCGAGGGTCGCGCGGATCATGCGGCCACCTCCCGCGCTTGCTCACGCACCACGAGGCGGTCGTCGAACGGCAAGGTCTGATCGCCGACTTGCTGGCCGGTCTCGTGTCCCTTGCCGGCAATCAGCAGACAGTCTCCCGGCCGCCCGTCGGCCAGTCGCCGGATACCGGTCGCGATCGCCTCGTGGCGATCGATGATCTGGTCGATGCTCTCCGGCGCCTTCGTACCCGCGACGATCGCCTCGATGATGGCCTCCGGGGACTCGCTTCGCGGGTTGTCGCTGGTAACGATGGCCCAGTCGGCCAGCCGTTCGGCGACGGCCCCCATCAGCGGACGCTTGCCCGGATCGCGATCGCCACCGGCACCGAAAACGACCCCGAGGCGGCATCCTTGCGGCATGCTCTCGCGCAGGCTGGAAAGCACGTTTTCCAAGGCATCGGCGGTGTGGGCGTAATCGACCACGGCCGTCATGCCCCGGCCGATCTTGAAGCTTTCCATCCGCCCCGGCGGCGCCTTCAGACGCCCGACACGGTCGGCGAGCGTCTCGAGCGTCTCGCCCACGACCAGCCGTGCCGCCAACGCGGCGAGCAGATTCTCGGCGTTGAACCGTCCGGCCAGCGGCACGTTCAGCGAGGCCCGCTCGCCGCGCCCGCGCACCGCCAGACGCAACCGACCCGCCTCGAGTGATTCGAGATGGCCGGAGAGTGTCGGACCACAACCCGCGATTGGCTTGACGGGGGCCAAGGCGAAGCACAGCGTCCGCGGCGCATCCGAACGCGCCGCGAGTGTCGCAAGCATGGTCTCGCTGGCCGACTGGCCGCCATTCAGCACCGCCTGACGCAGGCTCGGCAGGGTAAACAGATGGGCCTTCGCGGCGAGGTAGGCGTCGATGTCGCCGTGATAGTCGAAGTGGTCGCGACCCAGGTTGGTGAACACGCCGGTCCGGATCGGCAGTCCCTCGACCCGCCCCTGGGTGAGCGCGTGCGAGGAGACTTCCATCACGATCTCGCGCGCACCCTCGCGCACCAGCCGGGTAATCAGTGACCAGTTCTCGATCAGTCCCGGCGTGGTGTTGGTGGTCGTCTCGTAGTCGGCCCGCGGCGACCAAAGCCCCCAGCCGAGCGTGCCGATCACACCGACCGGCTCGCCGTCGATGCCGATCAGTCCGGCCAGCAGGTGACTGACGGTGGTCTTGCCGTTGGTTCCGGTCACCGCGGTGATTCCGACTGACTCGCTACTCCAGCCATTGGCCTGAAGGATCAGATCGGCCATCGCCTCCTCGGGACGGTCGATGCTGATAACGCCCGGGGCCGGAGTGAGCCCGCTACCGAGCACCGCGGCCGCACCCTGCGCCAGCGCGTCGGCCACGAAGCGGTCCGCGCCGTGGGACTGTGTCTCACGCGCGTAGAAGAGCGTGCCGGGCTCGACCTGGCGGCTGTCGTCGCTGATCGACGCGATACGGCGATCCGGGGCGCCGGCGTGTCGCAGCACGGCCACCTCGCGCAGGTCGATTTCGGGGATGTCGACGCGCGCCATGTCAGCCAGCCCCCCGGTCGTGGTTACTTTCCGCCACCGTGGCGGGCACGTCGCCGGCCACCTGACCGGTGGGCAGTTCCGGCAGGTCGTCCGGCCGGATATTGAGCATGCGCAGCGCGCCGCTCATCACCCGCTGGAACACCGGTGCGGCCACGTCGCCGGCATACACCTTGCCCGCCGTCGGGCGGTGCAACACCACCACCAGCGCCAGCCGCGGGTCCGTGGCCGGGGCCACACCGGCGAACACGGTGTTGTAATCCGTCTTCGAATAACCGCCCTTGCCCAGACGACGTACGGTGCCGGTCTTGCCAGCCACCTGGAAGCCGGTGATTGCGGCCTCCGGCGCCGTCCCGGTGGGCGAAACCACGGAACGCAGCATGCCGACCACCTGGTCGGCAATGGGCGTGGAAAAAACGGACCGGGTGTCGGGCACCTTGTCGCGACGCAGCAGGCTTGGGGTCAAGTACTGCCCCCCGTTGGCAAGTGCGACGTAGGCGGTCGCCAGCTGCAGCGGCGTGACCGCCAGACCGTAACCGTAGCTGTGGGCCGCGGTATCGGCGGCCCGCCAGTCGCGCCACAGACTGAGCGACCCGGGCGATTCGCCGGGGAAGCCCACGCCGGTGATCTGGCCGAAGCCCAGCCCGCGGTAGGTCTGCCACAGCGGCTCGGCGCCGATGTCCTCGGCGAGCAGGCTCGCGCCGACGTTGCTCGACTTCTCGAGCAGGCCGGTCATGTCGAGCGTGCCGTAGTTGCGGTGATCATGAATGGTGAAACCACCCACCCGGCGATAGCCCGGCTCCGTGTCGACCGTGTCGCTCGGCTTCCAGCGGCCCGTGCCCAGTGCGGTGGCGACAGTGAACGGCTTGACGGCCGAGCCCGGCTCGAACTGATCGACGATGGCGTGGTTGCGGGTCACCGACGGGTCGATGGTCGCGCGGTTGTTGGGATTGAACGAGGGAGCGCTCGCCATCGCCAGCACTTCGCCCGTGGTCACGTTCATCAGCACCGCCGACCCGGCCAGCGCCTGCTGCTCCTCGATCGCCCGCGCCAGCTCGCGATAGGCGAGATACTGCAGGCGACGGTCGATCGACAGGGCGAGGTCCTGTCCCGGGCGCGCCTTCTGGATGACGCCCAGGTCGGCAATCTCGCGACCGTCGCCGTCCTTGAGGATGCGCCGCTTGCCCGGTGTGCCGGAGAGCAATTGGTCGAAGCTCAGTTCGATCCCGGCCTGTCCCACATCGTCAATATTTGCGAAGCCGAGCAGCGGCGCGGTGACGTCGGCGGTCGGATAGAAGCGCTTGTACTCGCGCTTGAGACCCACGCCGGGCAGGCCGGCGCTGCGCACGGCGGCGGCCACGCTCGGACGCACCTGGCGCGCAACGTAAAGGAAGCGACGACTGCTGTAGTCGCGCACCCGCTTGTTCAACTTGGCGACCGGCCGGTCCAGGATGCTGGCCAGCCGGCCGACCGCCTCCGGATGGCCGGAGATCACCTTGGGATCGATCCAGACGGCATGCATGGCGACACTGATGGCCAGCGGCTCGCCGTTGCGATCCGTGATCATGCCGCGATGCGCGGCGATGGTCTGGACACGCTGGTGGCGGTCGCCGCCCTGCTCGGCGTAGAAATCGTGCTCGGTCACCTGAAGCTGCACCGCACGACCGACCAGCATCAGGGCCGCGCCCGCGAACACCATCAGCACGATGCCGGCGCGCCAGCGCACGCCGAGCCAGCCGGCCCAGTGCATGATGCCGTCCCAGAGCGCTTTCATCGGAACACCACCGTCACGCTGTCCTCGGCCGGCTGGACCATGCCGAGTTCCTCGGTCGCGATGCGCTCGATCCGACCCTGAGCGGTGAGCGTGCCCTCTTCGAGCTGCAGCTCGGCGTAGGTGCCCTCGAGCCGCTCGATGCCATCACGCGTGCTCGCGATCTCCTGCGTGAGGCGCCGATCCTCGGCGACCAGCATCACCACGGCGAATGCACTCGAGACCACCATCACCAGCAGGAGGAGGTTGAGCGCCTTCATGCCGCTCGCTCCGCCACCCGCATGATGGCGCTGCGCGCCCGCGGGTTCCGCTGAATCTCGTCGCGGCCGGCGCGGATCGCCTTGCCGATCTTCTTCAGCGCCACCGGGCCGGTCGGATTGCCGAAGAAGTCCTTGCCGGCGGTGCTGTGATCGCGAATGAACCGCTTGACGATGCGGTCCTCCAGCGAATGGAAGCTGATCACCACCAGCCTGCCACCGGGACGTAGATGCTCGAGCGACTGCTCGAGGGCCTGCGTGATCTCGTCGAGCTCCTGGTTGATGTACAGGCGGATCGCCTGAAAAGTACGAGTGGCCGGGTGCTTGTTGGGGTCGCGCCTTGGCGTGGCGGCGACCACGCAGTCGACCAGCTCGTTGGTGCGGGTGAACGGCTGTTCGCGACGCCGCTCGACGATGGCGGCGGCAATCCGCCGGGCGAAACGCTCCTCGCCCAGGCGGAACAGCACGTCTCGGATCTCCTCTTCCTCGGCCACTGCCAGCCAGTCGGCCGCGGACGGACCATGGCTCTGGTCCATGCGCATGTCCAGCGGACCGTCATAACGGAACGAGAAGCCGCGCTCGGCCTGGTCGAGTTGCGGCGAGGAGACGCCCAGATCGAACATCACGCCGTGGACCGGCTCGGTCACGTCGCGCTCGACCAGCGCCTCGCCCCAGCCGGAGAACGCGGCCCTTATAAAGGAGAAACGCCCGTCCTCTTCGGCCAGCCGGGCGGCACTCTCGGCGGCTTCGGCATCACGATCGAAGCCAATCAACCGACCTTTCTCGGAGAGGCGTGCGAGGATGGCGCGGCTGTGACCGCCTCGACCGAACGTGCCGTCGACATAGGTGCCCGACGCGTCGATGACGAGCGCATCGACCGCCTCGTCTCGCATCACCGTGTCGTGGCTGGGGTCGAACGTCATAGTGACAACGTCTCCAGGGCCGTCGGCAGCTGGTCGTCCTCGTCCGACTGGTCGAGGAAATCCTCGGTCATCTCGGTCCACAGGTCCTGCGACCAGAGCTCGAGCTTCTTGCCCTGCCCGACGAGCACCGCCGGCTTTTCCAGCTTGGCGTGCGCGCGCAGCGCGGGCGGGATGACAATGCGGGCAGCGGAGTCGAACTCCACCTGGGTGGCGTGGCCGATCAGCATCCGCTTGATGCGATTGGCCGTCTTGTTGAATGACGGCAGGGCGTCGATCTGCTTCTCGATGTCGAGCCAGGTGCTCAGCGGATAGATAAGAAGGCAGTGCTCCTGCGTGTCGATGGTGAGAATGAGTTGGTTATCGTCGTGGGCAAACGCCTCCCGATGACGCGTGGGCATGGCCAGGCGTCCTTTGGCGTCGAGATTCAGGTTGGTGATGCCCCGGAACACTTTTTCCCACTTTTTCCCACTTTTCTACACCTGCGCGCACTATAGCCCTGCCCCGACACCCGTTCAAGCAAATGGCGGGATTTTTCTTTTGACCACAAGGAGTTAGCCGACGAAAAGCGGAGAAAATGCCGGCTATTTTTAGATAAAAACAGTGGGTTACCACGCATAGGTAACAAAGCGCACGAGGATGCGGGAGAGCGCATCAGAACGGCATTTGAGTGCCGGTGGGGGAAAGTGGGAGTGTTTCATCGCACATCGACCGTCGAGGATGACGGTCGGGGCGAAAGGGGCTGGAAGAGCCCGAAAAGCGCGGCGACGGGATGACAGCCGCGCGGGAATGGGGTGGAGTCGGCCGATAAGCCGGGTTCTGTCATGGGTTGCCATTCATCTGGGCGCAACGTCGCCGTTGCGCTCGAGCAGCCTACCCGGGAACAGCGCGGGCCACGCCATTGTTCCCCTATTTGGCCTTGCTCCCGGTGGGGTTTGCCGTGCCACGACGTGTTACCACGCGTGCGGTGCGCTCTTACCGCACCCTTTCACCCTTACCTGTGCCACATTGCTGCGGCCATCGGCGGTCTACTCTCTGCTGCACTTTCCGTCGACTCGCGCCGCCCAGGCGTTACCTGGCACCGTGCCCTATGGAGCCCGGACTTTCCTCGACGCCTCGAAAGACGCCGCGACAACCTGGCCAACTCCGGCGGCGGAGTATAACGGAGCACAGCGGCGTGTCGAGCTCCACGTGGTCAGTGCAGGCCGCCGCCCGCCATCAAGACGACCCGAATCCGGTAGACTCACGGCCAGCGATCCATTCCGACCAGTCCGACCACGAGCACTGCCATGGCAAAAGCGCTTCCCTCGTTACTGCAATCCCGGCACGCAGAGATGGACGATCCCGCCGAAAGCCGGATCGACTGCCGACAGGCAGCCGAGGTGATCGACTGGATCTACCGGGAGTCGTGGCAGACCGATGCCATCGACCGTGACGGGCTCGAATGGCTGCTGGCCTGGATGCGCCGCTGCGACGACCAACGCCGCTTCGAGATTGCCGACGGCCTGTGCGTCGCGCTGATCGGCGAAGGCCGACTCGAGGAGGCCGCCTCCGTGGCAGGAGAGCTGCTCGAGGAGTCGCCCGATCCGGCGCTGACCCACACGCTGGCGCTGGCCCATGCTGCTCGCGGCGATGTCCGGGAGGCGATCACATTACTGAGCGAACTGGTCAAGCAGCCCGAATTCGACCAGCTGCCCGCCGAGGTCGCCACGCAGGTGCATCTCGACCTGGCCACCCTCTTCCGCCGCCAAGGCAACCTCTTCAAGGCCATCCCCCCGCTGACAAAGGCCGTCGAGACCGCTGCCCGGGCCGACGACCCGAGCTTCCTCGAGCAGGCAGCCGAGGCGCTGATCGAGCAGCTGGTCGAACAGGGCGGTGGCGACGAAGCCGTCGAGATCCTGTCACCCTGGCTCGACGATCGACGCATCGGCCTGTGGCAGCAGGTGCTGGCCGGGCTCGGGCAGCACCTCGAACCGGCCATGCGCGAGCGCGGCATGACTTTGATGATCGAGTCCGGCGACTACCGCACCGTGCTTAACCTGCTCATCGACGATGCCTCGCGCGACGAACAGGCACTGATGCTGGCCTTCACCGCCGCACTTGCTCTGCGGGCGCCGGTCGAAGCGGTCTGCCCGCTGGCAGCACGCCTTCTGGCGAGTGACGAGGCGCGCCGCGGCGAAAGTGCCCCTCTGATCGCAGCCGCGTCCGTGGCCATCGCCGAGACACAGGGGGATAAAAATGCGGCACAGGCAAAATGGCACCGCGACGGCGTGGTCCAGCTGATAAGCGTCGCCAAGCACCACGGTATTCTGGAACAGGAAGTCCGTGACTGGGCCGAAACCGAGGGCCTATACCACGAACACGGCGTAATCGACCGCGCCGCTCGCCACTGCCTTGATAAACTCGACCAACCACCGGAATGGCTGAAGCAAAAGCTGACATCCACGACGGAATGATCCGCAAACTCGCCACATAAAGAAGGCCCCGCCATTTCGGCGGGGCCTTTGTGATTCGAATCATTCGCCTGCAAGAGAAGCCGGCGAGTGGCCCGACCTCATATCGGCCGGTCCGTAATCAGATACGAAAATCCTCGAGCTTCTTGCCCTTGTTCAGCTCGTCGACCAGCCAGTTCGGACGCTTGCCACGACCTGACCAGGTTTGCGACGGGTTGGCCGGATTCATGTATTTGGCCGGCAGTTTCTTGCCCGCCTGCTTGCTGCCCTTTTCCAGGCCGAAGATATCGGCCACCGTGGTGTTCAGCTCGTTGGCAAGCGCCTCGGCCTCACGACGCAACTCCATTACGCGCTGCTTGCTGCGCTCGCGCAATGCCTGCTCGGCATCATTGACCAGTTTCTTCAATTCGTCGGCGGAAAGGTTTTTGACGTCAAATTGGCTCATCTGTACTACCTACCTATTTGTAGTGGAATGCACAATGCGGCGATTCAAAACACTGCGTTCGTTAGCTGGAGGAAACCGCACATTCCTTCGCACGTCCCAATGTGGGAGAAATCTAGCCCATAAAATAACAAGCGTCAACATTACGTATTCCCCCATCCCCATTGGGGAAAACCGTCGAATTAATCACACCACGCATATAATAAAACGATCACGCAATCGATTAATGCAAAAAAACGGACTCGCTGGACGAGTCCGTTTTCGAATCAGAAGAAAAACCCGCGCTCAGGCAAACAGATCCAGCACCCCTCGCCCCTCAACCCACTCGAGCGCATCGTCGGTGTCAGCTGAACCACTCGCGGACATCATCATTTCGGCATCAGCCGGCGCGCCGCCGTGGCCATCGGATTCACCCCCGTCGGCATCGGCCAGTTGCTGCCCGAAGTCGCCTTCTTCAGCGAGCGAGACATCCACCTCGCTCTGCGCAAGCCCGGATTCCTGCAACCACTCCTTGAGCCGCGGCAGTTGCTGCTCGAGAAGACCCTGGGTGGTCGCGTTGGTGGCGGTCAGGGCAATACGGGTCTCGTCCCCCTGAGTCTCGATCGAGATCTTCAGCGGGCCAAGGTCGGCCGGCCGCAACTCGATATTCGCCCGGGACACGCCCTTGCCGACCATCCACTGGATCTGCTGGCCCAACTGCGCCGGCATCTGCGGGTTGGGTGGCGGCGTGGCGGCCTGGCCGGTGAAGACACCCCCGGCGGCCTGGCCTGCCGACGTCGACGAAAATGCCGTTCCCGCCGAACCCAGCCCACCGGGCGCCACCGTCGTCTCGACTGCCGTATCGGCGGGCTGAGCGGAAAGCCCGCCCAGCGCCGACCAGTGCGCCGGCGTCAATCGTTCCGTGCGCGAGGGCGCCGGCATCTCACGCCCCGCAAGCCCCAAGGCGGCCGTTACCGGCCCACCATTCCAATCCGAACCCTCGCCACTCGACGCGACCGTGGCCGAAGCGCGCGCTGCCATCTCCGAGCGCGAGCCGGCGGACTGCCCACCGGCAGCCAGCCGCCACGACCATTCCGACCAGGACCGGGGCTCACCCGCACCCCGAGCGACCGGCCCTTCCGTCGACCCCGCCATGCCGGACCGCGTCATCAGCTGCTGAAGTGCCTGCAACTGTCCCACCAGCGCCGGAGTTCGGTCGGCGGAAGCCCCCTCACCGCCCGGCATCGACTCGCGCAGTGCCGCCAGTCGGTCGCGCAAAGTCTGTATCGCCGCCTCGGCCCGAACCGGTGAACCGGCATCCAGCGCCTCGCGCCAGTCGGCCAGCGCCTGTGCCAGTCCGGCCACGTCACGCGCGATTGCCTCGTCGGTGGCCAGCGATTGCGCCGAAAGCGAACGCGCGGCTGTTTCGCCACTGGCCGCCCCGTCGACATGCCCGGTCGCCTCCAATGCCCCGATTGACTGCCCCTCGACCGACCGCCCATCCGACGATGCCCAAGCGAAATCCCCACCACGTGATACCGACATGTCGACTTCGTGACGTCCGAGTCCGGCAGACTCCTCTCCGCCGGATGCGGGAATCGTTTCGAGCATTTGCCCCAACACCGCACGGGCATCCGACTCGCCTCCCGAACCGGGGGGCAACTGGCCCGACTTGTCCGAGCCAAGCTGCTGGCGCAGGTGAGTGATTTCCTCGCCCAGCGCGCTAAGCGCCGAGCGAAGCGAATCCGAGAGCCCTGACCCATCCCTGGCAACGTCGCCCGACACCCCCGGCGCGCGCTGACTGCCCTCGACACGCCCCTGTGCCGAGGCCATCAGGCGAGCGAAGTCCTGCGATGCCCCGCTGCCGAGCTTTGCCGCGACGCGCCCGACCTTGCCGTCCACGCCGCCCAACAGCCGTCCAATCATCTCCAACCCGCCCTTCTCGTTGCCAATCTGACTCATTGCCGCCCCCCGGATTCCACGCCCCGCCCGGCGTTGGCCGCGCCGTGCTGATCCATCACCTGTTGCTCGTTGCGTTCGTTGCGCCGCCGGATCGAGTTGCGATAACGCTCGCTCAACCGATCGACCGACTCGTTGCGGGCCTGCGCATCGCGCGCATCATTGGCGCGCTGCGCCAACTGCTGCTCGAGCTCTTCGACCACTCGACGCTGGTGCTCGATGGTCTCCTCGATCCGCGCCATGAACTGCCGATAGTTCTGCAGCGCAAAGGCGCGATTGCGTCCCTCGGCGGCAAAACTGATGTTGTTGGTGTACTCGTTGAAATAGCCCTCGAGGTCCGCCAGTCGCTGGCGCTGGGCATCCAGCTCGCGCTCCGCCTCGCGACGCCGACGGCGGGCAAGATCCGCCTGATGACCCATCACGCGCCCCGCGTTGCCCAGGGACTTGAGTCGCTGCTTGTCGCTCATCGTCGCTTACCCCACTCAGGCCGAATGCAGCAGGTCCACCAGGGCATCGATGCTCGATGCCATGTCGGCCGACTCGTCCATCGACTGCGACAGGAACGCTTCCAGGTCCGGCTGAATATCGATGACCCGGTCGAGACGCGCGTCCTGACCACGCCGGTAGGCGCCCACCGCAATCAGGTCGCGATTTTCACGATAGGTTGCGGCCAGTTCCTTGAACCGCCTCATCAAGGATAGATGCTCCGGATCGACTAGCTTGGGCATCAGCCGCGAGATCGACGCCTCGACATCGACCGCCGGGAAGCGGCCGCGCTCGGCGATCTCGCGGGAAAGCACAATGTGCCCGTCGAGAATGGCCCGCGCGGAGTCCGCCACGGGATCGTTGAGATCGTCCCCCTCGACCAGGACGGTATAGAAGGCCGTCAGGCTGCCCTCGCGGCTTTCGCTGTTGCCGGCCCGTTCAACCAGGCGCGGCAATTGCGCGAACACCGACGGCGGGTAGCCCTTGGTCGCCGGCGGCTCGCCGATCGCCAAGCCGATCTCGCGCTGCGCCTGGGCGAAACGGGTCAACGAATCCATCAGCAGCAGCACATCGAAGCCCTGGTCGCGGAAATGCTCGGCGATCGAGCTGGCGAGATTCGCCCCGTGCAACCGCATCAGTGCCGAGCTGTCCGCCGGCGCCGCCACGACGACAGCACGCTCGCGCGCCTCCTCGTCGAGGATCTCGCTGACGAACTCGGCCACTTCACGGCCCCGCTCGCCGACCAGACCGACCACGATGATCTGCGCCTGCGTATGGCGGGTCATCATGCCCAGCAGCACACTCTTGCCCACGCCCGAACCGGCGAAGATGCCCATGCGCTGCCCGCGGCCGACGGTCATCAGGGCATTGATCGCCCGCACGCCCACATCCAGGGGTTCGGTGATCTCGCGACGCTTCAGCGGATTGATCGGCCGACCGTGCAGGTTGACCGAGGCATCACCGGTCAGGCGCGGCCCGTCGTCGATCGGCCGCCCGCGCGCGTCTAGCACCCGGCCGAGCAGTTGCTCGCCCATCGGCACCCGACTGGCCGCCCCGAGGTTCTTCACCCGGCATCCCGGACCGACACCCTGGGTGGTCTCCAGCGGCATCAGATAGGTGGATTCCTCGGCAAAGCCGACCACCTCCGCCTCGAAGCGCCGCCCCTGCGGGTCGGTCACCTCGCACTGGTCACCGATCAGCGCGGAGAGTCCGCGCGCCTCCAGCGCCAGGCCGACCACGCGGACGATGCGCCCTTCCGATGCCGCGACCGGCGCATCGACCCGGGCAGCCGTCCCCATCAGGCGACGTGCCCAGTTGAGCGAGACGTCCTTGCTCGGATCACGCAGGCCGGGATCGGTCATCGTGCGTCCTCCGGACCGGCGTCCTGGCCGTCGGCCACGTCGTTTCCTGTGGTCGTCCCGTCCGGTGCGTCGTCGAACGAAGGCTCACCATCGTGATCCGTTGCCGAGGCGGTGTTCTCGGCGCTTGGCGGCACCACCTGATCGGGCCCGGGGTACACGCGACCGATCAGGTGGTCGAGCGTCGCCGCCCACCGGTTCGCAAGGCTGGCATCCACCCGCGCATCACCGGATTCGACCACCAGGCCGCCGGCACTGACTGTCGGGTCCGGACGCAGATCGAGCGACTCGAAGCGGGCATCGCCCAGCAGTTCGGTCAAGGCGGGCTCGTCGGCAGGCGCACAGCGGACGATCACCGTTCTCACGGAAACCGGCAGCGCCCCGAGGGCTTCGCGGGCGATCGACGGCAGACCGGCGTTGTCGACCCGTACCTCGCGCGCCACCATGACCCGCGCGATCTGGGTGGCCAGAGCCGCCAGCTGTTCGGTGACCTCGTCATCCAGCAACGTCAGCGGGCGCTCCAGGTGCGCCAGCCACCCGCGCAGACGGTTCTCGACCTGCTCGATCTCCTCGCGCGCCGCGGCGAGACCTTCCTGGTAACCGGCGTCGCGGCCTTTTTCCAGACCCACCTCGTAGCCTTGTCGCTCGGCCTCGGCACGTGCGGCAGCGATCTCCTCGGCGGTCGCCGGGTCCGGCTCGTCCTCCTCGACGACCGGCTGGCCGTCGGCAAACTCCGGCAGCTCCCAGGCATCGAGCAGTGTCTGCCAGTCTTCGGCCTCGAGGGGGCGGGTGATCACGCTCTCGTCGTTAGATGAACTCATCGCCACCACCACCCAGGGAGATCTTGCCTTCGTCGGCCAGCTGACGGGCGACCTGCAGGATTTCCTTCTGCGCCGCCTCGACATCGGCCAGGCGTGTCGGGCCGAGCGTTTCGAGATCGTCGCGCATCATCTCGGCGGCACGGCGCGACATGTTGCCGAAGATCTTCTCCTTGAGTTCGGAATCGGCACCCTTCATGGCCAGCAGGAGCTTGTCCGCCGGTACTTCGCGGAGCAGTACCTGCAGGCTGCGATCCTCGACCTCGACCAGGTTGGCGAAGACGAACATCAGGTCCTCGATCTGCGTGCCGAGGTCCTCGTCCGTCTCCTTCACCCGACCCATGAGCTCCTCTTCCACATTGGATTCGAGGAAGTTCATGATGCCAGCGGCGATCTTCACGCCGCCCACCTTGGAAGACTTGCCGCCGGTGGTGCCGGATGCTTGACGCTCCATGATGTCGTCGAGCTCTTCGAGCGCCTGCGGCGAGACCCCTTCGAGATGCGCGATGCGCAGCACGATGTCGGTGCGGGTGTTTTCCGGCAGCATCTGCAGGATCTCGGCGGCCTGATCGCTCTCCAGGTGCGACAGCACGATGGCGATGATTTGCGGGTGCTCGTAGCGGATGATCTCCGCGATCGAGCGCGCGTCCATCCACTTGAGAAACTCGAGGTTGCGGCGGCTGCCCTGCGAGGAGATCCGCTCGAGTAGCCCGGAGGCACGCTCTTCGCCCAGAGCTCGGGTGAGCACGTTGCGGATGTAGTCGTTCGACCCCAGCGCGAGACCGGTCTGGTTCTCGAGATCGTCGGAGAACTCGTCCAGCGCTGCCTGAATCTGCGGCCGGGTGACGTTCTTGAGCACTGCCATCGCCTGACCGATCTTCTGCACCTCGCGCGGGTCGAGATGACCAAAAACGTGCGCCGCGGATTCCTCGCCGAGGGCCATCATCAGGATGGCGGCCTTCTCCGGTCCCTTGAGACCGCCCAGCGGGCTTTCCTGGGGAAGTTTGTTTTCGGGTGCCTGGGCCATGGGGATCAGTTCTCCTCGTGCGTCCACTGCTTGATCACCGCGGCCACTGCCTTGGGATCATGGCTGACGCTCTTGCGCAACTGGCGCAACTTGTCGGTGTAGCTTGCGTTGCCGATCAGTTCGGGCACGTTGGACAGGTCATCCTCGTCCTCCTGCTCGTTCTCGCCACCCTGAGCGCGCCGTTCATCGGGATACTGAGCGGGCACCGGGTACTGACCGGCGGGGTTCGGCTCGCCGTTCTCGGCCGGCGGCAATGCCCGCTCACGCCGGCTGTCGGCGAGCATCTTCAGCAGCGGGCGGGCGACCAGCAGGAACACCAGCAGCAAGGCCAGGCCCATGCCGGCGTTCTTCAGCGTCGTCCAGAACCAGCCCTGTTCCCAGAGCGGCGTGCTGACCGGCTCGATGTCCTGATCGACGAACGGGAAACTGCTGAGGGTGATCTGATCACCGCGCGCCTCGTCGATGCCGACGGCCTGGGCCACCAGGGCACGCATGCGATCGAGGCGCTCGGCACGGGCCGCGGCAGCGGCCTCGGCCGCCTGCGGATCCTCCGGTTCGCCCTGCCCCGCGCCGCTGCCGGCAACGTTCTCATCGAGCAGCACTGCAACGCTGAGCTTCTCGATCTGGCCACTGGCGAACTGCGTGTGCTGGATCTCGCGGTCCACGTTGTAGTTGCGGGTCTCGCTCCGATCACTGTCGATGGGTGTCTGTGCCAGCGTCTGGAATTCCTCGACGGTCAGGTCCTGCGGCGGCGCCAGCCCGCCGTCGCCGTTGCCCGGATTGACCTCGCCACCGCCCGGCGGCTGGTTGGCGATCGCACCCGGCATGCCGCCGATGTTCTCGCCACCGCCGAGCGAACGGACGGTCTCGTTGACCTGTTCGCTGAGCAGCACGCCCTCTCCCGGACCGTAGGTCTGGCTGGTGCCCTCGCGCCGCGAGAAGTCGATGTCGGCCGAGACCTGGGCACGCACCCGGTCGGATCCCATGATCGGTGCGAGCAGCGACTCGATCCGCCGCGCATAGGCCTGTTCAAGATTCTGACGGTAGCGGAACTGGCGGCTGGTCAGGCCCATGCCGGCGGCACCGTCGCCGTCGCTGGTGAGCAGGTTGCCGGCCTGGTCGATCACGCTGACGTTCTCGGGCGACAGGTCGTTGATGCTCGAGGCGACCAGGTGGACGATGCCGTTGACCTGGCCGCGGCTCAGGGTGCTGCCGCCCTTGATGTCGACGACAACCGAGGCCGTCGGCGTCTTGCGATCGCGCACGAAGACCGACTTCTCCGGCTGCGCGATGTGCACCCGGGCGGCCCGCACCGAGCCGATCGTCTGGATCGAGCGCGCCAGCTCGGTCTCGACCGCGCGGCGGTAACGAGCCTTTTCGATGAACTGGCTGGTCCCCAGCGACTGGTCCTGATTCAGCATCTCCAACCCGGTGCCGTCACCCCCCGGCAGCCCCTGCTGGGCCATCAGCATGCGGACTTCCGGCAGGCGGTCGGCGCCGACCTTCACCGTACCGTCGGCCGCCAGCTCGTAGGGCTCTCCCGCTGCCTTGAGTGCCTCGACCACCTCGGCGGACGCCTTGGTATCCAGCGACTGGTAAAGCGGCACCATCGACTTGCCGCTGCCCCACAGGAAGAAGCCGACCATGAAGGAAATCACGGCGGCCAGCGCGATCAAGAGCAGCAACTGCCGGAAACTTGACGACTGGGTGAACGCATCCATCTGCCGAATCCAGCGCGGGCTTTCTGCGGCGGATCCAGTGGGGGTAGTGGTGATTGCGGAGCCTTGGGCCATGGGGTTATGTCCGTATCAAGCGAATTCGGGTGACGGTAGGGGTGCCGCGCATCACAGCGGCATGTTCATGACCTTCTCGTAGGCCTGGACCAATCGGTTGCGCACCTGCAGGGTCGCCTCGAAAGCCACGGAGGAGCGCTGCGAGGCCACCATCACCTCGGTCAGCGTCACGTTGTCGTCACCGGCCTGCAGGCGGTTCTTGAGATCGCCGGAGGTCTGCTGCAGCTCGTTGACCTGTCCGACCGCCTGGGTCAGCGCATCGGCAAAGGAGGCGCGCTCGGTCTCGGCGACGCCCTGGGCGGCCGGATTGAGGGCCTCGGGGCCGCTGGGGCGCTGGGTCGCTGCGGTGCGCAGCTGCTGCATCTGGGAAAGGATCTGGTCGACGGACATGTCGTTGCCGCTCATGGATCCACCTCGTTGACTGTCGCGGATTGGTTGCGCAGTCTCTAGCAGGAGGCATGCCAGATCGGCAAGAACGCCGTCAGCCGATCTGATACTTGCGCATCTTCTCCACGAGGGTGGTCCGCCGAATGCCCAGCAGACGGGCCGCGCGAGCGACAACGGCATCCGCCTGGGCGAGCGCGGCCTGGATCCAGGCCTGCTCGATCGCCTCGAGCTGGGCCTTCAGGGAAATGCCGTCGTCCGGAAGCGTCAGGTCGCAGTCCTCGACTTCCTCGGGCGTCATCGGCAGGCGCGGGCCGATGTTTTCCGTCAGCGACCAGATGCTGCGCGGGTCCGGATCGATCGCCTCGGCGCCGGTGGCGGTCGCGACCTCCGTCGGCATCTCGGCCTCGGGCTGGGGTTCAGCCGGAGTCAGGTGGTGCAGGTGCAACGGCAGGTCGTGGACGCGAGCGGGCCGATCCGGGGCGAGAATCCCGATGCGCTCGAGCACGTTGGCCAGCTCACGCACGTTCCCGGGCCAATCGTGCTGCCGGAGCACGGCGAGGACCGGGGCAGTCAGCTGAGGCGAAGGCCGCCCCTCGCGACTCAGCCGATCGACCAGGGCGCCGGCAATCTCGGGCAGGTCGTCGCGCAGCGCCCGCAGCGGCTGGGTATGGATCGGGAAGACGTTGAGACGGTAATAGAGATCCTGGCGGAACTTGCCCTCGTCGACCATGGCCGGCAAATCGCGGTGCGTGGCCGCGACGATTCGCACGTCGGCATCGAAAGAGACACTGCCGCCGACGCGCTCGAACTTGCGTTCCTGAAGTACCCGCAGGATCTTGACCTGCATCGAGAACGGCATGTCGCCGATCTCGTCGAGGAAGATGGTGCCACCCTGGGCCAGCTCGAAACGTCCCTTGCGCTGGGTGATGGCACCGGTGAACGCCCCCTTCTCGTGGCCGAACAGCTCGGATTCCAGCAGCTCGCCGGGAATTGCCCCGCAGTTGACCGGCACGAACGGCTTGTCCGCCCGCTCGGACAACATGTGGATCATGCGGGCGACCACCTCCTTGCCCGTACCGGTCTCACCGAGAATCAGCACGGTGGCGTCGGTAGGGGCCACCTGCGCGACCTCGTGGCGCAGCGTCTCCAGAGCGGCGCTGCTGCCGATCAATCCACGATTGTCGCGGCGCAGCCGCTCGGCGTGCCAACGGCTCTTCATCGGCGACAGGACACCCTGCAGGGTCTCGAGCGGCACCGGCCACGGCAGCTGGACCTGTGGTGGTGGATTGGGCGTTTCAGTCAACGTCCCCAGGACAATCCAGGGGGGATCGACCTGCTCGACGGATGCATCGGCAGCAAAGGTCATCCGGCACATGGGCGGCTCGGGAAGCGCAGGGGCCGGACCGGTCACGGTCTCGAACCCCAGCAGCGTCAACTGCTCCGCCAGCAACGTCGCCTCGGGTGCCTTGCTGTCGATCCAGCAAAGGGGTTGGGGCCGCGGCATCTTTGGTTCTCCCGGTGGACGGCGCGGGCGCGCCGCCAACTATTTGTTCTTGTTGGTTATATGATTCTTTCTACCGGTCTATTCGCCGGCTTTGGCGCCCCACCTCCGCCCGGTTTCGGGCGACACGACAAGTGTGGGGCTAGAAAGTTCCACGGGACGCTATCTTGACCCCTCGGGCATGTCAAAACTTTGTCAGTGAAGCGGAATTTCCATCACGAGGCAGTGTGGCTTGTGAGCGACAAGCGCGCGGCCTACCATCGAGCCGGGCGGTGAGTATCGCCCGGCTCGCTCGCCTTCGCGCCCGTTCGGAGACCCAATGAAGATCCTCAAGGTCGAACAGCCCGGCCAATCAACCCATGCCGGTCCGACTCTCCGACTGGAAACGGGCCAGCGTCTGGCCGCGATCGCGCTCACCGGCGCCAAGCCCGGCGACCGGGCCATGCTTTCGGTGGCCGGCGGTCAGCTTTCCGTGACCACCCAGCACCCGCTGAGGGCCGGGCAGGCCATCGACCTGGAAGTCACCCGCCTGGGCCAGCAGGTTCATTTGCGCCCGCTGGGGCCACCCCCCGACCCTAGACAACTCGACCAGACTCAGCTGACCCGACACCTGCTTCAGGCGCTGGCACGACTTTCTCCCTCCGGCCAAGGCGCACCATCGACACCTACCGCCATGCCGCAAGCCCAGGCCGGCGCGTCGCCGAATGGCGCTCCCCCGACGAGAACGGCAAGCATCACGACACCAGTTGCAACGCCGTCGGGTGCACGACCGACAGCGAATGCCGCACCGGCCATACCCCGCCCCCTCCAGGCCTTTCCATCCAACCAGCCCCCCTCGGCAACGACCAGCGAAACGATCGTCCGGGGCGTGGCAAGCCGGGCAGGCGCGTCACCGAGTGGCGCCACCCAGCCGGGAACGGCTGGCACCACGACCTCGGCTGCAACGATGCCGGGAGCACGGCCGCCGGACAGCGCCGCACCGGCCACACCCCGCCCCATTCAGGCCTTTCTATCCAACCAGGCCGCCTCGGCAACGAGAAGCGAAACGATCGCCCGGGGCGCGCCCAGCCAGGCAAGTGCACCGGCCGGCAGTTCGTCGCAGACGGTCCCGGCCGGACTCAACGGCCTCGTCCCCCTGTTATCGGCACTGCGCGAGCCTCGCCTCGTCCGCGCTCTGGTCGCCGGGTGGCTGGCCACCCAACACAACCCCCCGACGCAACCCAACCCGCTGGCCGGCGTCGGTGGCGCCATCGCCCCTGGCGGTACGGGCCTAACAGAAACCCCGCTGGGTGCCGTCTTGCAGCAGGCCGCCCGTCACTTGCGGGCCCGTCCCGAGCTGGCAGCACGCGATCCGGCGACCCGGCAGGCGACACTCGATTTCATGCAGCGTCTCGGCGAGCAGGTGGAACGAAGCCAGATTTCCACCGCGCTGTCGCAGGGGGCGGCCGGTCAGGCCGCCGGCACGCAGGCCGGGCCGAACCAGCCGGTGTGGCTGCTCGAGATTCCGTTGCAGCTGGCCAACCAGGCCCACAACCTGCGCATGGCGATCCGCGAGGAGGACCAGGGCCCGAACGGAGACGGCAGGGAGGCACGCTGGCAGCTCGACCTGGCGATGGACTGGCCCCAGCTGGGTCCGGTGCATGCCGCGCTGGTCCTGCGTGGGACTCGCATCGATGTCGACCTGTTCGCCGACCGGCCCGGGACGGTGTCGATACTCGAAGCCTCGCGGACCACCCTCGCCCGTGGCCTCGAGGAGGCTGGACTCACCCCCGGGCGGCTCGGCGCCTACGAGGGCCCACCGCCCGCCTCGGTGAGCTCACGCCTCGAACCGGACACGGCGAGCGATGACACGCCATCGGCACACGGCTTTCTGAGCGAGCAGGCATGACGGACCGAGACGACAAGAACGTCGAAAGGGACGATCGTCCCGGCCAGGAGACCCCACGGCGGGCGATCGCCCTGGCGTATGACGGCAGCGACGTGCCGCAGGTGGTGGCGACCGGCCAGGACGAACTGGCACGCCGCATCATCGAGACGGCGCGCGAGGCGGGCGTGCCGGACGTGGAGGATCCGATGCTGGCACGGGCACTGGCGCAGATCGACCTGGGCGACCGGATACCCGAGCCCCTGTTCCGCGCGGTGGCCGAGGTGCTGAGCTACGCGCTCTACGTCAATGATCGCCACGAGGAGGTACTGCGCCGGGCTCGAGATCGCGCCGCGGAAAACGACGAGCCTGCCTCCGGAGCCTGAAGCTCAGACACAAAAAAGCCCGCCGAGGTGGCGGGCTTTTTCGCGGAGAAGGTGGGGTGACTGATGGGATTCGAACCCACGACCACCGGAATCACAATCCGGGGCTCTACCAACTGAGCTACAGTCACCATCGAAAGGCATTTGCCGTTCGTGCAGGTGCGCTATGGCGCGCCCGGCAGGACTCGAACCCGCAACCCTCGGCTTAGAAGGCCGATGCTCTATCCGGTTGAGCTACAGGCGCAAGTTTCGGCTAAATCTCTGGTCGGAGTGGAGGGATTCGAACCCCCGACCACCTGGTCCCAAACCAGGTGCGCTACCAGACTGCGCTACACTCCGTTCGCCGTCATCGCGCAAACGCGCCCCGTCCGCCTGAGCGGTTCTGAACCCGTCCGGCGACGAAGGTGCGCCATGATAGGCATCGCCGCGGGCGAAGTCAATTGCCCGGCGCGCCCTCTTTTCGTCAGTGACGACCGGCGCGAATCAGGCCACCCAGCCCCCGATCCACGAGCGCCTGGTTGAGCAGCGCACGGACTTCCGCGGGCCGTTCGCAACGCATCGCTTGATCGAGCAGCTCGCGCGCCTCGGCGTGCGAGAAGCTACGAATCACCCACTTGATCCGCGGCAGCGAACCGGCGCTCATCGACAGCGAATGGATGCCCAGGCCGAGCAACAGCACCGCGCCGAGGGGATCGCCGGACAGCTCCCCGCAGACCGCGACGTCACAGTCCTGCCGTGCGCCGGCCTCGCAGACGTCCCGCACGGCCGAGAGCACCGCCGGATGCAGTGCGTCATAGCGAGAGGCAACCCGCTCGTTGTTGCGGTCGATCGCCAGCAGATACTGGGTCAGGTCGTTGGTACCGATCGACAGGAAGTCACAGCGACTGGCGAGCGCGTCGGCCTGGTAGACCGCCGAGGGCACCTCGATCATCACGCCCACCTTGGGGTGCTCGATCTCGCCAATCTCCTCGGACACCTCGTCAACCGCCTGGGCGATGTAGGCCAGCGACTGGTCGAGCTCGTCGACGGCCGAGATCATCGGCAGCAGGATGTGCAGGTTGTTCAGCCCGGCCGATGCCTTGAGCATCGCCCGGATCTGGGTGAGAAAGATCTCCGGGTGATCCAGCACCAGGCGAATGCCCCGCCAGCCGAGGAACGGGTTGTCCTCGCGAATCGGGAAGTACGACAGCGGCTTGTCGCCGCCGACGTCGAGCGTGCGCAGCACCACCGGCTTGCCGGCGAAGGTCTCGAGCGCCTCGCGGTAGATGTGCGCTTGCTCCTCCTCGCCGGGGAACTGCTTGCGGATCTGGAACGGCACCTCGGTGCGATACAGGCCGATGCCCTCGGCACCGACGGTCAGCGACGGCGCCATGTCGGACAGCAGGCCGATGTTGACGTGCATGGCAACGCGCACGCCATCGGAGGTCAGCGCCGGCTCGTCGCGCAGGGCGGCGAGCTCCTCGGTCAGCTCGGCCTCCTCCTGCGCCAGTCGCAGCATCTCCTCGCGCAGCGAACCGCGCGGGCGCACCACCACAAGCCCGCGGTAGCCGTCGACCACCACTTCCTTGCTGCGCAGCCGCGAGACCGGCAGGTCCGAGACGCCCATCGCCGCCGGCACGCCCAGTGCGCGGGCCAGGATGGCCAGATGCGACGAGCCCGAACCGGTCGAGGAGACGATGCCGACGAGTCGCTCGGTCGGCACTTCGGCCAGATGCGAGGCCGACAGGTCGTTGCCCACCAGCACGATCTGCTCCGGCCAGTCGGTCGGGCCGGCACTCTCGGCATGCAGCTTGTGCAGTACCCGATTGCCGAGATCGCGGATGTCCTGGGCACGCTCGCGCAGGTAGGCGTCGCTCATCTGCTCGAACACCGCCGCGTGTTCGGCGATCGCATCGCGCAAGGCCGCGCCGGCCCACTTGCCGGCCGTAATGTGCTGCTCGATCGCCTCGACCAGCGACCCGCCGGAGAGCATGCGGATGAAGGCATCGAACAGGAGATTCTCCTCTTCGCTGCCCGAGGCGCGAGCGAAGTCGATCTTCAATTGCTCGAATTCCTGACGCACCGCCTCGATGGCGCTATCGAGGACCGCCAGCTCGTGGTCGACGTCATCAACCTCGCGGTCCTCGACCAACTCCAGCGACTGGCCGTCCGCCACCACGACGGCAGTGCCGAAGACCACGCCGGGCGAGCCCGGCAGACCGCGAGCGGAGAAGGCCGAATCGAACGTGCCCGGCTCGTTGCCGGTGCGCATCAGTTCGCCGCTGGCACGTGCATGCCGAATGGCGGAGGCCAGCTGGGTCGCCAAGGTGACGACGAAGGATTCCTGGTCGTCGGAGAACCGGCGCCGTTCGCGCGCCTGGACCACCAGCACGCCGAGGACCTCGCCGCGATGGATGATGGGCACGCCCATGAAGCCGTGATAGGGCTCCTCGCCGATGTCGCGAACGAACTTGAACGACGGGTGGGTCGAGGCGTCCTCGAGGTTGATCACCTCCGCGCGCCGCGCGACCAGACCCACCAGCCCCTCTTCGAGCCCCAGGGAGACCTGGCCGATCTTGCCCTTGTTCAGGCCCTCGGTGGCCTGCAGCACCAGGGAAGGCTCGACCTCGGCAGCCTCGTCGCCAGCGAGCACGTAGACCGAACAGACCGAGACGTCGAGAACCGACTGGACGCGGCGCGCGATCAGGTCGAGAGCCGCCCGCAGGTCGGCCGACTTCGACACCTCGGTAACGATCTGACGCAGCTCATCGAGCATCGCGGGACTCCGTCACGGCCGGATTGGCCGCTTCAGCCTGTTCGGCACGGCGCTCGAACTGTTCCGGCAGGCAGTCGTCGGGACATTCGGGCGGAATGCCTTCGATGAACGGAGCCAGCGAGTGCAGAGCCTGGAAATAGACGGTGCGCTTGAAATAGATCACTTCGGGCAGGATCGACCAGAACGGGCGCCACTCCCAGCCGTCGAACTCCGGCTTGTGGGAGGCGTTGAGATCGAAGGCGCCTTCGTCGGCACGCAGTCGCAGCAGGAACCACTTCTGCTTCTGGCCGATGCACACGGGCTGCACATGCCGCCGGACCATGTTGCGCGGCAGGCGGTAGCGCAGCCAGCCGCGCGTCCAGGCCATGACCGAGACGTGCTCGGGCAGCAACCCGACCTCTTCGCGCAATTCACGGTACATCGCCTCGAGCGGTCGCTCGTCGGCGTTGATGCCCCCCTGCGGGAACTGCCAGGAACGATGCCCGACCCGCTTGCCCCAGAAGACTTCGCCCCGCTGGTTGCAAACAATTATCCCGACATTGGGTCGAAAGCCGCTACGGTCAATCACGATTTCACTCTTGCAAAAGTCACACGCCCGAAATGGCGAGGCGACGGGCCTCGCAGGGGTTGACCGCACTCGCGGAACGCATCCGCTCGCGGTCACCCAATTGAGATTGATTCTTTCACAAAACCCCCGGGCGATAAACCAAGCCCATGATGGGGTATCATGCGCGCCCGTCGACCCGGCACGCGCCGGGATACATCGCGACCAAGACGGCAGGGAAAGACGGCCCTGCCGGGCAGGAGGCATTTCGTGAAACTGGCCATCTTCGACCTCGACAACACATTGCTCGCCGGCGATTCGGATCACGCCTGGGGCGCTTTCATGACCGAGCGCGGCATTGTCGATGCGGAGGATTACGCCCGTCACAACGACGAGTTCCTGCGCCACTACCAGCAGGGCACGCTCGACATCGACGCCTACCTGCGCTTCGCGCTCGCCCCGCTGGCCGAGCATCCGGCCGAGGAACTGGAAGCCTGGCGGGAAGAATTCATCGAGGAGCAGATCCGGCCGATGATCGGCGAACCGGCGCGGGAACTGGTCGAGCAGCATCGCCGTCGCGGCCACACCCTGATGCTGATCACGGCGACGAATGCCTTCGTCACCGGCCCGATCGCGAAACTGTTCGACATTCCGCACCTGCTCGCGACCGAACCGGAGCGCCGCAACGGCCGCTATACCGGTCGCTACACCGGCACGCCGACGTTCCAGCACGGCAAGATCCTGGCGCTGGAGGAATGGCTGGAGACCCAGCAGGTGCGCCCGGAGGAAACCTGGTTCTATTCGGATTCACGCAACGACCTGCCGCTGCTGGAACAGGTCGACCACCCGGTGGCGGTCGACCCGGACCCAGTGCTTCGGCGCGAGGCCGAGGCTCGCGGCTGGGACGTCCTGATGCTCAACGCCGTCGAGGAGACGGCCGAGTAAACGGCGGGAATCGCCCGCTCCCGGCGGGCCTCCTGCGGATCAGGCGGTCGGCAGAGTGACGCCGCGCTGACCCTGGTACTTGCCGCCACGGTCCCGGTAGGAGGTCTCGCAGACCTCGTCGGACTCGAGGAACAGCATCTGCGCCACACCCTCGTTGGCGTAGATCTTTGCCGGCAGCGGCGTGGTGTTGGAGAACTCGAGTGTCACGTGCCCTTCCCACTCGGGCTCGAGCGGGGTGACGTTGACGATAATCCCGCAGCGCGCGTAGGTCGACTTGCCCAGGCAGATCGTCAGCACGTTGCGCGGGATGCGGAAGTACTCGACGGTGTGCGCCAGCGCGAAGGAGTTCGGCGGGATGATGCAGACGTCCGAGTGCACGTCGACAAAGCTGCGCTGATCGAAGGCCTTGGGATCGACGATCGTGGTGTTGATATTGGTGAACACCTTGAAATGCGTCGAACAGCGCACATCGTAGCCGTAGCTCGAGGTGCCGTAGGACACCATCGGCTCGGACTGCCCATCCGGGCCCGGCATGGCGCGCACCTGGCCGGACTCGAAGGGCTCGATCATTCCCTGCTCCTCGGCCATCCGGCGGATCCAGCGATCGGACTTGATACTCATTGGGTCATCCCGTTGAAAAGGCGGTACCGTCGGGCGTCCTGACGGCAAAGCGCGTATGCTTGCCACAAATCAGCAGGTTGTCAACCGACGACCACCCTCGACCCCGGCGACCCGTCTCGCAACTTTTGACCGGCTCGCCGGTCTCTCGGGGAGACAGCAAGCCGTTTCACTCCGACCAAGGAACTATGTGCGACATGACAGGAATTCTTCGTAGCACGCTGAACCAATCGTCCGGCCGGGCCATCTCCCGCCTGGCACGCTTGGGGCTACCGCTGGCTGCCGCGCTCATGCTGGGCGCCTGCGCCACACAACCGGCGAACAACAGTACAACCAACAGCGCGAACGCGGCACCGGCGCAGTCGCAGACCGATACCACGGGCGCGGATCAGGACGAGGGGTACGACAAGTACCAGACGACTCAGGAGGCGGTCGACTTCCTGGGCGGATCCGCCGAGGCGATCGCCAAGGTGGTCGACCGGGCCTTTGCGCAGTACGGCCGTCCGAACGCCATCATCAAGGGCGAGGAAGGCGGCGGCGCCCTGTTCGTCGGGCTGCGTTACGGGCAGGGCGAGTTCATGGCCAAGTCGGGCGAGACCCAGAAGGTCTACTGGCAGGGTCCGTCGATCGGATGGGACTTCGGCGGCGATGCCGGCCGGGTGTTCATGCTGGTCTACAACCTGCCCCGCCCCGATCTGATCTTCCAGCGCTTCGCCGGCGTGTCCGGCTCGGCCTTTCTGGTCGGCGGCGTCGGCATGCACTACTTGCGCAGCCAGTCGATCGTCGTCGCGCCGATCCGCGTCGGCGTCGGGGTACGCCTCGGTGCCAGCGTGGGCTATGTGCAGTTCACGCAGGAGCAGTCCTACAACCCGTTCTGATCCCGCCAAGGATCGAACCACGCCAGCAAGGCCGGTCGCATCGACCGGCCTTTTTTTCGTCTGGCCATTCGCATTGCACCCAACGTCGGGCTGGCTTATACGTAAGGCGAATCCCCCTCGTACGGAACCTCGACCAACGCCAAGGAGAACGTGCATGACCCTTTCCCAGCAACCGACCCGTCGCCTGCTTGTCGCCACGCTCGCCCTCTCGGGCGTCGCCGCCCTGTCCGCCCAGGCAGCCGAACCGGTCGACCAGCAGCTGCAGGAATACCGCCAGGCGGCGCAGACCTTCGGCAAGACGCTCAAGGGCGAATTGCAGGCAGCCATGAAGCAGGGTGGCCCCATGGCGGCCGTATCCGTCTGTCACGAGCGAGCACCCGAGATCGCCGCGCAGTTGAGCGAGGAGACCGGCTTCACCCTGCGCCGCACCAGCCTCAAGCCGCGCGCGACCCCGCCGACGAACTGGGAGCTTGCCGTGCTGAAGGACTTCGAGGCCCGCCGGGCCGACGGGGAGTCACCCAAGACGATCGAGTGGCATGAGGTGACGACCGTCGAGGGCGAGAAGCGCCTGCGTTACATGAAGGCGATCGGCACCCAGGAAGTCTGCCTGACTTGTCATGGCACGAATGTCGACCCGGACCTCAAGGCGAAAATCGACAAGCTGTACCCCGAGGACCAGGCGACCGGATTCGAAAAGGGCGACATTCGCGGCGGCTTCTCGATCACCGCTCCGCTCGACGGCTGAACGCCCCGCTGTTTCCCCAGCCAAAAAAACGCCGACGATGCCGTCGGCGTTTTTGATTGCGGATCGGGCCGACCGAACGGTCACGTCTCCGGCTGGTCGACGTCGTCCGCGTCGGGCACATGACCACCCGGGCCATCCGGTTTGCGCTTCTTGCCGGAGGACTGGTCCTCGCTCTCGTTCTCGGCCTTCGCCTCGCGGGAGTCCAGCATGCGCAGGTTGGCCGGTGGCGCCGTGCCGTCCTTGTCCACGCCGAAGTACAGCGTGGTGTGCGGGAACGGGATCTCGATGCCCGCCTTGTCGAAGTACATCTTGACCAGGCGGTTGTAGGCACGACCCACGGACCACTGGTCCCCGGGGGTGGTCTTGATCATCACGCGGATGTTGACCGAGCTGTCCGCCAGTGCCGTGACGCCGGGAATCTCGATACCGTCGAGAAGGTGATCCTTGTAGTCCGGATCGTTCGCCAGCTCCTCATAGGCGGCCTTGAGCTCGGCGACGGCGTCATCGATGTTCTCGCGATAGGCAATGCCGTACTCGGCCTTGTGGTAGGCGTACTCGCGCATGTAGTTGGAGACGATGTCCACCGAGGAAAACGGGATGACATGCACCGTCCCGGCGAGATCGCGGACCGAGACCGAGCGGATCGACAGCCGCTCCGCCGTTCCGGTCACCCCGGCGGCGGTGATCACGTCACCGGTGTTGATCGCGTTCTCGATCTGGATGAAGACCCCGGTGATCACGTCCTGCACCATCTTCTGCGCCCCGAAGCCGATCGCCAGCCCAAGCACCCCGGCGCCGGCAAGCAGCGGCCCGATGTCCACGCCCACCTCGGACAGGATGATCATCGCGGTAACGGTGATCAGGGCGATGGCAATGGCATTGCGAAACAGGGCCAGCAGGGTCTGCATGCGCGCCGACGGCATCCCGGCATCACTGTTGAGCTTGGCCTCAATCAGTCCGGTGGCCACCAGCCAGGCGATCAGCGCGATGAACAGCACGATAGCGATGTCGATGCTTGCCGACAGCAGCCAACGACCACCTTCGCTCGCGAACCAGGCGAACACGTTTGCCAGGTTCCAGGCCCAGAGCACGCCGAAGAACGCCACCAGCCCGATCACGATACGAATGATCCGCAGAATCAGCGGCACGTAGGTATTCAGACGCAACTGTAGCGTCGGCATACGCGCGAGCAGGCTGTCGGGCACCGGCACGCCCCGACCGATCCACTGCGTGAGCATCGCCGCGACGAAGATCGCCACCCCGACGATGACCGCGGTGTTGAAGGTCGCGAGTGCCACGAAGGGCAGCGACTCGCCCGGGCGGACGATGGCGACCACGAACACACCCAGCGCATACAGCATCGCCAACCAGTGCCAGGTGCCACCGAGAAGCCGCAACGCCCAAGAGGACAATGCCCGCTCGGCACGATCGGCGCGGGCCACCAGTGCCTCGCGGACCATGTGCCGCGCACGCCACAGCCGCCCCCAGGTGTACGCCAGCGCCAGGAGCGCGGCGGTCCAGCCCACGGCTCGCGCCAGATCGTCATGTCCGCCATCCTGGATCGCCGGCACCAGCATGATCCCCGCATAGCCCGTCAACCAGATCACCCGGGACAACCAGCGCGACCAGAAGCGCGAATCCTCCTCGGACAAGGGAAACAGCCGCAGCCCCGGCAACGCGGGGGCGAAGGCCACCTTGATCACGAGGCGCGCCAGTTCGACGACGATAAAGGCTTCGAGTGCCAGCGCGAGCACGCCCTCTATCCGTTCATCACCGTCCGCCAGCCACAATACGCTCGCCTGGGACGCAAGATAGGCCAGTGCGACCAGCACCACGCCCGAGACTAGGCTCACGAGCACGGCCAGACCGACACGAAACAGCCGGTGACGGGCCGTCGTTGTCTGGGCGTAGCGCTCCAGCCGCCGCCAGAACCCCCGTAAGAGCAGACGGCCGAGGGCAAGCACCAGATAGGCGAGTGCCAACACCGCCACGACCCGCCAGGCAATTTGGCCCACGGCGAGCCAATCGATTGATACATCGCCGTCGAATAGCCGCCCCGCTGCGCCGGCCATTTCACCGATGCTCTCGGAGACAGGACCCACCACGTGGGACACCGCCCCCTTTACGCCAGCCGACGTGCCGTCACTCTCTTCAGCCTTGGCCCCGCTGCCGGCCGACTCGCCGCTGCCGGAAGACAGTCGTTCCAACTCGGCAATCAGCTGATCGCGCTTTTGCGGATCCTTGAGCAGCTCGACCAAGGCGCCATAGTCGGCCTGGTCTCCGGATGCCGACGCACCGCCGTCCGCCTGGGTACCCGCACCACCCGCCGACTGCGCCATGACCGGCGACGCCAGCAGAGAAAACAGCAGACCGACCAGCAACGGCCAATACAGTAGACGACGGAAGGAAACAGACATGGCGACAGGCACTCGCGGCATGCGGACGGGCTCCGATAGGGGTTATGGGGGTGAACGAAAGGCTAAAGCCTAGCAAACGACGTGGCCCTCAGGCGCGTGGACGCACCAGGAGGTGACGTCGCGCGGGGCATCGGGGGTTTCCGTCAGGCGGACCCACCCTCATGGAACCATTCGTGGATACGGGTCGCGAGTGTTGGCGAGATGCCGGGTGCCTTGGCCAGCTCGCTGACGCTGGCATTCTTCAACCCACGGATACCGCCGAAGTGTTTCAACAGCGCCTGGCGACGCTTTCCGCCGACGCCGGGAATACGCTCGAGATCGGATTGGGTGCGTGCTTTCTGTCGGCGCGCGCGATGGCCGGTAATAGCGAAGCGGTGTGCCTCGTCGCGAACCTGCTGGATCAGATGCAGGGCCGGGTCATGCGGGCTGAGGTTGTCTTCGGCGTATAGACCCGGCGCGTCCGGCAGCGGCTGGAGTAAGGTCTCCTCGCCGGGGCGCCGCTCCGGCCCCTTGGCCACCCCGATAACCCGCACGCGATCAGTCAGATTGCGCGTGGCGAGCACGTCGATCGCCTGGGCCAGCTGGCCCTTGCCGCCATCAATCAAGAGAACGTCTGGCAGGACGCCCGATTCGCGCACCGCGCGATCGAAACGCCGCGACAGGGCCTGATGCATGGCGGCATAGTCGTCACCACCCGCGATGCCCTCGATGTGGTACCGGCGGTACTGATCCTTGCGCGGACCTTCGGGGCCGAACACCACGCAGGACGCGACAGTGAGTTCGCCCTGGGTGTGCGAGATGTCGAAGCACTCGATACGCTCGATCCGCTCCATTGCGAGCCACTCCCCGAGCGCCTCGAAACGCCGCGTCAGCCCCCGGCGGCTAACCAGCCGCTCGGCCAGAGCGATGCGGGCGTTCTCACGGGTATCCTCGAGCCAGGCACGCGCCTTGCCGCGCTTGGGCTCGATCAGCTCGACCCGGTGTGCAGCCTGCTCGGTGAACATGCCGGCAAGCCACTCGGCATCCTCGGGCAGCCGGTCGCAGAGGATGCGCCGCGGCAGCTCGTGCTCGCTGTAGTAGAGCCCCAGAAAACCGCTGATTACCTCGCCGGGATCGGCGTCGGCCGGCACATCCGGGAAGAAATGCCGGGTGCCGAGGTGGCGGCCGTCACGGATGGTGGCCACCCCGACCGCGGTCATACCCTGCTCGCTGATCTGGGCGATCACGTCGGCATCGCCGGACATGCCAGTGATGCCCTGCTGCTGACTGACCGCCCGTAGCATGCCGATCTGGTCGCGCAGTGTGGCGGCCTTCTCGAAGTCGAGGTCCGTGGCAGCTTGCTCCATCCGCTGAACCAGGTCGTCGATCAGCTTCTGGCTGCGACCTCCAAGGAAGGCCATGGTGTCCTCGACGTCCTGGCGGTACTCGGCCTCGTCGACGTAGGCCACGCAGGGCGCCTTGCAGCGTTCGATCTGGTACTGCAGGCAGGGTCGCGAGCGGTTCTTGAACACGCTGTCCTCGCACTGGCGCACCTTGAAGACCTTCTCGAGCAGGTTGAGTGTCTCGCGCACCGCGCCGGCGGAGGGATAGGGCCCGAAATAGCGCCCCGGTCGCTTGCGCGAGCCACGGTGGTAGGCCAGCCGTGGAAAGCGGTCGTTGGTGGAAACGTAGATCCAGGGGTAGCTCTTGTCGTCGCGCAACAGGACGTTGTAGCGCGGCCGATGGGCCTTGATCAGGTTGCTCTCCAGGAGCAGTGCCTCGGCCTCGGTCTGGGTCGTGGTGATCTCGACGTCGGCAACCTGCTCGACCAGTCGGCGGGTCTTGATCGCCTTCGGGGTGCCGCGGAAGTAGCTCGACAGCCGATTCTTGAGATTGCGCGCCTTGCCAACGTAGAGGATCTCGCCGTCGGCGTTGAGCATGCGGTAGACGCCCGGGCGTTCGGTCACGGAGGCCAGGAAGGCCTTGGAATCAAACCGGTCGGTCATCGGCAGCCGGGGAGCGTCGGCGAATCAGGCGGACAGGACGGTGCGGCCGGCCTTGACCGCCAGGCGCAGCAGGTCGATGTCGGTGCTCACGCCAAGCTTCTCGTGGATGCGGGCGCGGTAGGTACTGATGGTCTTGGGGCTGACGCAGAGGGCATCGGAGATGGAGGTGTTGTTCTTGCCGTCGAGGATCATGCGCAGCACCTGCTGCTCGCGGCCGGAGAGCACCTCGAAGGGATCCTCCTCGCTGCGGCCGTTCTGCAGCGCGATCTCCTGCGCGATCCGGCTGGAGATGAAACGCTGACCCAGGGCGGCCTTGCGGATGGCGTTGATTAGCTCCTCGGGGTCGGCATCCTTGGTGACGTAGGCGTGGACGCCACTCTCGAGCACCTGCCGGGCGAGCGTCACATCGGCCTCGGCAGTCAACGCCACCAGGCCGAGGCGCGGGTAGGACTGGTGTGCCCGCTTGAGGCATTCGTAACCGCCCATGCCGGGCATGTGGATATCGCACAGGATGGCGTCGATATCGTCGGAGCGGAGCTTGTCCAGGGCCCGCTCGCCACTGTCGGCCTCGGCGACCACCTCGATGTCGCCCACGCCGCCGATCAGATGACTGATCGCAGCGCGCACCATCGTGTGATCATCAATAATCATGACCCGAATCATTGGCAACCCTTCGTCTCGATGCGGACAAGCCCGTGTCGTTTCCTCACCGTCTGCCCGGAAGACGACCGGCCCGGCATCGTTCCTCCGCCCGGCCCCTCGGTCTCACTCATGCCGCTCCCCGCAGGGGGCGACGTTCTACCCAACCGGCAATTTACCACTGACTGTACGGATTTTTAACCAAAGAGACGTTGTAGTAACGCGCATCGTGCGACACCTCTTCACCTAGCCAGGCGGGCTGGTCGAAGGGTTGATCGACGTGCGCGAGCTCCACTTCGGCGACGATCAGGCCGTCATTCTCGCCGTGAAACTCGTCAATCTCCCACAGGTGGCCGCCATGCCGGACGAAATGGCGGGTCTTGTCGATCACCGGGCCGGTGGTCAGGTGATCCAGCATCCGCTCGGCGTCGGCCAGCGGGATCTCGTACTCGAATTCGTCGCGCGAGATGCCCAGCGTGCGGCTCTTGATATTCAGCCACGCCCGCGGGCCGGCAATGCGGGCCCGCACCGACACCGGCCCTTCGTCGTTGAGGTAGCCCTGCACCATGCGCTCGGAGCGGTCGATTTCGTTTCGCCAGGCCTCACTGGCGAGCAGGAACTTGCGCTCGATCTCCTTCGCCATCGAAGTCTCCCCAAGGGGTTCGCGGGTGATCAGTAACGCAGCAGCGCCGATCCCCAGGTGAAACCGCCACCGAAGGCCTCGGTCAGGATCACGTCGCCACGCTTGATGCGTCCGTCGCGCACGGCCACGTCCAGCGCCAGCGGCACCGAGGCCGCCGACGTGTTGCCGTGCTGGCCAACCGTCGTCACCACCCGATCCATCGACATGCCGAGCTTGCGCGCCGTCGCCTGAATGATGCGGATATTCGCCTGGTGCGGCACCAGCCAGTCGATCTCGTCCGGGCTCATGCCGGCGGCCTCCATGGTCTGGTCGACGATGCGCCCGAGGGTGTTGACCGCCATGCGGAACACCTCGTTGCCGCGCATCTCGATGAAGGCGGTGCCGTCGGCGAGGCGCTCGGGGTCGGTGGTTTCCGGGTCGGGCTTGACCGTGGTGAGCAGCGACTCGTAGCTGCCGTCGGCATGGATGTCGGTGCGGATGATGCCCGGCTCGTCCGAGGCCTCGACCACCACCGCGCCGGCACCGTCGGCGAACAGCACACAGGTATTGCGGTCGGACCAGTTGACGATGCGCGAGAGCGTTTCCGCGCCGACGACCAGCGCGCAGCGGGCAGCGCCGGTCTTGATGAACTTGTCCGCTACCGACAGGGCATAGACGAAGCCGGTGCAGACCGCCTGCACGTCGAACGCCGGCGGGCCGTGGATGCCGAGCTTCTGCTGCAACAGGCAGGCGGTCGAGGGAAAGGTCCGGTCGGGCGTGGTGGTCGCCACGATGATCAGGTCGACCTCCTCGGGAACCCGGCCGGCCGCCTCCAGCGCGCGACGGGCCGCCGGCTCGGCCAGATCGGAGGTCAACTGGCCGTCGGCGGCGATATGGCGTTGCTCGATGCCGGTGCGTTCGCGGATCCACTCGTCCGAG
This sequence comes from Guyparkeria hydrothermalis, assembly GCF_023555385.1. Classification (NCBI taxonomy): domain Bacteria; kingdom Pseudomonadati; phylum Pseudomonadota; class Gammaproteobacteria; order Chromatiales; family Thioalkalibacteraceae; genus Guyparkeria; species Guyparkeria hydrothermalis. The sequence continues at coordinate 1,361,357 of NZ_JAJSED010000001.1, forward strand.
GTGTCCACCATCTGCTCGAGGTCATGATTGGTCATGACCCGTTCCGGGAGGTAGCTACCGGTACCGGTGATGCGCGAGTGGATCATGCCTGCGAGCGCTCCTGCAGCAGTTTTTCCAGGCGCTGGTCGATACGGCGCGGCACGTCCTTCTCGATCTCGCGCAGGGCCACGTCCAGGGCATTGCCGAAGGCGTCCACGTTCGCGCCGCCGTGGCTCTTGATCACGATGCCTTGCAGGCCGAGCAGGCTGGCGCCGTTGTAGCGGCCCGGGTCGACACGCTTCTTCAGGCGGGCAAGCACCGGCATCGCCATCAGTGCGGCCACCCGGGACAGCACACCGCGCTTGAACTCCTGACGGAGGAAATGGCTGATCATCTTCGCCACCCCTTCGCTGCTCTTGAGGGCGACATTGCCGACGAAACCGTCGCAGACCACCACGTCGACGCCGCCCTTGTAGATATCGTCGCCTTCGACAAAGCCAATGTAGTTGACCGGCCCCGACTCGAGCCGCTCGGCGGCACTCTTGACCGTATCGTTGCCCTTGATGGCCTCGGCACCGACGTTGAGCAACCCGACACGCGGCGCCGGGTTCTCGTCGAAGGCCTCCACGAGCACCGACCCCATCACGGCGAACTGAAACAGGTGCTCGGCGTCGCAATCGACGTTCGCGCCCAGGTCGAGCACGTGGGTATGACCCGACTCGTTCGGCAGTGCGGTGCAGATCGCCGGGCGCTCGATGCCCGGCAGGGTCTTGAGGACGAACTTGGCCGTCGCCATCAGCGCACCGGTATTGCCGGCGCTCACGGCTGCCTGGGCACGCCCGTCCTTGACCAGGTCGATCGCCAGGCGCATCGAGGAGCGCTTCTTGGTGCGCAACGCGATCGCCGGCGACTCGTCCATCGCAACCACCTGGTCGGCGTGAACGATCTCGATGCGCTCACGATCGATACCGTGCTGCGCGGCGAGCTGCTGCTCAATGGTGGCCTGATCGCCAACCAGCAGCAGGTTTGCCGACGGGTGGCGTGACAAAAAACGGGCGGCAGCACGGACCGTCACTTCCGGTCCATGGTCGCCGCCCATCACATCGATTGCGATCTGGCTGCTCATCAACGCCCCTTGGCTGGCCGCAACCCGCCCGTCAGGGCACCATCCGCCTTGCCGCCATCACGACGCGAACGGCCCCGTCACCCGCCATGCGGGCCACGGGCAGGTGGTCGGCAATGAAAATCAGGCGTTTTCGCCGGCCTTGGTCACGACACGACGGCCACGGTAAAAACCGTCCGGGGTAACGTGGTGACGACGATGGGTCTCGCCACTGGTCGGGTCGATGGACAGCTGGGTCTTCTTCAGGCTGTCGTGGGCACGGCGAGAGTCGCGCTTGGCGCGGCTAACCTTGTTTTGCTGAACGGCCATGGTTTTCTACCTCCAAAATGATCAAGACGCGCCGGGGCGCGCCTGCTAGCTTTCACGTTTTCCTTGCCGCCGTGGCGACGTCGCGCCACGGCTGTTTATCTACTGATCCCCGCCCGGATCCTTCTTCAACGCCGCCAGCGCGGCGAACGGGTTTTCCCGTTCCTCGCCGGACGGCTCGGGCAGCTCGCCGGATTCGTACGCCTGCCCTGCCGCAATCTCTGCACAGGGCTGATCGTGGACCGGCATCAGCGGGACGGACATCAAAACCTCGTCCTCGAGCAAGTCGAGCAACCGCACCCGCCCCTCGCGACCGAGGATGACCGGCTCGGCTTCCGCCTCGACGTGCTCGGCCTGATCCTCGCTGAACACGAACCGGATCTGCGATGTCGACGTGACCGGCGTGACCACCGTCTGCCGGCAACGCGCGCACTCGAGGGCCAGGGCCGCTTCGATATGCACCTCGGCCGCCAGCGGCTGCACCCCTTGCGACTCGAAGAAGCCTACCCGATAGGCCAGCTGCCCGCCGTCTGGCGCCATGTCCCGGCACCGCGGCAATGCCGCCAGGGGCACTTCGCCCGTCTCGACCGCGCCCGACCGACACGCCGCACGCACATCCAGTGGCACGGTCAGCTGCCGGTCGGTATTCTGGCGGTCATCAGTCGGCATCGACATATCCTGCTCCGGCAGGGCGCGGCGATCAGCCACGCGCCACCCGTCTTGCAAGCGGGAATCTTAATCCGCTAAGTTTACCGGCTTCTCATACTTTCGCCAAACAAAATGCCACACACCCAACCCAGCCTGGTGCTCGCGTCGGGATCGGTAACGCGCCGGGCGCTGCTCGATCGATTGCGACTGTCCTACCGCATCGACCCGGCGGACGTCGACGAGACCATCCTCGCCGAGGAGACGCCCGGCGAGGCCTGCCTGCGCCTGGCAAAACTCAAGGCCGACACGGTCGCCGAGCGCCACCCGGGTGCCACGGTGCTCGGCTCGGACCAGTTGCTTGCCTGGGAGGGCGGCATCCTCGGCAAACCTGGTGATGCCGCCACGGCCCGCCGCCAGCTGGCCGAAATCGCCGGGCAGACGATCCGGTTTTATGTCGCACTACGCGTGGTCGGTCCGAACGGCCAGCGGCTTGACTGGCAGGAAACGGTCGAGGCACAGATGCGCAGACTGACCGGCCACGAAATCGCCCGTTACGTCGAGATCGAGCAGCCGTTCGACTGCGCCGGCAGCATGCGCTCGGAAGGCTTGGGCGTCAGCCTGGTCGAGCGGATGGACAGCCGCGACCCGACCGCAATCCTCGGGCTGCCACTGATCGCGACCGCGCGCCTGCTGCGCGAGGTCGGCATCGACCCCCTTGCCGCGACGTAACCAGAACGCTTTTCCACTGTTTCCAGCAGGGAATCCCGACGACCTGCCGCGGTCAACGAAACATCAGCCGAATGCGCTATCCTGCCCGCCTTGTGTGTTCACGCCACGGCGCGTGACGAACCCCGGACCTGAGGAGACCCCTGTCCCATGTTGCTTCCCGAGTGGCTGACCGCACTCGTTCTCGGCCTGGTCGAGGGCGCGACCGAATTCTTGCCCATCTCCTCCACCGGCCACCTGATCATTACCGCGGACCTGCTCGGCTATCACGGCACCAACGCCCAGGTGTTCGAGATCTTCATCCAGCTGGGCGCGATCCTCGCGGTGATGTGGCACTACCGGGACACGCTCTGGCAGACGGCCCGCGGCCTGCCGCGCGAGCGCAAGGCGCAGCGGTTCACGGTCAACCTGCTGATCGCCTTCATCCCGGCGGCCATCGTCGGGCTGCTGGCCCACCAGTGGATCCAGGCGGTGCTGTTCAACCCGTTCTATGTCGCGATGGCGCTGATCGTCGGCGGTGTAATCATCCTGCTGGTCGAGCACTTCAAACCGCCGGTGCGTATCGAGACCGTCGACGAGATGCGCGCCATGGACGCGCTCAAGGTCGGCGTGATGCAGTGCTTCGCCCTGATTCCGGGCACCTCGCGCTCAGGCTCCACCATCATGGGCGGCATGATCTTCGGCCTGTCACGCAAGGCGGCCACCGAATTCTCCTTCTTCCTCGCCATCCCGACCATGCTGGCCGCGACGTTGTACTCGCTGCTCAAGTACTGGCACCTGCTCGAGGCCGAGGACCTGATGATGCTCTCGGTGGGCCTGGCCGCCTCGTTCGTCAGCGGCCTGATCTTCGTCCGCTTCCTGCTGCGCTTCATCGCCACGCACACCTACAAGGGCTTTGCCTGGTACCGGATCGTGTTCGGCTCGCTGATCCTGTGGTACTTCTGGCCGACGGCCGGCTGACCCGCCCATTCGCAGCACGAAAACCAAAGACCCCGGCCGCGTCAGCAGCCGGGGGCTTTTCCTGTATCGATGCGCCGGCTGGCCTCGGGATCAGTACCCGAGACGCTTGCGGGCGATCTGGTGCAGCTCGGGTGTGGCCGCCGCACACACCGTCGTGGTATCCAGACCGACGCCGTTGCCCTCGAGATCGGTGAACACGCCACCAGCCTCCTTCACGATGACCGACAGCGCGGCAATGTCGAGCACGTTGACGTCCGACTCGACCACCAGATCGATCGCCCCGCGCGCCAGCAGGTGGTAGTGGTAGAAGTCGCCGTAGCCACGGGTGCGGTTGACCTCGGTGACCAGCGTCGCTAGACCTGCCCAGCCGACCGGCTGATGTGCCAGCGTGGCGAGGTTGCCCACGGACAGGGTCGCATCGGCCAGCGAGTCGATCGTCGAGACACGCGCCTGCTGGTCCATGTAGAAGGCGCCACCACCCTTTTCCGCGTAGGCGTATTCACCGAACACCGGCGCGCTGGAGACGCCCAGGATCAGCTCGTCGCCCTTCATCAGCGCGATCTGGGTGGAGAAGAACGGGTACTCGCGCACGAAGCTCTTGGTGCCGTCGATCGGATCGACCAGCCAGGTGAACTCCGCCTCCGGCTTGGTCTTGCCGGTCTCCTCGCCGTAGAAGCCGTGTTCCGGGAAGGCATCGAGGATGACCGCCTTGATCGCCTTCTCAGTTTCCACATCGGCGACCGTCACCGGCGTGGCGTCCTCCTTGATCTCGATCTCCACGTTCTGCTGCCAGTAGCGACGAACGACGGCTTCGGCCGCGCGCGCGGCGGCAAGGGCGGTTTCGAGGTATTGGCTCTGCATGACGCGTTTCCTGGTTTTTATCTGGATTTCCTGCCGGATCTCGGCGTGATGGGCGGCATTGTACCCGAGACCCGTTTCGACCGGAGCGTGAGGCTCAGCGGCGCATGCCGCGCAGCCATTTGAAGACGTTGATCAGCGATGACAGTGCCTGGGCGACGTAGGTGAAGGCCGCCGCACGCAGGATGCGGCGGGCGGGTCGGCGATCGGCGCGCTTGAGCAGGCCGGTCTCCTTGAGCATCGGCAGGGCCCGGTTGAAGCTCGCGTCGAGCTCGGTCGGCAAGGTCGCCAGATGGGCGAACACCGGCACGGCCATGGTCATCACGCCGGCGGCGAACATGATCAGGCCGGCAAGCGGCCCCTTCTGGATCACCGAGACCACGGGGATGGCCAGCAGGATCCAGCCGGCAATCCGCTGCGCCCACTGGGTGCGCTCGACCACCTCCTGGCGGCGCTGGAACGGCGGGTAATCTTCGGCGTCCTGCAGGGCATGACCCACCTCGTGCGCGGCCACCGTGATCGCCGTGAGCGACCGCCCGGCAAAGTGGGCCGATGACAGGCGCACCGCCCGGTCGGACGGGTCGTAGTGATCGCCCGAATCGGTCTTCTCCACCTTGACGTACTCGAGGTGGTGGCGGTCGAGCAGGTAGCGGGCGAGATCCGCGCCGCTGAAATCGAAACGGTCGGCCGGCTGGCTGTGACGGCGCATCACCCGACCGACCCACCAGCCGGGCAGGTAGGAGAGCGCGGCCATCAGGCCCAGGCCGATCAACAAACCAACGCCCATCAGGGTACCTCGAAAAACCGTCGAGAGCCGCCCGAGTGCAAGGAGCCGCGGAGCGAATGACGAGACATATCAAACCGATAGGCGAGGAGTGAGTGAGCACGCGACGCTGCAATCGGGTGGCGCAACAGATTTCTCGAGGTACCCATCAGTCCTCCGGCCGTCCACGGTCGATCTGATAGATCAGGTCGCCCGACTGCGACTGGGCACTGCTGGAGAGCTCCAGGTGCAGGAACTTGTTGATGCGATAACGCGTGATCACTTCGCCGACTCCGTCGAATACGCCCACGGCATAACGGACCAGTAGATTCTCCCCGATGCGCTTGCCCACGCTCAAGCGCGCGCCCTCGGCGCCACCGGACGTGGTGAAGCCGATCTCGTCGATGCCGAACACCGAGCGCACCTGCTGGGCCATCTGGTCGCCCTGCCGAATGCCCAGCCCGGCAATGGCGTTCAGGAGCAGCGAGGCATCGGCATCGCTGCCGGCGGACAACTCCCGACCGGTCAGCAGGAGCGACAGGGCATTGCTCGGGGAGGTCGGCGGCCGCGAGAATACCTCGGTCTCCGGCGACTCTAGCGGCCCGACGATCTGCAACCCGACGACCGTGCCCTGCTCGTCCTCGATCTTCCGGGTCGCGACCACATCCAGTCCCGGTGACGTCAGTGGACCGGCGAAGGTCAGCCGCCCGCGTTCGACCATCAATGTCTGGCCGTAGGCCTCGTAACGCCCGTCGACCAGCCGGATCTCGCCAAACGCGCCGACCGGCTGTTCCGGCCGCAGGCGCATCTCCATTCCGCCGGTCAGGCGCGTTGCCAGCCCCTGGCCTCGCAGGCTCACCGAGTCGCCCAGCACCACGTTGATGTCGCCGGTCAACGGATAGCCGGCCTTCCTTGGCTCCGGTTCCTTGCCGACGATCACCAGGTCCTCGGAATTGCGGCGGGCATTCTCGGGCAGCCGGGCGACGTTCGCGATCGCCAGCGGCACATGGATGCTGCCCGACAACCGCCCGCCCGACGGCGTGAACTCGCCTTCGAGGTCCGGCCGGGCATCCAGCGCCAGGCTGGGTAGACGCAGGAGCGGGATGGCCTCGCCACCCAAGGTGGCGGAGAACCGCCAGTCGTCGAGGGCCCTGAGATGCCCGGAGCCGTCGAGCTGGATGCGTCCGCGACTGGCCGGCATCGCCGTCTCGGTGACATGCCGCCCCTCGAAGACGGGCTTCGGCGGCGTGTCGGCCTCGCCGAGCAGCGAACCGGTCAGCTCGAGCTGGCCCGCCTCGTCGATGCGCAGTTCGACACGCCCGTCCCGATAGGAGGTGCCCGTCGGCAGCGACGAGAAACCGAGGCCCCGACCGGTTAGACGCCCTGCCAGTTGCGGAGCGTCCAGCCTACCGCTCAGCGTCATTTCGCCGCCGAGCGTGCCGGTCACGTCGCTCACCGGGGTCTGGATCGGCCCGACCAGACGGTCGGCCAAGGTGAACAGCCGGGCAAGGTCGGCCTGCCGGAGAGACACGTTGCCATCGAGACTGCGGTCGGCCAGCCCGATCGTTCCCTGCCCATCGACCATCAACCAGTCCTCCACGCCGCCGGACAACGCGGCTTTGACCCGCTCATCGGCAAGTCGGGCCGTCAGGCGCGTCTCGGGGTAGGTAACCGCCTCCGGCTCGTCACTCTCTCCGCCTGCATTATCGATGCGCAGTTCGCTCGCCGGAAGGACCAGCGACAGATCCGCCATCCGCCCGTCCGGGCCGAGATCAGCCTCGGCATCCAGCCGCATCCGACCGGCCCACGTCACATTGGCCGGGGCATCGCCGCGCCATTGCGCCCACAGGGTCTGCAGACCGAGATCGCCCTTTATGCTGGCCTGCGTACGGCCATCCTGCCGTTCGGCATCAAGGCACACCGACCCGTCGGCGGTGGACACCGTCGACTTGAGACACAAACCGTCGATCCGTTGCGCCGACGGCGAGAGCAGCATGTCCGCCGCCGCGGGGAGTCGCCAGCCCCCCGCCCAGGGGGACTCCAGCGTCAAACGGGCAAGCTGTCCCCGCCAGGCGCCCTCTCGCCAGCCACCGTTTGCTTCGATGTGGGCATCCGCCGCGCCCTCGATGTCGATCATCCAGCGATGGTCCGTGCGCCGGCCGGCCAGCTCGACGGCCAGCCGGTCGAAGATCGGTGGCCCGCCCGCCGTGGATCGCAGGCCGACCGCCTCAAGCGACAGTTGCGCCGGACGATCCGCCGGCGCCTCGTCCGACGGCGGATCGAGGCGCACGACGGTCTGGGCACGTTCGAGGCGGTAGCCGGCCAACTGCAGTCCCCTGGCATCAAGATCGAGTCGGCCATGAGGTGCGACCAGCGGACCGGCGGCCTCTACGTCCATGTTGATCTTGCCTCTGGCTGTCTGCGGGCGAAGCGCTGCCAGGTCCACGCCGGGCAGACGGTCGACCAGATCCCAGGGCAAGTCGGCAAGATCGGGGATCGACAATCCGGCCTCGAGGGCCTCGATACGCCACCGGGCCCAGTCGGACGAGAGCATCAGATCGCCACTCGCCGCCAGCTCGCCACCGGGGGCATCGAGCGCCAACTGCCCCACCGACAGGCGACCGCCATCCAACCGACCGATCAGGCGCGCCTCGGCCGATCGGGCCACCTGGCCGTCGCGATGCTCGCTGACGCGCAACACCCCGCCTTGCAGGTCGACGCGACTCGACTCGATCCAGTCATCAATCGTCAGCTTGCGGCGCCAGTCGGGCAGCTGGCCGTCGAGTCGACCGCGACTGGCCAGACGCATGGCCCCGTGCTTTTCATCTCCGCCCGCGATCGGCAGCGCATCGATCTGCCACTCGGCGGCAAACGTGCGCTCGGGGGTCAGGTGTCCATCAAACGCCAGCTGGCCGCCGGCCGCGGAGCCGCTCAGTTCGGCGGTCGCCCGCGTCTGTTCTGCGCGCAGGTCGAGGGTCACGTCGTCGAGCGTCTCGCCGGCGAGACGCCCCGTCAGCCCGGACAACAGCACCTTGCCGCGCGCCGGCAGCCAGCCGTCGGCGGCCTCCAAGTGGGCATCGAGATCGAAGTCCAGCGTGCCGGGCAGCGACGGCTCGACCCATGCCGGGTCCAGAGAGCGCGCCTCGCCGACCAGATCGAACGACCAGCGCGGTGCCCAGCGCGCCTCGCCACGCAAATCGAGGTGGCCACCAAGCGAATCGACCCGCAGCGACTCGAGATCGAGCCGCTCGGTATCGAGCACCATCCGCCCGCACACCGATGCCGGCACACCGTCGGTACCGATCCAGGCCAGGCGCGGAGTCAATGTCACCCCGTCGCGGATCGAGCCATCGGCCGTTATCGGCCCGCTCAGCCAGCCGCGCGGATGGTCGACCAGCAGGTCCAGGCGTGCCGTCAGCGGCATCTCGCCGGCGAGACCGGCGGCCACTTCGCCCCGACCGTTCACCCGGAGTGAGTCGGGCAGGCGCAGGTCGAGCGCCTGCAGCCGCATGGACAGCTGCGGGGACTGATCACGAGCCTCCAGGCCGGCACTGAGACGGGCTTCGACCAGTTCATAGCGCGCCTCGCCCTGGCGAACCACGACACGGTTGGCTGAAAACTGTTCGAGGTCGATGGCAATCGGCGGGATCGCGGGCAGACCGGCCGGTTGATCGGTCGCATTCGGCTCCGGAGCAGGCGGCAGTTCGACCTCGGCCCCGTCGACCGACAACTTCGGGATGTGCAACCGCGCCCGCCAGAGCTCACCCGGATCGACCTGCAGGCTTGCCGCCTCGAATCTCAGGTTCGCGCCCTGCTCGGGTGTCCAGGAGAGACCGGCGACACGCATGCCGCGCCAGGGCGTACCGGACACCTCGTCGACCGTGAGGGCGCCGAGGTGGCGTTCGGCCTGCGCGACACCCCACTGCACGCCACTGGGCGTCGAGGTGAGCCACCACAACCCGACCAGCAACAGAAGCGTGGCGAGCACGACCGACCAGCCAATGACCAGCACCACGCGTCGAGCCCAGACCAACAGGGTGAACAGCCTCCGACCCCGGTTCAAAACGCGGCCCCCAGCCCGAGGTGCAACCGCGGCAAGCCATCGCTGCCATCGAGCGGCTGCGCCACGTCGAGGCGGACCATGCCCACCGGGGATCGCCAGCGCACGCCCAGCCCGGCACCGGTCTTGAGCTCCGCCTGGGGATCGATGTAGGCATTGCCGGTATCGACGAAGGCGGCGACATACCAGTCATCGCGGACCACCGGGTACATGGCCTCGACGCTGCCGACCAGCAGGTACTTGCCGCCGATCAGTGTGCCGTCTTCGTTCTCCGGCGCGAGCGACTCGTACTCGTAGCCGCGCACGGAACGGTCGCCGCCGGTGAAGAACCGCAGCGAGCGCGGCATCTTGTCGAACTCGTCGGTCACGATCATGCCGGCCTCGCCCCGCCCGGCGAAGATCCAGCGGCCCAGCGACAGATAGCCGCCGACGAACAGGTGCCCACGGACGAAGCTCGTCGCCGAGAGCACGGGCTCGGCCGCCCCCTGCAGCGAGACGTCGACCACCACCCCTTCGCTGGGAAAGAGCGGATCGTCCAACCCGTCGTACCCCAGCCGGCCGCCGAGGATGGCGAAGCCGTTCGATTCGGGAGGCTCGTCGCCGTAGCGGGTGCGGTCGAGCAGGTACTCGGTGAACAGCGACCGGGTCCAGCGATCGCCTTCGTACGCCCATTGCAGGCCGGTCGCCGCTGCGGTGGTGAGGATGTCGTTGTTGTCCTCGCGCGTCGCTCGGGCGTAGATGTCGTAGCGCTCACGCAGCGGATCGGCGGCGCGGGGGATGGTGTAGGTGGTGTCGATGCGCTGCTCGATCGCCGAGAGCTGGGTACGCGCCGCCCACTGATGCCCACGCTTGTTGACGTAGCGACGCGTCACCTTGGCCCCGACACGCGGACCGACATCGGTGGCATAGCCGGCGCTGAGTTCGTAGGAGGTGCGCGCGTTACGGCGCGTGGTGATGTCGACCGGCACCTCGAGATCCTCGCGCTCGTCCAGCCGCGGCCGGACCGAGACCGATTCGAAGTACTCGGTGCCGGTGAGGTTCTGGTTCATCGCCAGCAGGTCCGCACTGGTGTACGGCGTCCCCGACGGCACGCCGACCAGGCGCCGCGCCAGCTGCGGCTCGAGGATCGACTGCTCGATGGTCACCTCGCCGAAGCGATAGCGCTGCCCCGGATCGAGGGCCAGCTTGATCCGCGCCGCCTGCTGTTCCGGGTCGACCCGCAACTCACGCGTGGTGAAGCGCGCATCGAGATAGCCCTGTTTCTGCACCCGCGAGAGCAACCCGTCGCGAAAGGCATCGTAGGCCGCCTGGTCGAGCGGCTCGCCTTCCTCGGGCCGGTTGTCCTCGAGGAAGGTCTCGACCGATTCGAGCGACTCGATCGCCGTCGGCAGTTCGATGCTGACCGACTCGATCTTTGTCACCGGGCCGGCATCGATGTCGAGGGCCGGGTCGCGGCAATCCTCCCGCGACTGGATCGAGGTGCGGATGCGCGCATTGAAATGCCCGTAGGCCTGCAGAGCCTCTTCGGCGGCCTCGGCGGCCGAGTCGAGATAGCGGCGGATCTGGGCGGTCCCGGCCTGACACGAAAAGCCGATCCGGGGAACCGACAGGCCGACGTTGGTGACCAGATCTTTCTCCGACAGCCCCGTCAGCTGCAGCTGCGGCGTGGGCGCAGCCATCGCCCCCGTCATCCCGGACGCCAGCCCGCCCAACAGCAACGCTGCAGCCAGGCAGGCCGCGCCGGGACGCGGTCGGGACGGCAACCGCCGACCCGGCGCGACCAACTACACCACCTCGGCGAGGTCGCCGTTACGCTCCAGCCAGGCACGCCGGTCGGCCGCACGCTTCTTGGCGAGCAGCATGTCGAACACCTCGATGGTGTCATCACCCTCGACCTTTAGCTGCACCAGACGGCGCGTGGCCGGGGCAAGGGTCGATTCGCGCAGCTGTACCGGATTCATCTCGCCCAGGCCCTTGAAGCGGGTCACCTGGATCTTGCCGCGGCGCTTCTCGGCCTCGAGGCGATCGATGATGCCATCGCGCTCATGCTCGTCGAGTGCGTAGAAGGTCTCCTTGCCGATGTCGATGCGGTAGAGCGGTGGCATGGCGACGAAAACGTGACCGGCGTCCACCAAGGAGGGGAAGTGGCGCAGGAACAAAGCCGAGAGCAACGTCGCGATGTGCAGGCCGTCCGAGTCCGCATCGGCGAGGATGCAGACCTTGCCGTAGCGCAGCTTGGAGAGATCGTCCGAGCCCGGCTCGAGGCCAAGGGCCACGGCGATGTCATGCACCTCCTGGCTGGCGAGCACCTGGGCCGGGTCGGTCTCCCAGGTATTCAGGATCTTGCCGCGCAGCGGCATGATCGCCTGGAAGTCGCGCTCGCGGGCCTGCTTTGCCGAGCCACCGGCCGAGTCGCCCTCGACCAGGAACAGCTCGGTGCGCGAGAGGTCGGTCGAAGCGCAGTCGGCCAGCTTGCCGGGCAGCGCCGGGCCGCTGGTGACCCGCTTGCGGGCGACCTTCTTCTCGCTCTTGATGCGACTCTGGGCCGACTCGATCGCGATCTGGGCGATTTTCTCGCCCACATCCGGGTGCTGGTTGAGGTAGAGCGACAGCGCGTCCTTGACCACGCCGCTGATGAAGCTGGCCGACTCGCGCGAGGAGAGCCGCTCCTTGGTCTGGCCGGCGAACTGGGGGTCGTGCAACTTGGCCGAGAGCACGAAGCGCACCCGGTCGAAGACGTCCTCCGGCGACAGGCGCACCCCGCGCGGCAGGAGGCTGCGAAACTCGCAGAACTCGCGGATCGCCTCGGTCAGCCCCTGGCGCAGGCCGTTGACGTGGGTGCCGCCCTGCAGGGTCGGGATCAGGTTGACGTAGCTTTCGGTCAGCCCCTCGCCCGGCTCGGTGGCCCAGACCACCGCCCAGGCAACTTCCTGGGCCCGGCCACCATCGGGTGCCTTCATGTGACCGACGAAGCCCTCGGGCGGCAGCACCTCCTGGTCGCGCACGCTCTCGAGCAGGTAGTCGCGCAGGCCGTCGGCATAGCACCAGTCCTCGCGCTCACCGCTGGCCTGGTCGGTCAGGCTGACCTTGAGCCCCGGGCAGAGCACCGCCTTGGCGCGCAAGACGTGGCGCAGCCGGGCCATGTTGAAACGCGGCTGGTCGAAGTAGCTGGTGTCCGGCCAGAAGGTGAGCGTCGTACCGGTGTTGCGCTTGCCGACCGTGTCGATGACCTCCAGCGGCCGGGTGACGTCGCCGTGGGCGAACTCGATCCGGTGCAGCTTGCCATCACGCTTGATGTCCACCACCAGGCGGGTCGACAGGGCGTTGACCACCGAGACGCCCACGCCATGCAGGCCGCCGGAAAACTGGTACGACTTGTCCGAGAACTTGCCGCCGGCGTGCAGACGCGTGAGGATCAGTTCCACCCCGGAGATGCCGTGCTCCGGATGCACGTCCACCGGCATGCCGCGGCCGTCGTCGGAGACCGACAGGGCGCCATCCTCGTGCACGACCACGTCGATCGATCCGGCGTATCCGCTGATCGCCTCATCGACACTGTTGTCGATCACCTCCTGCGCCAGGTGGTTGGGGCGCGAGGTATCGGTGTACATGCCCGGGCGCTTCTTTACCGGATCGAGGCCGGTCAGCACCTCGATCGAGCCGGCGGTATAGTCGGATCGTTCAGCCATAATTCAGTCGTACATTCCCTTGAGAATGATGCCCGCGAGTGCCGAAAGGCGTCCGGCAGGCCGTCGAAGCGAGCCCCTGTGGCTCGCTGCAAAGTGTACACCCCCGCCCGGCGCGTGACACCGGGGTTGAAATCCGCCCCGGGCGCCGCCATGTCCAGCGGCAGTCTCACTATCCCGACACGAGGACAAGCTGACCATGAGCGAGAGCGCACACGTCTTTTCCGTCACTGCCCAGGAATTCCACGACAAGGTGGTCGAGGCCTCCCACGAAACACCGGTTCTGGTGGATTTCTGGGCGGAGTGGTGTGGCCCCTGCCAGCAGCTGATGCCGCTGCTCTCGCAAATCGTCGAGGACATGGGTGGCCAGGTAAAGCTCGCCAAGGTCGACACGGAGGCCGAGCAGGAGCTCGCCCAGCAGATCGGCGTGCGCAGCCTGCCCACCGTGATGATGTTCGTCGGTGGCCGCCCGGTCGACCAGTTCCAGGGCGCCCTGCCCGAGGGGCAGATTCGCGAGTTCATCGCCCGCCACGTGCTGTCCGAAATCGACAAGCTGCGCCGCGAGGCCCAGCAGGTGCGCGCCGCGGGCGCCATCGAGCAGGCGATGGATCTGCTCAAGCAGGCCAACCAGCAGGAGCCCGGCAATGTCGAGGTGCTGCTGGACCTGGCCGACCTGATTGCCGCCGAGGGCGACTTCGACCAGGCCTGGCAGATCCTCGAGGCCCTGCCGATGGACGCCGCGGCACGTGACGATGTGCGCGAGCTCAAGGCGCGTATCGGCATGGCGCGCTCGGCCCATTCCGGTCCGCCGGAGGACGAGCTGCGCTCGCGGATCGAGGCCGATCCGAAGGACATGGAGGCACGCGAGGCACTCGCCGCCAAGCTCGCCTTGCGCAACGACCACGAGGAGGCGCTCGAGCAGTACTATCAGATGATGCTGCACGACCGTTCCTACAACGACGACGCCGGCCGCCGCGGCATGATCGACCTGTTCGAGCTGCTCGGTGCCGAGCACCCCCTCACCCGCCGGTTCCGGCGCAAGATGTTCGGCCTGCTGCACTGACGCGCTGGTGCGACCGTCCGGCGGCTAAACCATGCACGAGCACCACGCCCCCGATGAGCTGATCGATCACGCCGGCCGCGCGCTGGGCATCGGCATCGCGCTCAATCTGGGCTTCGTGATGATCGAGGCGGTGGCCGGCATTCTCGGGCAGTCGATGGCCCTGCTGGCCGACGCGGCCCACAACCTCGGCGACGTGCTCGGGCTGGTGCTGGCCTGGGGCGCCAACCGGCTGAGCCGGCGCCTGGCCGACCGGCAATTCAGCTACGGGCTGGGCAGCAGCACCGTGCTGGCCGCCCTGATCAACGGCATCACCCTGATCCTCGCCTCGCTGTGGATCCTGTGGGAGGCCGGCATGCGCCTGCTCGACCCGCCGACGGTCGACGGCATGCTGGTGATTGCCGTCGCGCTGGCCGGCGTCCTCGTCAACGCGGGGACTGCGTGGTTGCTGATGGCGCAGCAGAAGCACGACCTCAACCTGCGAGGCGCCTTCCTGCACATGGCCGCCGACGCCGCGGTCTCGGTGGCCGTCGCGCTCTCCGGCCTACTGATCCTGCTGACCGGCCTCACCTGGATCGACCCCGCACTCAGCATCCTCGTCAGCCTGGTGATCCTGATCCCGGCCCTCGAACTGAGTCGCCGCGCCCTGCAACTGATCCTGCATGGCGTACCGGCCGGTGTCGATCTCGACGAGGTCGATCGCTACCTCAGTGACCTGCCCGGCGTGAGCGACCATCACCACCTGCACGTCTGGGCGCTGTCCACCCGCGAGACGGCGCTTAGCGTCCATCTGGTAATGCCCGAACCACCGATGGATGGCGACCGTTTCCTGCGTGACCTGCAGGAGGCACTCGACGAACGCTTCGACATCCGGCACGCCACGGTACAGATCGAGCGCGGCACCTTCCCATGCCCGATCGACGGCTGACGTTCCATCAGCGCAACTGCAGGCGCTCGAAAAAGGCATCGAGTGCCTGACGAGCACAGGCGGCATCCTTGTCGCCGCCCGGCGCACCACTTACCCCCAGCGCCCCGATGGTCGAGCCGGCCGACTCGATCAGCACCGCCCCGTCGAGCATCAGCACCCCGTCGACGTGGTTCATCTCCTGGCGAATGTCACCACGATTGGCGCGAAACGCGCCCGAGTCGATGCCCGAGAGAATCACCGCGCGGGCCTTGTCGGCGGCAATCTGGCGAGTGAAGCGCGGCGCATGCGTCGCGCGCATCATCACCTGCGGGTCACCCGACGGGTCGACCACCACCGCGGTGACCGCGTAGCCCTGCCCGGCACAGGCCGCCACCGCCTCCTCCGCGATGTCCGCGGCCAGCCCCATGCCGATGCGCTCGGCCGTCACCACATCGCCGGCGCCGTCAGCATTGCTCTCGGCGCGACCAACCGATGCCGTGAGCAGACAGACCAGCATCAGCGCCAACGGGTACATTCGCCCTCCCCACATGACCGAACCTCCGCTATGGTTGTCGAAACGGACAGGCCGAGCATAGCCGCCCGGACCATTGCACGGAGTCAGTCATGGGTGACGCCCAGCGAAACGATGCCGATAGCCGCAACCCGATCGAGGCCCTGCGGCAGATCGCTCCCTTCGACCACATCGAGCCCGAGTTGCTCGAACGGGTGATCCCGGAAGCCCGTATCCGGCCGCTCGAGCGCGGCGAGGTGCTGCTCGAGCCAGGCATGGGGGCACCCGACACCTTCTATGTGCTGCTTGCCGGGCGCGTCGATGGCCTGGCCGGCGGCTCGGACGGACAGCCGGTCTGGTCACTGGGTCGCGGCGATGCCTTCCCCCTGGGCGCCCTGATGGAGCAGCGCCCGGTCAGCACGATCCAGCGCGTTGCCGCTCCCGGCGAGGCGGTGGCGATACCGGTCGATGCCTTCCGGCGCTTGCGGGAACAAAGCGAGGCCTTCGACGATTTCTGCACCCGCCGCATCGGCCACCTGCTCGCGCGCGGCCCGGTGGGCGAGGAAGACACCGCCGGTCTGGGCGGCTCCGGGGCGCTGCTCGACCCCACCACGCCCATCCGCTCACGCCTGGAAGGCGAGCCTCTGCGACTGGACGGCGACACGCCGCTCGACCAGGCGGCTCGCGCTCTGGAAGGCCACGGCGGCGAGGCGATCATCGTGCGCCTCGGTTCGGGCTGGGGCATCGTCACCCTGCGTGATCTGGCCTTCCGTGGCCTGACTCATAAGGAAGGCCACGATCGCTCGCTAGCGGAGATCGCGACGCGCGATCCGGTCAGCATCGATGCCGACACCTCGCTGCTGGAGGCAGCCGTCAGCCTCGCCGAACACGGCTTTCATCACCTGCTGGTCACCGACTCGGCCGGCAATGAACCGCTTGGAGTGCTCGACGAAGGTGACCTGTACCGGGTCAACGCCATGACACCGGGCCTGATGCATCAGCGCATCCGGCGTGCAGGGGACATCGAGTCGCTTGCCGTCATCCGCCGCGAGGTGCCCGGCATCGTCGGCGCACTGCTGGAATCCGGCTCGGGGTTCGCCCCCATCAGCCGGATCGTGTCGGGCATCAATGACGCCATTACCCGGCGGGTGATCGCGCTTACCTTCGAGGATGCGCCCCTGCCACCGGAACTGGAGTGGTGTTGGCTGACGTTCGGCAGCGAGGCCCGGTCCGAGCAGACCCTGGCAACGGATCAGGACAACGGCCTGGTGTTTGCCGGACCGCTGGACGAACAATCCGCTCGCGACCTGCTTCTGCCGTTGGCCCGGCGCGTGAACGAGGCACTCGACCAGCTGGGCTACCCGCTCTGCCCGGGCAACATCATGGCCGGCAACCCGGAACTTTGCCTGTCGTTCGAGGAGTGGAGCCGACGCTTCCGCGGCTGGATCGACCAGGGCACCCCCGAACACCTGCTCAAAGCCACCATCTTCTTCGACGCCCGCGGCCTCGCCGGCAGCGAGGCGCTTTTCGACCGCTGGGCCGAAGCCTGGCGGGAACCGGCCCGCAAGAACAGTCGCTTCCGCCGCCAGCTCGCTGCCAACGCCATGCGCAACCAGCCACCGCTGACCCTGTTCGGCGGCTTTCGTACGCGCGAACGTCAGGGACAGCGAGGCATCGACATCAAGACCGACGGCGCCACGCCGTTCGTCGACGCCGCTCGCATCGAGGCACTCGCCGAAGGTTCGCCGGCCACGCGCACCGACCAGCGGCTGGCGCTGGTGCCCGAGCGCGCCCTGCCAGCCGAGGATCTGGCCGCCGCCTACGATTTCATCCAGCGACTACGGCTGCGCCACCAGCACGCTCAGATCGTGCGCGGCGAGGACCCCGACAACCTGATCGACCCGGACGAGCTCGACGGCCTGACCCAGCGCCTTCTCAAGGAATCGTTTCGCATCGCCCGCAAACTTCAGCGCCATCTGGCCATTGCCTACCAGCTGTAAGCGCCTTTGGCGCGCACCAAAGGTTCACTTTCCCCCCACGCTTCCAGTACGCTTACGCTTCGTCGGCATCCTCTGTTGCGCTCGCCTGATGGCGCGCGACGGGATGTTGGCTGGAGATGGAAAACTAAAATCGTTCGGATCCGACCGAAACCCCAAGGAGCCTCTCATGGAGCACTCATCCAATCGCGCCGACTACTGGCGCGCCAACCTGAAGGTACTGTTCGGCTGCCTGGTCGTCTGGTTCCTGGTGTCCTACGTATTCGGCATCCTGCTGGTCGATACGCTCAACCAGATCTCGCTGGGCGGTTACCCGCTGGGCTTCTGGTTCGCGCAACAGGGCTCGATCTTCACCTTCGTGGTGCTGATCTTCTTCTACGCCTGGCGCATGAATGCCATCGATAAAAAATTCGGCGTCGCCGAAGACTAATAAAGCAGGAGCCAAAGAGACATGGATCTTCAGACACTGATTTACCTGGTGGTTGGCGCCACCTTCGTGTTGTATTTCATCCTCGCGATCGTGGCGCGTGCCGGCACGACCAGCGAGTTCTACGTTGCCGGCAAGGGGATCAACCCGGTTCTCAACGGCATGGCCACCGCCGCCGACTGGATGTCCGCCGCGTCGTTCATCTCGATGGCGGGCCTGATCGCCTTCAACGGCTACTCGGCCTCCGCCTACCTGATGGGCTGGACCGGCGGCTACGTACTGCTGGCGATGCTGCTGGCGCCGTACCTGCGCAAGTTCGGCAAGTTCACGGTGCCGGAATTCATCGGTGACCGCTTCTACTCTAAGACCGCGCGCGTCATCGCCGTCATCGCCCTGCTGGTGATCTCGCTGACCTACGTCATCGGTCAGATGAAGGGCGTGGGCGTCGCCTTCTCCCGCTTCCTCGAGACCTCGGTCGAGGTCGGCCTGTTCGCGGGCATGGGCATCGTGTTCGTCTACGCGGTACTCGGCGGCATGAAGGGCATCACCTACACGCAGATCGCGCAGTACGTGATCATGATTTTCGCCTACACCGTCCCGGCGATCTTCATCTCGCTGCAGCTGACCGGCCACTTCCTGCCGCAGATCGGCACCGGCGCAGAGCTGACCGACGGCTCGAACCAGTACCTGCTGCAGAAGCTGGACATGATCCTGGTCGACCTCGGTTTCGCCGAGTACACCGGCACGCCGGACCTGATGAACACCTTCCTGCTGACCCTGGCGCTGATGATCGGTACCGCCGGTCTGCCGCACGTGCTGGTGCGCTTCTTCACCGTGCCGCGCGTCCGTGACGCCCGCAAATCGGCCGGCTGGACCCTGCTGTTCATCGCCATCCTCTACACCACCGCCCCGGCCGTTGGCGCCATGGCGATCTGGAACACCCTGAAGACCGTCCAGCCGGGCGCGATCGGGGCCGAGGAAGGCAACCTGCTGTACGCCGAGCGTCCGGAGTGGTTCAAGAACTGGGAGACCACCGGTCTGCTGCAGTTCGAGGACAAGAACGGCGACGGCCGCATCCAGTACTACAACGACAAGAACGAAGAGTTCGCGGCTATGGCCGAAGCCCAGTACGGCTGGGAAGGCAACGAGCTGTACGTCGACCGCGACATCATGGTGCTGGCCAACCCGGAGATCGCGAAGCTGCCCAACTGGGTAATCGCGCTGATCGCCGCCGGTGGTATCGCCGCCGCGCTGTCGACCGCAGCGGGCCTGCTGCTGGCGATCTCGTCGGCCATCTCGCATGACTTGCTCAAGGGCGTGATCAAGCCGGACATCTCCGAGAAGGGCGAGCTGATGGCCGGCCGGATCTCGATGACCGTAGCAATCGTCATCGCCGGTTACCTCGGTCTCAACCCGCCGGGCTTCGCCGCCCAGGTGGTGGCACTGGCCTTCGGTCTCGCGGCGAGCTCCCTGTTCCCGGCGCTGATGATGGGGATCTTCTCCAAGCGCATGAACAAGCAGGGCGCCATCGCGGGCATGCTGGCCGGTCTGACCATCACCCTGCTGTACATCTTCTGGTACAAGGGCTGGTTCTTCATCCCGGGCACCAACATGTTGCCGGACAACGCCGACAACTGGATGCTGGGCATCAACCCGACCTCCTTCGGTGCCATCGGTGCTGCGGTGAACTTCATCGTCGCGATTCTGGTCGCGAAGATGACCACCCCGCCGCCGGCGGAGATCCAGGAGCTGGTCGAGGACGTCCGCGTCCCGCGCGCCAGCTGATCGACAGAGGCCGGCAAATGCCGGCCATGAAACAGAAAACCCCGGGCTCGGCCCGGGGTTTTTTTGTGTCTGGCGACCGGGATTATCCCGGTGGGGGCGTCCTGTAGCGGTTAACGCCCGCCAGCGATCACCCAGCCGGTGATGCCGGTGAACATTAGGATCACCCCAGCCGGGGCGAGCATCAGCAGGTCCATAAACTGACGCTTGTCCTCGCCGCTGGTAAACACGATAGGCCCCAGCCCGCCGATCACGCCCACGGCCGAGAGGATCGCACCGATCACCAGCATGACCTTGGATGCCCGGGCGAACCCGGGCTGAGGCGAGGGAGCCTCGAAGCGATAGGGATCGCCGATACCCGGCTCGAATTCGTCCTCGGGGGAAGGAGAGTCGGGTCGCTTGTCGGAATGGTCGCTCATCGTGGCACCCTCAGGCGTCTGGGAAAGAGTGTGAATCCTAGCAGGAGCGGGCACCGGACCCGAAGCACGACCGGCCCGGTCCCGCCTTTTTGCTAGACTGCCGGCTAACGTACCGCGGGATGGTGGCTAACGTCCCGCGCCCCACCCCACGCACAGCAGAGACGAGGAATATCACCGTGCTCGAATTCTCGGTAAAGAGTGGCGCTCCGGAGAAACAGCGTACTGCCTGCCTAATCGTCGGCGTATTCGAGTCCCGGCGGCTTTCGGATGCGGCCGAGACCATCGACCGCGTCAGCGACGGGTTCATCACGGCGATCACACGGCGCGGGGACATGGACGGCGAACTGGGTGACACCCTGTTGCTGCATGGCGTGCCCAACATCCAGGCCGACCGGGTCATGCTGGTGGGCCTGGGCAAGGAACGCGAGCTGGATACGCGTGGGCTGGTCAAGGCGACGCGCGCGGCTGTCGAGGCCCTACACCATCGGGGCACGGCCGAATGCGTCAGCCACCTCTCCGAAATCGACGTACGCGGCAGCAGCATGGAGCACGTCCTGCGGCAGAGCATCGTCGCGATCGACGATGCGCTATACCGCTTCGACGAACTGAAGACCGACCGTGAGCTCGGTCCGCGTCGACCTCTTCGCAAGGTCACCTTCATCCTGCCGACGCGTCGCGAACTGATGGAAGCCGAGCGTTACGTGCGCGAGGCCACCGCGATCAGCAACGGCATGCGTATGGCGAAGAACCTCGCCAACATGCCGGGCAACCTGCTCACGCCCACCACCATGGCCGAGCATGCGCGCAAGATGACCGAGACCCACCTGCACCTCTCTGTCGAAGTGCTGGACCAGTCGCGCATGGAATCGCTGGGGATGAATGCCCTGCTCTCGGTGGCCAAAGGCAGCAGCGAGCCGCCGAAGATGATCGTGATGGAGCACATGGGCGCGGACAGCGACACCCCGCCGATCGTGCTGGTCGGCAAGGGAGTCACCTTCGATTCCGGCGGCATCTCGCTCAAGCCGGGACCGGACATGGACCAGATGAAGTTCGACATGGGCGGCGCGGCGGCCACCATCGGCGTGATGTCCGCGGTTGCCGAGATGCAGCTGCCCATCAACGTCGTCGGCATCGTCCCCACCGTGGAGAACATGCCGGGCGGTGCGGCGCTCAAGCCGGGCGACGTGATCCGCAGCATGTCCGGGCAGACCATCGAGGTTCTGAACACCGATGCCGAGGGCCGGCTGATTCTCTGCGACGCGCTGACCTACGCGGCCGGCTACAAGCCGGCAGCCATTGTCGACATCGCCACGCTCACCGGCGCCTGCATCGTCGCCCTGGGCCGTCACCCCAGCGGCCTGCTCTCCAACCACGACGCTCTCGCCCGGGAACTGCTCAGGGCAGGCGACACTGCCAATGACCGCGCCTGGCAGTTGCCGCTGTGGGACGAGTACCAGGACCAGCTGAAGAGCAACTTTGCCGACATGGCCAATATCGGTGGACGCGAAGGGGGAACCATCACCGCAGCCGCCTTCCTTTCACGCTTCGTGCGCGAACATCACTGGGCCCACCTCGACATTGCCGGCACTGCCTGGAAGACCGGCGAGGCGAAGGGCGCCACCGGCCGGCCGGTCCCGTTGCTCACCGAATTCCTGATGAACCGCGCTCGCCAGCAGCAGGAAGGGAACAACAACGGGTGATCCGCCTGACCAGGGCTCATGGAAGGCCCTGAAACGAAGAACGCCCCCGGTCATTGAAGTGACCCCTGTCAGTTGGACAACAGTCCAACTGACAGGGGTTTCTTTATGACCAAGTATTCGGAGTCATTCCGGCTCGCCGTCGTGCAGCACTATCAACAATCATCAGAAGGCAGCACCGCGACGGCAAGGCGGTTCGGTATCGACAGCGGGAGTGTTCGACGATGGTCGGCGGCTTATGAAGAGCATGGGCCGGAAGGCCTTCGCTGCGCAGGTGCCCGCTATTCGGCAACGTTCAAGCGTCAGGTGCTATCCACGATGGAATCGGAAGGGTGGTCCGTGCGGCACACCTGTGCGATGTTCAAGATTGCGGCATCGACCACGGTGCGCAAATGGCAGCGTGACTTTGTCCAGGGTGGGATGGCAGCGCTGGAGTCCAAACGCAGCAAGAGGCGCACTCTCATGGCCAAGCACAAACCTCATTCGCCACCGTTACCCGAACGCCGCAAGGCCACGGAAAACATGACGACGGACGAGCTGCATGAGCGCTTGGCCTATCTTGAGGCGGAGAATGCTTATCTAAAAAAGCTGAAAGCCTTGGCCCAGGAAAAGCGATCCGCCGAGAAGAAAAGGCGCGACTGATCACCGAACTGAGACCAAGGCACGCCCTCAAGTGGTTGCTCAAGGCAGCCCGAATGGCTCGCAGCGTGTATTACTACTGGCTGAGAGCCTCCCGCCGGCCGGAGCGATATGCCGATGAGAAGCGGCACATCGCCGCCATCTTTCATCGGCACAAGGGGCGTTACGGATACCGCCGTATCACCTGGACCCTACGCCGTCAGGGACGGCCGCTGAACCACAAGACCGTGCAACGCCTGATGGGGCAATTGGGCTTGGCTTCCCGCATTCGCCCGAAACGGTATCGCTCATACCGTGGCGAGGAGGGCCTGGCAGCCCCGAACCATCTCAGGCGTCGCTTCGAGACGGACCGGCCCAACCACAAGTGGGTCACCGACGTGACCGAGTTCAAGGTTCGGGGTGAGCGCGTCTACCTATCGCCGGTTCTGGATCTCTACAACCAGGAGATTGTCGCCTACGAAATCGCACGCAGCCCTCGATTGCCGCTGGTCATGACGATGCTAGACCGGGCCTTGAGGCGCCTGAATGCGGGTGAGGCGCCGATGTTGCACTCCGATCAGGGGTGGCAGTACCGGATGGCCCCTTACCGACAGACGCTACACCGACATGGCATCGAGCTGAGCATGTCCCGAAGGGGCAATTGCCTCGACAACGCCGTCATGGAGAATTTCTTCGGGATTCTGAAGACGGAATGCTTCCATGGGCAGCGGTTCAGTAGCGTCGAGTCGTTCGTCGCCGAGCTCAAGCGCTACATCCACTACTACAACCACGACCGGATCAAGGACAAACTAAAAGGCCTGAGCCCCGTGGAATACAGGACTCAGGCCTTGGTGCCCGGCTAACTAACCGTCCAACTTTTGGGGGTCAGTTCATCATCGGGGGCGTTTTGTGTCGGGCCGGAAAAAAATGGGGCGGATCAGCCCTGCTCAGCGGCACGCGCCAAATTACGGCGTCGCTGCTGGCGCTTTCGCTCCGGCAGATTCTCGTAGAGCCGATCACGCAGGGCGATCATGAAGCGCTCCACATCCTGAATGCTCACGCCGGGAACATCCACCTCGGTGAAAGTGCGGGCATAGAGCTTCTCGGCACTGGCACGTATCTCGTCGATCAGCGGCAGGGCGCGTTCGGTCAGACGGATGATCTTGCAGCGGCGATCGGTACCGCACTGGACCCGCTCGACCCACTCATCGCGTGACAGGCGATCGACCATGGCAACCAGCGACGGGCCCTCGATACCCAGCTCCTCGGCCAATTCCGACTGGATGAGGCCCTCGGGATACAGCGACAAAATCGCCATCGTCCGCCACTTGGCCTGACTCAAGCCGTGGTGGGCAAGCTCATGATCAAGCAGCTGGCGCCACAACTGGTCGACGCGGTGCAGCAGCACCGGCACGCGGTCCTCGGCACAGATGTCGAATTCGGTTTTCAAGTCGGCCATGCGGGGCCCCTTCGTGGGAGGGAAACGGTCTTGTCCGGACGTCCTGACCGGGACATTCATTCTGCCACCCCGGCCCGGCCCCTCCAACTATTAGCCTTGCTAACGTCGTGTTTGCAGCCACAAAAAAACCGCCTCGCTGCCCGAAGACAGAAGGCGGTCAGGCCTCACCAGGCTCCATCTGGCCGCCGAAGCGGCCGGAGAGTCATTCGCTGAAGATGACGTCGGACGTCACGCCCTCGTTGACGGCAAACTGCTTGAGGCGGCGCACCGCCTCGAGTTGGATCTGGCGGACCCGCTCGCGGGTACAACCGAGCAAGCTGCCCACCTGCTCGAGGGTGGCCGGCTCGTGGCCACGCAGACCGTAGCGGCGCATGAGCACCTCGCGCTGCTTGCCTTCGAGCTTGTCGATCAGCCGGTCGAGCAGCTGCAGCACACCGTTGTCCTGCAATTCGTCCTCGGGCAGCTGGCTGTTCTCGTCGGGCACCATGTCCAGCAGCGAGAACTCGCCGTCACCCTTGAGCGGGCTGTCGAACGACGACTCGCGCTCGTTGTACGACATCACCTTGAGTACGTCCTTGACCGGCTTTTCCAGATGCTCGGCGATCTGCTCGGGGCGCACGTCGCCGTTCTGGTTCTGCGCGATTCGACGCGCGGCGCGGTTGTAGGAATGCACTTCCTTGACCACGTGCACCGGCAGGCGCACCGTCCGCGCCTGGTTCATCAGGGCGCGTTCGATGGTCTGACGGATCCACCAGGTCGCGTAGGTCGAGAAGCGGAAACCACGCTCGGGGTCGAACTTCTCGACCGCTCGCATCAGACCGAGGTTGCCCTCCTCGATCAGGTCGAGAAGGTCGAGGCCACGATTGATGTAACGGCGGGCAAGCTTGATGACCAGTCGCAGGTTGCAGACGATCATCTTCTGACGTGCCCACTCTTCACCGGCCTGGGCGCGGCGAGCGTAGTCGACCTCCTCGGCCGGTGTCAGCAGTCGTTCGGTCTCGACATCCTTCAGGTAAAGTCGGACCGGATCCGGAGATTCCGAGTCATCCACATTGAAGTTGCGGGCGAATTCTGCCGCTTCCGGCGCGCTCTCCCGACGAGCCGCTCGAGGGTCGGTCGCCGGGGTGGCCGGGTCGGCAGCCAGCTCGTCCACCTTGCTGGGCTCGACCTGGGGAATGCTGTCGTGAACGATTGCCTGTGCCATGTCGTGTCCCTCGCTCGATTGCGCTGTTGCCGAAACGATCTGTGTACAACCTTTGCACAGTGAGATGAGGCGATCAATCCCCACGAAATCGAATAAAACAACATGACATATTCGATTTCTTGAGATCATTTACCCTGAGAGGCTCGAAGTCGGCCAGGAATGCGTTTGGCCGGCCCGATTCATGTACAAGACATGTACACGCATATATAACTTGCGTAACGGGCGGCCCCATTCAGGGCATGTCCCTTGGACATGGACACGGGTCAAACGTTTTCAAGAGCAGGCGGCGACCACCGAGGGGGGATCAGGGCAGGTAGCGCTCCGGGTCGACCGGCTTGCCCTGTCGGCGGATCTGGAACAGCAGGTGTCCACCCTTGTCGGGCTGGCGATGGTCACGCGGGCCGACCCGGGCGATCGTTTCGCCCCGCCGAACCTGCTGCCCCTCCGATACGGACAGACTCTTGTTGTAGGCGTAGGCCGACAGCCACTGGGCGTTGTGCTTGACGATAACGAGGTTGCCATAGCCAGGCAGGCCGTCGCCCGAATAGACCACCTTGCCCGCGGCAGCGGCCCGAACCGGCGTATCGACGCGCGCCGCAAGGATCAAACCCTTCTGCGCCGGCGCGCCTTCCGAGAAGCGATGCAGCACCTTGCCCTCCAGTGGCCAGCGCCAGTTGACCGGCGAAGCGGCCGGTGAGGGTCGCGACACCCTCACGGCTGTCGAGGAGTCGGCCTTCCGGCTGGGCGCGGCGACCGAGCGCGACGGCGACCGTGACGTCGATCCCGCGCTGTTCGGCGGACTCAAGCGCAGCCGCTGTCCGATGCGCAGGTGCCGAGGGTTGGATATCCCGTTCCAGCGCGCCAGTCGCTGCCAGTCGACATCGTTGGCCACGGCGATGGAATAGAGGGTGTCGCCCCCCTTGACGTAATAGACCGGCTGCCCCTGCTCCCAGCTGCGGTAGTCGGTGGAGGAGGCACAACCGGCAAGCAGGAACACCACCGCGAATGCCGCCAGCAACCTCGACCAGCGGGGCGCCAGACTCGACGGGATACGGCACTCGCGGGCTGGCAGGCCGGTACGCATGGCTTACATCGTCTGCCAGATTCCGATGGCCATCAGCAGCAAGGCCACGAACAGCCAGCCGAGCCACTCGATGTACTGTCGGAGCTTCGGCGCGACGCGCGGACCGGCCCAGGCCACCAGCCCCGAGACGAGAAAGAAACGTGCACCTCGACCGACGAATGAGGCGAGGACGAATCCCAGTGGATTCATGGCCATGGCGCCGGCGGCGATGGTGAAGACCTTGTAGGGGATCGGCGAAAAGCCGGCGACCAGCACCGCCCAGAAACCCCAGGCAGCGAACCATTCGCGCGCGCGCTCGAAGCCTGCCGCGTAATGGGATTCGGCCAGCCAGGGCTGGATCGCCTCGATCGCCCACAGTCCGATCAGATAACCCAGCAACCCGCCGAGCACGCTGCCTGCCGTGGCGATCAGGGCAAACCCCCACCAGCAGCGTGGCCGCGCGAGGGTCATCGGCATGAGCATCACGTCCGGTGGCACGGGGAAGACCGAGGATTCGGCAAAGCTCAATACGCCGAGCACGGCCGGCCCGCGGCGGTGGGCGGACCAGGCCAGGACACGGTCGTAGAGCGGGCCAAACAGCCTCATGCGCACCTCACGCCAACAGGGTCATGCCGCGGATCAAGCCAAGGACCCCGGCAGCAGTGGAACGAACGACACCAGATCGTACCAGCGCGTCTGATATTCGGTATCGGAAAGCCGGGTGATCACGGTCAGCTTCTGCCCACCACCCTGCGCACCGACCGGTATCACCAGCCGGCCGCCGATCGCGAGCTGCTCCTTGAGTTCCGGCGGTACCGCATCGGGGGCGGCCGTCACCACGATGGCTTCGAACGGCGCCTGCGAGGGCCAGCCCTTGAAACCATCCCGGTGCATGTAGCGGATATTGAGCAGCCCCAGTTGCCGGTGACGGGCCTTCGCCTGATCGAGAAACGCCCCGATCCGCTCGACGGTGAACACCGACTGGCACAGCTGAGCGAGCACCGCCGCCTGGTAGCCCGAGCCGGTCCCCACCTCGAGCACACGCTTGAGATGACGCTCACCGGCCATCACGAGTTCCGTCATGCGCGCCACGATATACGGTTGCGAGAGGGTCTGCCCCTGGCCGATCGGCAGGGAGCAATCCTCATAGGCGCGCACGCTCTGCACCTCGTCGACGAACGCCTCGCGTGGCACAGACGCCATCGCCTTGAGCACCGGCTTCGACCGAATACCCTGCGACTCGAGCCGTTCGAGCATCGTCTGGCGAGCCCATTGGTAGTTGCGTTGAATCACCGGCTCTCCCTCAAGCCAGCCAATGTTCGAGTGCAGGCATTGTCTCGTGACGCGTCATGTCGAAATGGATCGGCGTCACCGAGACCCAACCGGACGCCAACGCGTGGAAGTCGGTGCCCTCGCCGGCATCCTCCGCCTCGCCGGCGGCACCGATCCAGACGATCTCGCGACCACGTGGATCGGTGTCCCGCACCAGCTGCCCGGAGGGGTGACGGCGCCCGAGCCGCGTCGCTTTGACGCCACCGATCTCGTCCAGCGGCGCATCCGGCACGTTGATATTGAGCAGCGTGTAGGCGGGCAACGGATGGTTGCCCAGCCGGCGGATCAGCCATTCCACCCAATGTGCCGCCGATTCGAGGTATTCCGGGGCGAACGACTGGCAGGAGGCGGCGATCGCCGGCAGGCCCAGTGCACGACCCTCGCTGGCCGCGGCCACGGTACCCGAGTAGAGGACGTCGTCACCGAGGTTCGCACCGTGGTTGATGCCCGAGACCACCAGGTCCGGCATTTCCGGCAGCAGCCCCTTGATGCCCAGGTGCACACAGTCGGACGGTGTGCCGTCGATCACCCACAGCCGCTCCTCCAGCTGACGCGGACGCAGCGGGCGGGAGAGCGTGAGGCTGTTGGAGGCACCGCTGCGATCGCGGTCCGGGGCAACGATGGTGACAGTGGCGAACCGGGCCAGTCGTTCGGCAAGTATGTTGAGTCCCGGGGAAAGGTAGCCGTCGTCGTTGCTTAGAAGAATATGCATGGATTGCTCGTTTCGATTCCGAAGGTCGCGACCCAAACGGGCCGCGACGGGTGCTCCCGCAAGGATACCGCCTGCCGGTCGGCAATTCAGCCCGAAAGTGGGACCTCGGCACCCGTCGTTGATGGCACCGACCCTCACCGGGGCGCTATCATGCCTCCATGAGCGACCAGTCACGCATCGACCCCGAGGATCGCGCCCTGTTTCTCGATGCCGTCGGCCCTGTCGACCCGGTCGAGGACGAGCGCGTCGAACCCGAGCGCCCGCGCGTCAGCGCCCGTCCGCGACGCGAGGCCGGCTTCGACGAGATGATCGACGAAGTGGCCTTCAGCGATCTGGCCGACGCACCGGAACAGGGTGAACAGGTCCAGTATGTCCGTCCGGGCGTGCAGAAGGCGATACTGCGCAAGCTAAAGCGCGGCGGTTATAGCGTCGCGGCCTCGCTCGACCTGCACGGCCTGACCGTCGACGAGGCCCGCAACGAGGTGGGCGCCTTCATCCGCAGCGAGCGAGGCGAGCTCCGTCGCTGCGTACGCATCGTCCATGGCAAGGGCTATCGCTCCGCCGATGGCCAGCCGGTCCTGAAGACCCTGCTCAATCGCTGGCTTCCCCAGCGCGACGACGTGGTCGCCTTCTGCTCCGCCCCGCCGCACGACGGCGGCACCGGCGCGCTCTACGTGTTGTTGCGCCGCCTCAACCCGGGCGACTGACCTAGCCCTCTGACGGCCGCGACCGATCCACGGCAAACGGCAACCGCAACAGGTAGGCGCCCTCGGTACTGTGAATGGTCAGGTTCGCCAGCCAGTCACTGCGGTCCGTGGTGCAGACCGGCAGGATGACGGTCGCCTGGTAGTGGCCATCGGCGAGCCGCTCCAGCCGGTAGGCGTTGATCCCCATGTCCATGTCGACCATCTCGAAATCGACTCGGACCGAGCCGACCGAACGGGCTGCTTCGCCCAGCGGTTCGACGGTAAAGTCGAACTTCTTCAGGGGCGCCACCGTCGCCGGCATGGCGACTCGGAAGTCGCCCAGGTCGTCGATCGTGATCGTACAGCCCTCGCCTTTCAGCTGGCAGTCGTCCGGCGTCTCGACCTGAGTCAGCGTCCCGGTGACCGGCACGTCCGTGGATAGCTTGCTGGGCGCCCGCCCCCACAGATAGGTCATCACGCCCAGGATCAGGAGGGTGGCGACCAGCCACTTCGCCTGCTTCATGCTCATTCGTCTCTCCTCACGACTCACCAGAAGGCCGAGATGCCGGCCACGCCAAACCCGCCGCGGCGCCAGATACGCGGCAGATCATCGGTAGCGACACCACCGAGCGCATAGACCGGCATGGAGGCGGCCGCAGCCAGCTCGGCGAAGGCCGACCAGCCAATGCCCGGCACGCCCGGATGCGTTCCCGTTTCCCGTACGGGCGAGACGGTGACGAGATCGACGGTCAGCTCAACGGCACGGTCAAGCGTGGCCCGATCGTGCACGGCCGCGGTAACCAGATGACCCGACGCCTGCCACTCCCGCACCTTCGCGACGGAGACGGACGTGAGCCGGGCATGATTCAGATGCAGCCCGACGCGGGGGTCGAGCCCCTCCGGAAGCGGCCGTTCAGTGGACGGATTGACCAGCGGCCAGTGGCCCGCCGCCAGCACCGCCCGGGCCAGCGCCGGCCAGGGCACCTCCATTGCGCCGACCGACGCCCCGGGACGCAGGTTGACCAGCATCGGCGCGGGCAGCGAGCGCAGTTGCGACTCGACTCGAGCCTGCCATGCCACGAACCCGTCCGCGCCGACAGGCGGCGTGATGGCGAGGCAACGCGGCAATACGAGCGCGTTGATCAGGCCACGATTGGCCGGCGGCATCGCGGCCAGCCACTCGCCTCGGTCATCGCGGCCGAGTGGCTCGGCCGCGAGCGCCTGCCCCTCGGCCGAGCGAGGCTGGCCGAGCCAGTCGGTCACCTCAAAACCAATCAGTCGCAAATGCCGGTCGGGATAATCCCAGTCAAGCGTGATCAATCGCCTCGCCCGACGCACGCGGATACCGATCTCCTCGGCCAACTCACGGTCGAGCGCCGCGCGCAGGGTCTCCTCGGGCCGGCGCTTGCCACCCGGGAACGCGCGCATGCCCGCCAGGTGCTTGTCGTCCGGGCGGACTTCCGTCCAGACGCGGCCGTCCGGCTGGCGCAGCAGGCCGAGGACGATGTCGATCCGTGGCGTTGCCGTCACGATCAGGAACGGTACTCGGCGTTGATCTTGACGTAGTCGTAGGAGAAGTCGCAGGTCCAGACCTGATCGACGGCCGAGCCGCGGCCGAGATCGACATGCATGGTGATCTCGGGCTCTGCCATCACCGCGGCGGCCTCGGCCTCGACGTACTCCGGGTCTCGGCCACCATTCACCACGACACGCACGTCACCCAGCCAGAGGCTGACCTTGCCCACATCCAGATCGTCGATACCGGCATTGCCCACGGCAGCGAGGATACGCCCGAGGTTGGGATCGGAGGCGAACAGCGCCGTCTTGACCAGCGGGCTGTGGGCGATCGCCTTGCCCGCCAGCCGGCACTCGGCGCGGTCACGCCCGCCACTGACCTCGATGGTGACGAACTTGGTCGCGCCTTCGCCGTCCCGCGCAAGCGACTGGGCGAGGAACACCGCCACCTCGGCCACCGCATCACGCAGCGGGGCATAGTTGGGGTCGTCGATGCTCGAGACCTCGAGACTGCCCTCCCGGCCGTTCGCGATCAGCATGAAGGCATCGTTGGTCGAGGTGTCGCCATCCACGGTCACCCGATTGAAGCTTTCCTCGGTGATCTCGAGGAGCATGGCCTGCAGCACCGGCTTGGGCACCTGCGCGTCGATGCCCATGTAGCCGAGCATGGTCGCCATGTTCGGATGGATCATCCCGGAACCCTTGGCAATGCCGGTGACCGTCACCGACGCCCCGCCGATCACGCGGGTCAACGACCGCCCTTTCGGAATGGTGTCCGTGGTCATGATCGCCGAGGCGGCGCGCAGCCAGTTGTCCTCCACGGCCTCGGCCACCGCTGCGGGCAACGCATCGATGATCTTCTCGGACGGCAGGGTCTCCATGATCACGCCGGTCGAAAACGGCCAGACGGCCCGGTCATCACAGCCCAGCCGGTGGGCGAGTGCGTGACAGACGGCTTCGGCTCGCGCCATGCCGTCGGCGCCGGTACCGGCGTTG
Source organism: Guyparkeria hydrothermalis (assembly GCF_023555385.1). Taxonomy (NCBI): domain Bacteria; kingdom Pseudomonadati; phylum Pseudomonadota; class Gammaproteobacteria; order Chromatiales; family Thioalkalibacteraceae; genus Guyparkeria; species Guyparkeria hydrothermalis. Next base: position 1,392,851 of record NZ_JAJSED010000001.1, read on the forward strand.
GCATTGCCGGTGTTGATCACCAATGCGCGCGGCTCGACATCGCTAAAGCGACGCTCGCGGCACATGATCACCGGGGCGGCGCAGTAGCGGTTCTGCGTGAACACACCGGCCATGGTCGCCCCCTCAGGCAACAGCATCACGGCGAGGTCGTCACGATTGGCCTTGCGTACCCCAGCCCGGGTGATGCCGATACGGATACCGGGAACGGGCCGCAGTTCCCCGTCGGCCGGGGCGGTCAATCCAACGCTCATGCCTAACTATCTCCTAAATGATTGTCTCGCTCAGCCACCACCGAGCGCCATGTTCAGCAACTGGTTGGCGGATGTGCCGTTCAGTTCGAGATTGCCCTGGCGGAAGTCGACGGTGGTCTTGACCACGTTGTCCTCGACCGCGATCCAGCCCTGGGCGACCAAGGGGGCGAGTTGCTCCTCGACCTGCCCGGCACGCCCCTGTGCGGCTGCCTGCTTTTCCAGCAGGGCGAGCGGCATCTTCAGGCTGCCCTCGACCGCCATCGCGCTGATCAGGGCCATCCACATCATCGGGTTGGGTTCGCCCTTGACCACGCCGGCCGGCACCTCGACGGATAGCGCCATTTCGGTATCGCCTTCCGCGGTCGTGGCCTGGAGCGGATCAATGGCAATGCGCGGACCACGGCTCAGCAGTGCCGGCAGTTCCTCGCGCATCACCTGGGCAACGGCCTGCTCGACGTCAGCACCGCTGGCTGCCAGCTCCTGAAGCTCCTCGATGCGTTCGGCGATGGTGCGCACCGCCTCGGCATCGAGACGCTCGACCGCCAGGCGCATCCGCGCATTGCGGAACGATTCGCCCTCGATGGTCGCCTCGCCCACCTGGTAGTCGATCGCGAAACGGAACAGATCGTCCTCGCGGCTCGAATCGAAACCGACGGTCAGATCCTCGATCGAAGCGGTGCCGTCGGGCTCCGCGACCTGCATGCTGTCGACCGACATGCGACCTTCGCTATCCCAGACGAAGCCGTCGTCGGCAACCTTGCCGGAGGCGACCAGCCGCAGTCCCTCGGCGGTGGCACGGGCACCGGCCTCGACCCCTTCGGCCTGTTCGTCGACCGCGAGGCGTTCGCTCTCGATGGCGTAGTCGAATCCGCCGTCGGCCGAAGTCTCGAGCATCAGGTCGGCCCCGGAAAACGTAACGCCTTCGCGGTCGACCATCGGCACGCGCCCGGTGGAGCGCGTCCCACCGGTCGGATACAACGCGGTGGTGAGAGTGAACTCCGCCTCATCGCCGAACACCTCGGCCAGCTGACCACGCAGCAGCGGATCGGCCGGCTCCCAACGGGTATGCACGGTGGCGTAGCGTCCGTCGAGTCCCGGCAGCTGGTCGATGCGATGGGTCAGCTTCACCCGCACCGGCTCCTGTTCGGGCAGATGCAGCAACAGCTCGGACTCGGCACGGGACTCGAGATAACCGCGCTGGTAGTCGGACACTTCAAGGCTCAGAGCCTGTCGCGTGCCCGGGAAGTGTTTCACCTCGGCCAGAGTCCTTTCCATGACATGCCCGGTCACGAACGGGGCGGCCGCGACAGCGGCGGCCAGCACGACCACCACGGCAAGTATCAGACGTTTCATTCCCTGTCTCTCTTTCTCGGTTGTTGTTTCCTGACCACCACGGCGGTCATCCCTGCGAAACCCGCTGGGGACGAGTGTGCCACATGGCCCTAGATACGGTTGTCCCGCAAAAACCGCTCGAACGACAGGTTGTCGCTCACGAAACGCGACAGCCGCTCGAACACCGCCCGGTTGTCGACGGTGCCGTACGCCTCGATCGGAATGTAATGCTCGCCCGAAACGAACGGCTTGCCCAGTGGCTCGGAGACCAGCGGCTTGCCGCAGTAGAGGCTGGTGAGCAACCGCGGCGCCTCGGTGTACACCCCGTCCTCGAAGTGGACATTAAGGACCGCCGAGCAAGCACCCACCTGGCGGTAGAGATCGTCGAAGAAGGTGCCGGACACCAGTTGGCGCACCTGAAACCCGTCGATACGATCGATCACGTCCGCCCGGCGCCCGTCACCAATCGAGCCGAAGAACGCCACACACTCGTCACCATCGGGGTCGAACGCCAGCGGCTGGCTGGGAAACAGATACGGCCCGAAGCGGACCTTGCCCTCAGCCAATGCGCCCGGGTAATGCGTCTCGTAGAACGGTCGGTTGGCCGGCGAGAGATCCAGAACGAGATCGGCATGCCGGGCGGCGAACGACAGGCGCCGTGCCCGCTTGCGGGACTGCCCCCAGAGCGGTTTGCCGTTCTGGTCGTACATCTGCTCGGTCTGCAGCGCGACCTTGTAGCCGCGACGCAGCCAGGCCAGCCCGAACCCCTTGTGGATGCCGCAGAACACGAGCACCCGCTCGTGACATGTCTGCAGATCAGCGGGCAGCCCGCCCAGGACCTCCCAGGCCAGATGATCGAGCATCACGTGCCGCGAGAGGAACGTGATGCGCCCTTTCCGTCTCTTGAAAATACGCGGCACAGGCGGGCCTTTTCAGGCAGCACGGACCCGGCGTGCAGGACGGCCGGGCGCCCCAGTCACGACAGGCGGCCGCAGCAGTGCTTGTACTTCTTGCCCGAGCCGCAGTAACAGGGGTCGTTGCGGCCGATCTTGGGATTCTCGCGACGCACCGGCCGGGTCGGCGCCTCACCGGCCGCCTCGCCCTGCCCTGCCTGACGGGCCGGGGCAGCCGGCTCCTCGGATTCGTCGAATGTCGAGACCGATTCGTGGCGGGTGCGCAACTGGCTCGGATCAACCCGCGGGTTGTCGACCAACTCGTCGAGCATCGAATTGATGTCGTCCTGCTCCATGCCCTCCGGCGCGGCGATCTGCAGGCGGGTGAGCGTGCGGATGATCTCGTAGTTCATGTCGTCCAGCATTTTGCCGAACATCTCGAAGGCCTCGCGCTTGTACTCCTGCGTCGGATTCTTCTGCGCATATCCACGCAGGCCGATGCTCTGGCGCAGGTAGTCCATCGCCGCGAGATGCTCCTTCCACTGGGCATCGAGCACCTGCAGCAGCACGCCCTTCTCGAACTGGCGCAGGTTGTCTTCGCCGACCAGCTTTTCCTTGGCCTCGTAGTGACGCTGCGCGGTCTCGATGATCTTGTCGAGCAGGGTGTCGTCGGTCAGCTCGTCGTCCTCGTCCAGCCACTTCTGCAGCGGGAAGTCGAGACCGAAATCTTCCTTGAGGTGGGCGGTGAGCCCCTCGATGTCCCACATTTCCTCGAGCGCGCCGGTCGGCACGAAGCGACGGAAGCGGTCGGCAAGCACCTCGCGGCGCATCGACTCGACGATCGGCCGGGTGTCGGTGGTCGCCATGACCGCCCGGCGCTGCTCGTAGATAACCTTGCGCTGCTCGTTGGCAACATTGTCGTAGTCGAGCAAGTGCTTACGCATGTCGAAGTTGTGGCCCTCGACCTTGCGCTGGGCGTTCTCGATCGCACGCGAGACCCAAGGGTGCTCGATCGCCTCGCCCGACTTCATGCCGAGCTTCTTCATCAGGCCCGAAACGCGGTCGGAGGCGAATACCCGCATCAGGCTGTCCTCGAGCGACAGGAAGAAGCGGGTGGAGCCCGGATCGCCCTGACGACCGGCGCGGCCGCGCAGCTGATTGTCGACCCGACGCGACTCGTGGCGCTCGGTACCGACCACGTGCAGGCCACCGGCCTCGAGCACCTGCTGGTGGCGCTCCTCCCACGACTTCTCGACGCGGCGCTTTTCCTCGTCCGATACCTCGGAACCCAACGCCAGGGTTTCCTGCTCGAGGTTGCCGCCCAGCACGATGTCCGTGCCCCGACCGGCCATGTTGGTGGCGATGGTCACCGCCCCCGGGCGCCCGGCCTCGGCGATGATCTCCGCCTCGCTCATGTGGTTCTTGGCGTTGAGGACGTTGTGCGGGATGCCGGCCTTCTTGAGGGCCTCGGAAATGATCTCCGAGGCCTCGATCGAGGCGGTGCCCACCAGCGTGGGCTGACCGCGATCGCGCGCCGCCTGGACGTCCTTGGTGATCGCGTCGTATTTTTCCTGCGCGGTCAGGAAGACCAGATCACCGTGGTCGACACGCTGGATCGGCCGGTTGGTCGGGATCTGGATCACGTCCAGGCCGTAGATCTCGCCCAGCTCGCGCGCCTCGGTCTCGGCGGTACCGGTCATGCCGGCAAGCTTGGGGTAGAGGCGGAAGTAGTTCTGGAAGGTGATCGAGGCGAGGGTCTGGTTCTCCGGCTTGATCGTCACGCCTTCCTTGGCCTCGACGGCCTGGTGCAGCCCCTCGGACCAGCGCCGACCGGCGAGCGTACGGCCGGTGAACTCGTCGACGATCACCACGTCGTCGCCCTTGACGATGTAGTCGACGTTGCGCTTGTAGATCGCGTGTGCTCGCAGGGCCGAGGTCAGGTGCGAGAGCAGCATGATGTTGTGCGAGTCGTACAGCGACTCGCCTTCCTCGAGCAGGCCTGCCTGGATCAGCAGCTCCTCGGCCTTGTCGAAACCGCGCTCGGTGAGGAAGACCTGCTTGTTCTTCTCGTCGACCGTGAAATCGCCGATCTCATCCTCGGTCAGCGGCGGCTCGTCGTCCTTCGGCTCCTCGCGCGCCTGCTTTTCCAGCTCCGGAATCAGGCCGTTGATCTTCAGGTAGGTGTCCGAGGAATCGGCTGCCGGGCCGGAAATGATCAGCGGGGTACGCGCCTCGTCGATCAGGATCGAGTCAACCTCGTCGACGATCGCAAACGCCGGCTCACGCTGCATGATCTGCTCGGTCGAGAACGCCATATTGTCGCGCAGGTAGTCGAAGCCGAGCTCGTTGTTAGTCGCGTAGGTGACGTCGCAGTGATAGGCGTCACGCTTGGCGCGCGCATCCATCCCCGGCACCACCGTGCCGACGGTCAGGCCCAGCGCGGTATAGATGCGCCCCATCCATTCCGCGTCACGCTTGGCCAGGTAATCGTTGACCGTAACCACGTGCACGCCTTTCTTGGTGATGGCGTTGAGGTAGACGGCCAGTGTCGCGACCAGTGTCTTGCCCTCACCGGTCTTCATCTCGGCGACCTTGCCCTGGTGAAGCACCATGCCGCCGATCAGCTGCACGTCGAAGTGGCGCATGCCCATGACGCGCCGGCTCATCTCGCGACAGACGGCGAATGCCTCCGGCAGCAGCGAGTCGAGGCTCTCGCCGTCGCTCCAGCGCTGATGAAATTCCTCGGTGCGTCCCTTCAGTTCCTCATCGGACAGGGCCTGCGTCGCCTCTTCGAGGGCGTTGATCTCCGTGACGCGTTTCCTCAGCTTCTTGACCTGGCGGTCATTGCGCGTACCGAAAACCTTGGCTGCAAGCGATCCAATCATGTCATTCCCGTGAAAAGCGAAAACCACGCCGGAAGCCGCGCGGCAAATGGAAGTAAATGCGCTGAATCTTACGGCAGATGCGTGGATAATGATAGGTACTGAGCCGGGCCGCACGCCCGCCACACTCGCAGCAGAAAGGCCGCGCGATGAAGCTCGAACAGTACCGCCGGAACAACCCCGCCCTGGCCGGGATACTCGACCGCGTCGCCCTGATCCGCGGCTACCAGGCGATCGTCGACGGACTGGTATCGGGGCGGGCTGGCCAATCGGTGCAGGTACTCAATGTCGACGAGCACATGCTGACCCTCGGCGTGGGCAGCGCGGCCATGGCAAGCCGGATGCGCTTCGAGGCGAACGATCTGCTTGCGCGCCTGCACGAGGCGCTCAAGGATCACCCGGGGGCGCCGAAGCCGGCCAGCATTCGTGTGCGTGTCGTTGCCGACCGCCCCACCCCCGGCAATCCGCCGCAGAAGCGCGAGCGCCCGCCATCGCGCTCCGGCAGCCAGGCGCTGGGCTGCCTGGCCGAGGCACAGGCCGACCCGGCCCTGTCGCGCTCACTCGGCCGGCTCGCCCGGCTGCTCGACCCCGACGCCGAGTAGGCCCGCCTACAACGCATCGAGCAGCTCGGTCTTCTTGCGCTCGTATTCTTCACCGGTGATTACCCCCTCGTCGCGCAACTGCTTGAGTTCGCGCAAACGCTCGCCCGGCGAATCGGGAGCGTCACCGTTGAGTGGCTGGATGCCGCCTGCGGGCAGATCCGCCTCGACCAGCTTCGAGTCCACCACGCCCTGGCGACCGCGTTCGGCATCGACCTCCTGCAGCAGGCTGCGGGCCATCCACATGCCCATCTTCACTTCCTGCCAGACGTAGGTGTTCTCGCCGGTCGCCACGGTCACCGGCAGAGTCGAGACGTTCTCGGTGTGTGACTCGACCCGGTAGCGCCCCGGCTCGAGTTCCAGCCAGAAATAGCTGTTGGCCGCCGTCTGACCGATGACGTGGCCATTGACCGACACGGTCATGGGGATTGCCGCACCGAACACCTCGTCACGGAAGATGTACAGCGCGCCCTTGTCGGCAGCGGGCGTGAAGGCCTTTGCCTCGGCATCCGCCTCCATGGATGCCATCGGCACCGAGGCACAACCGCCAAGCAACAGGAGCGCCGCCACCAGGGTGAAGAGTCCGTAGAGTCGCGTCATATCGTCGTCCCTCGCATGCGCCCATGTACCAATCGTCAGCCCGACTTTACTGCGATCCCGGAGGACGGGGAACGACTTTATGCGCGTCAGAGCATGCCCGGACGAAACTGTTGGCGCCGATCGATGTGCCGTCCGGAAATCATGAACACCCCGTCCCCGGTGTAGTGCAGGGTTTCCGGCCAGGCCGGTTCGGGGGCGACCCGCGCACGAATCACCTCGAAGACGAAGAAGTTGCGGTCGGTCACCAGGCGATCATCGACGAGGCGGCACTCGAACTGGGCATGGCACTCGGCGATGGCCGGCGCGGCCACCCTATCGGATGACTCGGCAGTGAGGCCGAAGTGGTCGAACTTGTCGATCGCGTCACCGTGGGTATTGCCGATTCCGATCACCGTATCAACCATCGCGGCAGTCGGCAGGTTGATCACGCATTCTCCTGAGCGGCGAACCAGCTCGAAGCTGTGATTGCCCGCCGAAATCAGACAGCCGACCAGCGATGGCGAGAACTCCATCACCGTGTGCCAGCCCAGCGTCATGATGTCGCGCTCGCCGTCACAGGCCGACGACACCAGCACCACCGGGCCGGGCTCGAGGTAGTGGCGCACGCGTTCGACGGGAAAATCGGCCTTGCGTGATTTCTCCATACGGAAAATCTAGGCCAGCTGCCGGCGGGATGCGAACCACGCCGCAGCCGATCAGACGTTCAGATCGCCTGCGGATCGAAGGCCGAGGGCTTGCGCCGCTGCGGCAGCCGGCCATCACGAACCAGCCGCTCGATGCGGGTGAACACCTCGGCGCGACCGAAGGGCTTTTTCATGAAGTCGTCCGAGCCCAGCCGGTCAAGCACCATCTTGGCCATCGACTGCTCGTCGCCGCTGATCATGATGATCGGGATGTCCGCGGTGGCCGGGTGCTGACGCAGGCGCCGCAGGGCCGCAAAGCCGTTCATGCCGGGCAGGATGATGTCGAGGAAGATCAGGTCCGGCGGGGACTGACGGGCCAGTTGCAGGCCCTCCTCGGCATCGCCGGCACCGATCGGCTCGAACTCGTTCTGGCTGAGCATCCGGCTCAAGATCTTGACCACCGTGCGCGAGTCATCGATCACCAGGATCCGCAGCCCGCGCGAGGCCTCCCAACGACGACCTCGGCGACGGTCGGCAGACGTACGCAGCCCCAGCAGGCTGCCCAGTCGCGGCATGTAGCCCATGACACTTCTCCCTGTGCTGTGGTTGTTCGTGCCGGCCCTCCTGGCCGGTCACTGGCTCGACGATCCTGTCGAAACCGGAAAACAGTTTTGCCCAATCCACTGGGGTTGTCCAGCAACCCGGCACTGGCCGTAACAACGACTCCACCGAGCAAGAAAAAACCCGGCGCGAACCGGGCGTTTCTTCAACCGCCTTGCTTCACTCGGCGACCTGCGCCGCCGGGCGGGAAAACGACACCGGAGGTGGCTCCTCGTTCTCGAAGGTGACCGTCTCGTAGGCCGACTCCTTCGCCAGCAACGCGCGCAGCAACTGGTTGTTGAGCGCGTGCCCCGACTTGTGGCCGGTGAAGCTGCCGATCACGCTGCAGCCGAGCAGGTAGAGATCGCCGATCGCATCCAGGATCTTGTGCTTGACGAACTCGTCGCCGTAGCGGAGACCGTCCTCGTTGAGGATGTGCTCCTCGCCGACAACGATGGCGTTGTCGACCGAGCCGCCCAGGGCAAGGTTGCGCGAGCGCATCATCTCGAGGTCGCTCATGAAGCCGAAAGTGCGGGCACGAGCCACTTCCTTGACGAAGGTGGTCGAGGAGAAGTCGATCTCGGCCAGGCGCGCGGACTTGTCGAGCACCGGGTGATTGAAGTCGATCGACATCGCCACGCGGAAGCCCTCGTGCGGGTCGAAGCGCACCCAGCGGTCGCCGTCGACCACCTCGACCGGCTCGAGGATGCGGATGAAGCGCTTGTGCGCATCCTGCTCCTCGATGCCCGCCGACTGGATCAGGAAGACAAACGGGCTGGCGCTGCCGTCCATGATCGGCATTTCAGGGCCGTCGATCTCCACGCGGCAGTTGTCGATACCCAGACCCGCGAGGGCGGACATCAGGTGTTCGACGGTGGAAATCTTCACACCATCCTTCACCAGCGTGGTGGACAACTGGGTCTCGCCGACATTGAACGCATGACCCGGAATGATCGCGTTCTCGCCGAGGTCGACCCGGTGGAAGACGATACCGGTATCCACGTCCGCAGGACGGAGCGTCAGACGGACCTGCTCGCCGGTGTGCAGACCGATGCCCGTGGCGCGGATGGTGTTTCGGAGTGTGCGTTGCTGAACCAAGATCGAAGAACCCAAGCCGGTAAATCGGGTAATTATCGCATGCTAATGGACGCAGAAAAACACGACGTTCGTGGTGGATTCCCCCGCCCTTGCGACAGGCTTCCGTCCGTGGACAGGGCACCCATACGACAAACCCCCGGGCATGCCGGGGGTTCTCACGGGCGCCGAGATATCTGACCGTCAGGCCAGCAGGCGGTTCAGTCGGCTGACGAAGTCCGCCGAATCCCCCAGCTTGCCACCCTCGGCCAGCATCGCCTGACCGTAGAGCACATGCGCGATGTCGGCGAAGCGGGAATCGTCGGATTCCTTTTCCGCCTGCTTGAGCAGACGGTGGTCCGGGTTGATCTCGAGGATCGGCTTGGTCTCGGGCATCGCCTGACCCGCCTGCTCGAGGATGCGCTGCAGATGCAGGCTGACATCGCCCTCGTCGGTGACGAGACACGCCGGGGAGTCGACCAGACGGCGCGAGCGGCGCACGTCCTTGACCTCCTCGCCCAGGGTCTCCTTGAGCCGGTTGATCAGCGCCTCGTGCTCCTGCTTCTCCTCCTCGGACTCGTCCTCGTCTTCCTCGTCGACATCGACCTTGGCCTTGGTGACCGACTTGAGGGTCTTGCCGTCGAACTCGGTCAGATGCGCCATCACCCACTCGTCGACGCGATCGGAGAGCAGCAGTACCTCGATGCCCTTCTTGCGGAAGATCTCGAGATGCGGCGAGGCGAGCGCGGCCTGGTAGGAGTCGGCGATGATGTAGTAGATCTCGTCCTGATCCTCGGGCATCCGCTCGATGTAGTCGGCCAGCGAGACCGTCTCGTCACTCCCCTCGCCCTTGGTCGAGGCAAAGCGCAGCAGGCCGGCGATCTTCTCCTTGTTGGCCGGGTCCTCGCCGACGCCCTCCTTCAGCACCCGGCCGAAGGTCTGCCAGAACTCGGCGTACTTCTCCGGCTCGTTCTTGGCCATCTTCTCCAGCAGCGAGAGCACGCGCTTGACCGAGCCCGAACGGATGGTATCGAGCACGCGGTTGGACTGCAGGATCTCGCGCGAGACGTTCAGCGGCAGATCGGCCGAGTCGATCACGCCGCGAACGAAGCACAGGTAGCGCGGCATCAGCTTGTCGGCGTCGTCCATGATGAACACGCGCTTGACGTACAGCTTGACGCCGTGGCTCTGCTCCGGCTCGAACAGGTCGAACGGCGCGCGCTTGGGGATGTAGAGCAGCGAGGTGTACTCGACCTTGCCCTCGACCTGGTTGTGCGCCCAGGTCAGCGGCGGCTCCCAGTCGTGCGAGACGTGCTTGTAGAACTCGGTGTATTCCTCGTCCGAGATCTCGCTCTTCGGCCGGGTCCACAGGGCGTTGGCATCATTCACGGTCTCCCAGCGGCCCGGGATTTCCGTCTCGTTGCCCTCGTCGTCCTTCTCGGTCTTGGGCGGCACCCACATCTGCACCGGGAAGTTGATGTGGTCGGAGTACTTGCGGATCACCGAGCGCAGGCGGAAGTCGTCGGCGAATTCCTGCTGGTCCTCGCGCAGGTGCAGCACAATGCGGGTGCCGCGCTCGGGCTTGTCGACCGTCTCGATGGTGTACTCGCCCTCGCCGTTGGAGGTCCAGCGCACGCCGTGCTCGGCGCCGACGCCGGCACGGCGGGTGGTCAGCTCGACGTGGTCGGCGACGATGAAGGCCGAGTAGAAGCCCACGCCGAACTGGCCGATCTGGTTGGCATCCTTCTGCTTGTCCGCCTCCAGCTGCTCGAGGAAGGCCTTGGTGCCCGAATGAGCGATGGTGCCGATGTGCTCGACCACCTCCTCGTGGTTCATGCCGATGCCGTTGTCGTCGATGGTGACGGTCTTCTTCTCGGCATCGAACGACACCCGAACGCGGAGATCCTGGTCGTCCTCGTACAGGCCGTCATCGGCGAGCGCCTCGAAACGCAGCTTGTCGCAGGCATCCGATGCATTCGAGATCAGCTCGCGGAGGAATACCTCCGGGTTGGAGTACAGCGAATGGATCATCAGGCGAAGCAGCTGCTTCACCTCGGTCTGGAAGGCATGCGTCTGGGCTTGACTCATGGAAGCGGGTCTCCGTGTTGTCACTCGGTTTCGAATACGGATGACGGACCAACGACACGCCGGCCTCGTCGACGCGATGGAGATGGGGGCGCCTGCGGGGATTTTCAAGTCCCGGAACGGGTCAGTGACGTCACCGGTGATGCTCGAGTGCCGCGCCGCAAATCACCGCCCCAGAAAAAGCAAAACCCCCGACACCAGCGGTGCGGGGGTTGATCCGGTCAATCCGGATCCGATCAGCCGAGGCGCTCGCGGATACGGGCAGCCTTGCCGGTACGGCCACGCAGGTAGTACAGCTTGGCGCGACGGACGTCACCGCGACGCTTGACCTTGATGGCGGCGATCTGCGGGCTGTAGGTCTGGAAGACACGCTCCAGGCCCTCGCCGTACGAGAACTTGCGCAGGGTGAAGGAAGAGTTGAGGCCGCGGTTGCGCTTGGCAATCACGACGCCCTCGAACGCCTGCAGGCGCTCGCGGTCACCTTCCTTTACCCGGACGTCGACGGAAACCGTGTCGCCGGGACCGAACTCCGGCACCTCGCGGGTCATTTGATCGGCTTCGATTTGCTTGATGATCTCGTTCATTTTCCGCCACCTGTTATCAATCGCGTGTCTGTTGGCTGCCCGGGGTTTCATCGCGTCCCGCGAGCCAGTGTCTTTCCAGCGCCGCCCGCTCCTTTGCGGACGGCCCGTGTTGCAAAAATAGGTCCGGTCGCCGCCGGGCCGTTGTCAGCAGTGCCTGCTCGGCCCGCCAGTCGGCGATGCGCCGGTGGTCACCGCTGGCGAGCACCGCCGGCACGTCGCGGCCTTCCCATTCCGGCGGCCGCGTGTAGTGCGGGTGATCCAGCCGGTCGGCCTCGAACGAGTCCTCGACCACCGACTGCGCATCCCCGACCACGTCGGGCAGGCGGCGGGCGATCGCATCGACCACGACCATCGCCGCCAGTTCGCCCCCGGAGAGCACCAGGTCCCCGAGGGAATACTCGACGTCCACGCGGGAGTCGAGTATCCGCTGGTCGAAGCCCTCGTAGCGACCGCAGACCAGGACCAGCGGTTGTTCCCGCTCGGCCCAGTCGGCAATCACATGCCGATCGAGCCGCTTGCCCTGCGGCGAGAGCGCGACGACCAGAGGCCGCTGCGCCCCGGCATCCGCCACCGCCGCATCGATCGTGCGACTGATGGGCTCCGGCTGCAGCAGCATCCCCGGACCGCCGCCGAAGGGGCGGTCGTCGACCCGCCGATTGCGGTCGGTCGACCAGTCGCGCGGATTGTAACCCGAGACGCTGAGGCGATCCTTCTCGATCGCCGCACGGACCATGCCGCACTGGTTCCCCGCGTCCACCAGCTCGGGGAACAGGGTCACCACCGAGATCCGCATCAGAACTCGGGGTCCCAGTCGACCTCGATACGCCGGGCGTCCAGATCGACGGCCAGGATCACCTCGTCCGGCAGGAACGGAATCAACCGCTCCCGGTCGCCGTCGACCACCAGCACGTCGTTCGCACCGGTTTCCATCATTTCCCGCACCTGCCCGAGCGACTGCCCCGACACGTGCACTACCTCGCAACCGATCAGATCGCGCCAGTAGTACTCCTCCGGGCCGGCCGGCGGCAACGCTTCGCGCCCCACCACGAGCTCGACCCGACCGAGCTGTTCGACGGCGGTGCGATCCTCGACCCCGTCGAGCTTGACGGTGACCCCCTTGGGATGCACCGCCAGCTTCTCGATGCGCGCCGGGCGGACCTGACCGCGGTCATCCCGCAGGTAGACGTCCCGGTAGCGCTTGATGTTCTCGACCGGCCGGGTAAACACCTGCAGCCATACCCAGCCCTTGATGCCGTAGGGACGGCCGAGCTGGGCGATGACGACCGGATCGGCCGGTCCCGCCGACGCCGTCACGCCTTACTCGGCGGCGGCCGTCGCCTGCTTCTTGCTCTGGCGAACCAGGGAAGCAACGCGCTCGCTGGTCTGAGCACCGCGTTCCTGCCAGAAGGCAACGCGATCCAGGTCCAGGCGCAGGCGCTCTTCCTGACCACGGGCTACCGGGTTGAAGAACCCGATGCGCTCGACGTACGAGCCGGCATCACGCGCATTGCGCTTGTCGGTAACGACGACGTGGTAGAAGGGCTTCTTTTTGGCACCAGTACGAGCCAGACGAATCTTGACCATAACGCTTAACGATTCCTGTTGGAGTAGTGACTGCCAGACTGCGTCGACGACGACGCCGGCCAGCCAGTTGACCGATCTCGCAGCCTCGGCAATTCACCGAGGGAAATTCAAGTGGCGCGATTTTACGGATTTTTTCGCAGAAATAAAGACCTGCAACCCACCGATTTTCCGGCGGGCAGGTCAAAAGCGGGACTCGGCGAACGCTCAGGCGTCGTACGGGTCCCGCAGAACGATGGTTTCCTCACGGTCCGGACCGGTGGAAATCAGGTCCACCGGCACGCCGGTCAATTCCTCGATCCGGCGGATGTAATCGCGAGCGGCCTGCGGCAGCCCGTCGACTTCCTTGATGCCGACCGTGGTGTCCTGCCAGCCCGGCATGGTCTCGTAGATCGGCTCGCAGCGCGAGTAGGTGTCCGCGGAGAACGGCGCGCTCTCGATGCGCTGCCCTTCGATCTCGTAGCCGATGCAGATCCGCACCTCTTCCATGCCGTCGAGCACGTCGAGCTTGGTCAGACACAGGCCGGAGAGGCTGTTGATCTGCACCGCGCGACGCAGGGCGACAGCATCGAACCAGCCACAGCGACGCGCCCGGCCCGTGGTCGAACCGAACTCGTGGCCGCGCTTGGCCAGCCGCTCGCCGACCTCGTCCTCGAGCTCGGTCGGGAACGGCCCGCCACCGACACGCGTGGTGTAGGCCTTGGTGATGCCGAGGACGTAATCGAGCTCCAGCGGGCCCACGCCGCTGCCGGTCGAGGCGCCGCCGGCAGTGGTGTTCGAGGAAGTCACGTACGGGTAGGTGCCGTGATCAATATCCAGCAGCGTGCCTTGCGCGCCCTCGAACATCAGATTGCGGCCTTGCGAGCGCATCTGGGCAAGCGTGCCCGGCACGTCACCGACCATCGGCGCGAGGATCTCGGCCTGGGCCAGCAGGCGATCGAGCGTCTGCTGGAAGTCGATCGGCTCGGCGCCGAAGTACTGGCGCAGCACGAAGTTGTGATAATCGAGCACCTCGCCAAGCTTCGCGGCCAGCCGCTCGCGGTGGAAGATGTCCTCGAGGCGAATGCCGCGCCGGGCGACCTTGTCCTCGTAGGCCGGCCCAATACCGCGGCCGGTGGTGCCGATCTTCTGCTCGCCGCGGGCATGCTCGCGCGCCTTATCCAGAGCGACGTGATGCGGCAGGATCAACGGGCAGGCCTCGGAGAGCATCAGGCGATCGGAGGCCGGCACGCCACGGGACTCGAGCTGCTCGATCTCCTCGATCAGCGCGTCGGGGGCGAGCACGACGCCATTGCCGATCAGGCACTTGACGCCTTCACGCAGAATCCCCGAGGGGATCAGGTGCAGCACGGTCTTCTCGCCGTCGATCACCAGGGTATGGCCGGCATTGTGCCCGCCCTGGAAGCGCACGACCGCGCCGACGTTTTCCGTCAGCAGGTCGACGACCTTGCCCTTGCCCTCGTCGCCCCACTGGGACCCGAGGACGACCACACTCTTACCCATGGTCCAATTCACCCGTTAGCTGCCAAGTTTGTTTCTGTCCTTCGTCGACGGCGACCAGTTGCGGCGCGCCGTCGGGAATCGATTTGGTCGTGATCACACGATAGCCCTGCTCGCGCAGTTCGGCGACGGCCCGATCGAGGGCCTCGTCGTTCAACCGCGCCGGTGCGTAGACCGTCTGACGGGACGACTCCTCGTCGCCACCCTCACCGAGCAGATCGCGCAGGTCGAGCGAGAAGCCCAGTGCCGGACGCGAACGGCCGAACACCTGGCCAATGTCGTTGTAACGACCACCACGGGCAATCTCGCGCCCCATACGCGGCGAGTAGGCCGCGTAGACCAGCCCGGTCTGGTAGTGATAGCCGTGCAGTTCGGAGAGGTCCACCAACACCTCGCCGGCCATGCGTGCCTGGATGGCCTCGGCGACGGTGGCCAGGCGTTCCAGTGCCGCCTGACCGTCGGCATCGAGCACGTCCGACAGCCGTCCCTTCGCCTCGTCGAGGATCTTCTGCCAGGGGCCGTGCAGGTCGCAGAGCGACTCGATGGCGCGGGCAATCGACGGATCCAACGACCAGCCGGCGAGCGTCTCGCGGATTTCGGGGACGGCCTTGCGCGACAGCGCGTCGCGCAGCTGGTCTTCCCGGGCCTCGTCCAGATTGGCCGCCCGCACCAGCGCCCGGAAGACACCGACGTGTCCCAGGTCGAGGGTCAGCTGCCGGCAGCCGCCCACCGCAAGCGCCTCGGTCATCAGCGAGATCACTTCCACGTCCGCCTCGGGCCCGTCACAGCCGAACAGTTCGGCCCCGACCTGCATCGGCGCACGAGAGCCACCGAGGCCGTCGGTCTTGGCGCGAATGACCGTGCCGATGTAGCACAGGCGACGCTCGTCGACGGCCGGCAGACTGTGTGCGTCCATCCGGGCGACCTGCGGGGTCATATCCGCCCGCACGCCCAGCTGACGGCCGGACAGGCCGTCGGTGACCTTGAGGGTATCGAGGTCGAGATCCTCGCCCGTACCGACCAGCAGGGTGTCGATGAACTCGACCATCGGCGGCACCACGAGCTCGTAGCCCCAGCGATCGAAGGTCTCGAGCATACGGGTGCGGACGCGCTCAATACGGCGTGCCTGTGCCGGCAGGACCTCGTCGATGCCGGCCGGCAGAATCCAGGGGGACTGATTGCTCATGCTGTTGCTGGTTACGAGTGGTTCGTGGGCAGATGCGCCGCAGCCGACCGGAATCGGCCGTCACGGCACGGGCAAAACCCGCGTATTGTAAACGCGGCGCACAAAAAACCCCAGCCCGGGCTGGGGTTCCTGCAATGGCCGGAGACGGGAACTAGCCCCAGACCCACAACGCCAGGCCGAGCAACAGCACGGCCAACGCGATGCCTCGCATCCGCGAGTCCGGGGTCAGGGCGAGCTGAGCGACCGCCTGCCGATAGGCCCGCGGGCTGATGAACGGCAGCAGCGCCTCGATGATCAGCACCAGGCCGAACACCCGCAGCAGGTCGTCCATCATCCCGGCGAAACCTTATTTCGCCGGCAGCGCGCCGCCTTCCGACTCGCCCTCGCCGTTCGGCGACCGGAAGTAGCGGAAGAACGGGCTGGCCGGATTCAGGATGAAGGTGTCGTTGCCGTTGGCGAACACCTGGTCGTACGCCTGGATGCTGCGGTAGAAGGAGAAGAACTCCTCGTCCTGACCGTAGCTCTCGGCATAGGTCTCGGCCGCCTTGGCATCGCCCTCGCCTCGGATCTGGTCGGCCTCGCGCTCGGCCTCGGACAGGATGACCACACGCTGGCGATCGGCATCCGAGGTAATGCGCTTGGCCTGCTCCTCACCGCGCGAACGGATCGCCTTGGCCACCGTGGAACGCTCCTTCTCCATCCGCGAGTAGACCGACTCGCGCACTTCCTGCGGCAGTTCGATCCGCATGATGCGCACGTCAACGATCGCCAGACCCAGGCCCTCGATGTCCTGGTTGGTGGTCTCGATCACGTTGCGCATGAACAGGTCACGATCCCCGGAGACCACCTCGGCGATGGTCCGGCTGGAGATCTGGCTCTTCATGCTGTCCTTGACGATCTGGTTGAGCCGGCTCTCGGCCACGCCTTCCTGACCGCCGGTCGCCCGGTAGAAGTTCGCCGGATCGGTGATGCGCCACTTGATGTAGTAGTCGACGATCAGGTTCTTCTTCTCGCTGGTCAGGAACCGCTCGGGCGGCGTGGACAGCGAGAGGATGCGCGTGTCGAACAGGCGCACCGAGTTGACGAACGGCAGCTTGAAGTGGAGGCCCGGGTCGAAGTCGGTCTCGACGATCTCACCGAGACGGAACTTCACGCCCTCCTGGTATTCGGCCACCTGGAAGGTCGCGGTCGCGTACAGGAACACGACCACGACGATCAGCGGCAGCAGCAGACGTGTCACCCAGTTCATTCGGACCCCCTCGTGCGCAGACCGGAGCGGTTGTTGTTGGAGGACGAGCTCGACGAGTCGCTACCGAAGGTCTGTCCGGTCGTCAGCGACGGCACGGCGAGCGGCGCCGTGTTACGGCTGTCCGTCTCCTGGACGACGCTACCCTTCACGCCGGCCGGCAGATTGAGAATGTTGTTGGCATTCTCCGGATCGACAATGATCTTGTTGCCCTTGGCGTAGATGTCGCCGAGCGTCTCGATGTACATCCGCTCGCGGATGATCGACGGCGCGATGCGGTAGGACTCCAGCAGCGCGTCGAAGCGGGCTGCCTCACCCTGGGCCTTGTTCATCACGCGCGCCTTGTAGCCTTTCGCCTGCTCGAGGATCTGGGCAGCGTCACCACGGGCACGCGGCACCACCTGGTTGGCGTAGGCCAGCGCCTCGTTGATGTAGCGCTGCTCGTCCTCGCGGGCCCGGATGGCATCCTCGAAGGCCGGCTGCACCGGCTCGGGCGGCTGGACGTCCTGCAGGTTGACCGAGCGGACGTTCAGGCCGGTCTGGTAGGAATCGAGCAGTTCCTGCATGCGGGTGCGCACCGCGTCGACGATCTCGACACGGCCGTCGGTGAGGACGTAGTCCATGCGGCTCGAACCGATCACCTCACGGGTCGCGCTCTGCATGACGTCCTGCAGCGTGCCGTTGGGATCACGCACGTTGAACAGGAACGACACCGGATCGAGCACAGTGAACTGGCTCGCCAGATCGACCTCGACGATGTTCTCGTCGTTGGTCAGCACCGACATGCTCAGCTCGCGGTCGCGGTACTGGTCGACGTTGACCGTGACCACGTCCGAGATCGGATACGGCGGGTGCCAGTGCGGCCCGGGGCCGGCAGTGCTGGTGTACTTACCGAAGGTCAGCACGATGCCGCGCTGGCCTTCATCGACGATGTAGATGCCCGAGATCAGCCAGCCGATCAGCACGATCCCGATGATGGCAAGGATCCCCTTGGATCCGCCGGCATTGCCCATGCCGCCGCCACCGCTACCGCCGAAGCGATCTTTCAGGCGCCCGAGGGCATCGTCGATGTTGGGCGGTTTGCCCCGGCCGCGAGGGTTTGACCAGGGATCCTTACCGCCACCCGGCTCATTCCAGGCCATGGGCTTCTCCAATGATTGCCGCCGGGGAGCCCGGCGGGAATGGGTATTCGATACATCCTGCCCTGTCCGCGCCGACAAGCGGGCGCGCAAGGCAGCGCCAAAGTGTAGTGCTCGCCGGCAGGCGAGGCAACCGCGTGCACCGGCCGGTCAGTGTCGCTCGTCGCGTTCGGCCAGCACCTGCTCGAAGGGTTCGGGCTCGGCCTGCGGTGGTGCGTCAAGCACCATGTCCGCCAGCCCAGGCTCCTTCTTCAGCATCTGCCCCCAGCGGGCGACGGGCAGGCCGATCTCGAGGTGCCAGCCGCTCTCGTCGACCTCTTCGCTGATCACGCCGCCCTCGCCCTGCAGCATCGCGTACAGCCGGCCATCGGCCATGGGGATGAACAGCCGACGGTTGACGGTGCTCGGCTCGAGCCGCTCGCCGAGCGCCTCGCGCAACTCGTCCAGCCCAAGGCTCTCCTTGGCCGACACCCAGACGCGGGTCGGCGCATCGGTCGCGTCGCGATCGATCCGCACGGCACCATCGTCGAGGCGGTCGATCTTGTTCATCACGGTCAGCATCGGCAGCTTGCCCGCGCCGATTTCCTCGAGCACCGCTTCGACATCCTCGATCTGCCGGTCGCGCTCGGGAGAGGCGGCGTCGACAACGTGCAGCAGCAGGTCGGCCTCCAGCGTTTCCTCGAGGGTCGAGCGAAACGCCGAGACCAGTTCGTGCGGCAGGTGGCGGATGAAGCCGACCGTATCGGCAAAGACCACCGTCAACTGCGGCGTCATCTCGACGCGACGCAGGGTGGTGTCCAGGGTGGCGAACAGCTGGTTGGCCGCAAAGGACTCGGCCACGGTGAGCGCGTTGAACAGTGTCGACTTGCCGGCGTTGGTGTAACCGACGAGCGCCACCGTCGGGACATCGGACTGCTGACGCCCCTTGCGCCCCTCGGCACGCTGCCGACGGACGCGCGCGATGCGCTCCTTGAGCTGCTTGATGCGACCGCCGAGTAGGCGGCGGTCCATCTCCAGCTGGGTTTCACCCGGGCCGCGCAGACCGATCGAGCCGCCGCGCTGGCGCTCGAGGTGGGTCCAGCCGCGCACCAGCCGGGTGGAAAGGTGATTCAGTTGGGCGAGCTCCACTTGAAGCTTGCCCTCGTGGGAGCGTGCCCGCTGGGCGAAGATATCGAGGATCAGGCCGGTGCGATCGAGCACCCGGCATTTGACCAGCGCTTCGAGGTTGCGCTCCTGGGACGGCGATAGCTGAGCGTTGACGATCACCAGCTCGGCCTCGTGAGCGGCGACCATCTCCGCGAGCTCCTCGGCCTTGCCCTTGCCGATGAACAGGCGCGGGTCCGGCGTCTGCCGGTTGACCGTGCTCTCGGCGAGAACCTCGGCTCCGGCCGAATGAGCCAGCTCACGAAATTCGGAAAGATCCTCGTTGGAATCCACCGCCCGCTGCTCGACGTGCAGCAGCACGGCCCGTTCACCGCCCTTGTGGCGCTCGAAGAACTCCATCGGGGTTATTCGTCACCCCCGTTGTCACGCCCCTTCGGCTCCGGGTCGATGTTGACCGGCCGGGTCGGCACGATGGTGCTGATGGCGTGCTTGTAGACCAGCTGGCTGACGTTGTTCTTCAGCAGCACGACGAAGTTGTCGAACGAGTCGATCTGACCTTGGAGTTTGATACCATTGCGAAGATATATGGACACAGGAATGTGCTCACGACGCAACGTGTTGAGAAACGGTTCTTGTAGTGACTGGCTTTTGGCCATGATTCTTCCTCTTGTGATTCTTCCGACCGATACCGTCGGCCGGTGGGCCGTTCTCGGCGGCCTTTCGACAACCGGCAATCCTCGCCTTGCGGCACGGACGCCTGGCTCAGCCCCTAGAAGTGGGGGCACGCCCGACATTTTCAATCCCGCACCGCCAGCGAGCCTAGTGTAGCGCCCCGACTCGGCCATGCACGCCGGCCCGTCAAGATTGGCACAGGTCGACAAAATTCAGTATCCGCTCCTCGGCGGCGACGGTCGCCTCGGCATCCATCGCCTGCCACTCGCTCGCGCCTCGCAGCCAGGTGCGCTGGCGCTTGGCCAGCTGGCGCGTGGCGGTGATCGCGCGCTCGCGCATCGTCGCCCGATCGGTCTCGCCGGCCAGATAGGCCCAGGCCTGCCGATAACCGACCGCGCGCACGGACGGCATGCCGGCATGCAGATCGCCTCGCTGGTAGAGCGCCTCGACTTCGTCGAGAAAACCCGCGGCCAGCATCGCGTCGAATCGTTCGGCGACTGCCTGACGGGTGTGGGCGGTGCTGCGCGGCCACAGGGCGATCGGCAGCGTTTGCTCGTCGGCCAGTGGCGAGACCGGCGGATGACGGCGCTGCCACTCGGTCAGGCTCTGCCCGGTGGCCCGATGGACCTCGAGCGCCCGGCCGATACGCTGCGGATCGGTGGCATGAATGCGGGCGGCGGCCTCGGGGTCGACCTCGGCGAGCTGCGCGTGTATCGCCGGCCAGCCCACCCGCTCGGCCTCCTCGCGAACAGCCTCGCGGACCGCGGGTTCGGTCGGCGGCAGACGCGACAAGCCGCGCAGCAATGCCTGAAAGTACATCATGGTCCCACCGACGAGCAGAGGCACCCGGCCGGCTGCCCGCGCCGCGGCGATGGCATGGAGCGCATCGCGTGTGAACCGCTCGACGCTGTAGGCCTCGGCCGGGTCGCAGATATCGACCAATTCGTGCGGGTAGCGAGTCAGCAGGTCGGGCGACGGCTTGGCCGAGCCGATGTCCATGCCGCGATAGATCATCACCGAGTCGACCGAGATGATCGACACCGGCAAGCGATCGGCCAGTCGCATGGCAAGCGCGGTCTTGCCCGAAGCCGTCGGGCCGGCGATGGCGACGATGGGCGGGGAACGGTCGATCGACGCCACCCTCACTGCCCCCGCATGAACCAGCGGTCGAGCTCGTCGATCGACAGCGTCCGCCAGGTGGGTCTGCCGTGGTTGCACTGGTCCGAACGCTCGGTGCGCTCCATGTCGCGCAGCAGCGCGTTCATCTCGGCGACCGTCAGGCGGCGGTTGGCGCGCACCGAGCCGTGACAGGCCATGGTCGAGAGAATCTCGTCGATGCGTTCGTCGACGATGGCCCGTGGCACAGTGTCCTCCGCCATCGGTACCCGCCGCAGTTCGGCAAGCATCTCGCGCACCAGGGTTTCGATATCCGCCTCGCGCAGCATGGCCGGCACCTCTCGCACCCGGACCCGTTCCGGACCGATCCGGTCGATCATCACGCCGGCCGCACTGAACGCCTCCTGCCAGTTTTCGAACGCCTCGGCCTCCGACGGCGACACGGCCAGATCGACCGGCAGCAACAGCGGCGCGCCGGACAGGCCCCGCTCTCGATAGGTGCTCTTGAGACGCTCGTAGGTGACCCGCTCGGCGGCCGCGTGGGCGTCGACAATCACCAGCCCGTCACGGTTGCGCGCCAGTATGTAGATCTCGCCCAGATGTTCGACCGCGTAGCCCAGCGGCGGGATTTCCTCGTCCGCCGGCAACGGCTCGGCGACACCCAGGCCCGACGGGACGCCCTGCGGCTGCTGACCGTGGGCGAGCAGCGACAGGTAGCCCTGCGAGCCCCGGCCCGTCGTCGCACCGCCCGCCGGGGAACCGAATGCCGGCCGGGCCGCCGACATCTCGCCACCCGGCACGCTCGTCGAGGGCGCGTGCGGGACCGATTCGACAGCGGCCGACGCACCGCCCGGGGCTGCCAGTGCCCGGTGCACCGTCTGGAACAGGAAGTCGTGCACGCTGCGGGCGTCGCGAAAGCGCACCTCCGCCTTGGTCGGGTGGACATTGACGTCCACCGCCGCCGGGTCGAGCGTGAGCGAGAGCACGTAGGCAGGATGTCGACCGTGGTGCAGCACATCGCTGTAGGCGCGACGCACCGCGTGGGCGATCAGGCGATCGCGCACCACCCGGCCATTGACGAAGAACAACTGCTGGTCGGTCGAGGCACGCGCGTATTGCGGGCTGGCCACCCAGCCGGTCAGCGCGAAGCCGGAAGCGGCCGAGTCGATCTCGCGGGCCTGGTCGAGAAAGGCGCGTCCGAGGACCTTGGCAATG
This sequence comes from Guyparkeria hydrothermalis, assembly GCF_023555385.1. Lineage (NCBI taxonomy): Bacteria > Pseudomonadati > Pseudomonadota > Gammaproteobacteria > Chromatiales > Thioalkalibacteraceae > Guyparkeria > Guyparkeria hydrothermalis. The sequence continues at coordinate 1,415,133 of NZ_JAJSED010000001.1, forward strand.
CGCGCCTCGATGGCATCGGCATCCGCCGCCGGCAGGTCGAGCACGCCCTTGTCGTTGTTGATCAGGCGAAAGGCCACCGAGGGGTTGGCCAGCGCGAGCTTGCGCAACAACTGGTCGACGTGACCGAACTCGGTGCGTTCAGTGCGCAGGAACTTGCGCCGGGCAGGCACGTTGAAGAAGAGATCGCGCACATCGACCAGCGTGCCGGGCTTCGCCGGCGTTGGCCGAGGCTCGTCAATCACCCCGGGGGTCAGCTCCCAGCCGTGGTCGATGTCGGCCGTACGCGACACCAGCCGCAGACGGGAGATGGACTGGATGCTCGCGAGCGCTTCGCCGCGGAAACCGAAGCTGGCAACCGCCTCTAGGTCGTCGAGGTCGCGAATCTTGGAGGTGGCATGCGGCGCGATCGCCAGCGGCATTTCCTCGGGCGTCATACCGTGGCCATTGTCGCGAACGGACAGCTGCTTGACCCCGCCGCCGGCGACCTGGACGTCGATCCGGTCGGCGCCGGCATCCAGGGCGTTCTCCACCAGCTCCTTGATGACGCTGGCCGGCCGCTCCACCACCTCGCCGGCGGCGATCTGGTTGACCAGGGATTGGGGCAACTGGCGGATTTCGGGCATGGGACTCCCAAGGGCTCTGCACGAAGCGAAACCCTCATTGTCCCCCGCCCGGTGGCGCGGTGACAAGCGCGACGTCGGCCCTCGGCCGACGCCGTCAGAGCATGGCGTAACGGGTGCCCTGCGGCGCGTGTGCCGTGTAGTAGCTGTTCACACCCTCGAGGATCGATTCGGCGATCTTGCGCTGATACCAGGAACTGCGCAGACGCTTTTCCTCGTGCGGATTACTGATGAAGGCGCTCTCGACGAGAATCGAGGGAATGTCCGGCGACTTGAGCACCGCAAAACCGGCCTGCTGCACGGTTTCCTTGTGCAGCTCCGCGACGCTGTCGATGTGCTGCAGCACGCGATCACCAAAATCGAGACTGGATTCCAGTGTCTTGGTCTGTGCCAGGTCGAGCAGCACCGAGGCGACGTCCTTGTCGTGAGCCGCCAGCGACGCCCCACCGACGAAATCCGCACTGTTCTCCTTGGCCGCCAGCCAGCGGGCCGCCTCTGAGCTTGCGCCGTTCTGGCTCAGGCAATAGACGGATGCTCCCTTGGCCGAGGAGAGGCGGAAGGCATCCGCGTGCACCGAAATGAACAGGTCCGCCTCGTGCTTGCGGGCGATCTCGGTGCGCCCGCGCAAGGGAATGTAGCGGTCGTCGTCGCGCGTCATCACCGGCGTGAGGCCCGGCGTGGCGGCGATCAGGTCGCGCAGTTGCAGACCGATGTTGAGGACGACGTCCTTCTCGCGGGTGCCGCGACGGCCAATCGCGCCCGGATCCTTGCCGCCATGACCGGGATCGATCGCGACCACCAGGTCGCGGAATGCGCCGGAACCGGATTGCGCCGCGGATTCCTGCTGCGGCACATCGGGACGCTCGGCAATTACGGTCTCCTCGCCACCGCCATGCGGCAGGTCGACCACGAGCCGATAATCACCGCCGTCGGTCGGCGGCAAAATGATGATCTGGGGACGGGCCCGCTTCTTGAGGTCGAATACCAGACGCAGGTCGTGACCGTTGCGCACGCCGGCCCGCAGCCCCTTGACCACCGGCGAGTCCGGCGCCGACGGCAGCGAGGCACCGGTCAGATGCGCGGAACGCACGTCGATCACGGCACGCGCGGGATTGTCGAGCAGCAGGGTGTCGAAATCGACCGGCGAGGAGATCGCGAATACATAGCGGGTGAAACGCTCGTGGCGCCCGGCCTGGACGCGCGAGACCGCCACCGACCTCGCCGCGAACGCCGAACCGGCGAACGGCAGGCCGAAGGCGGCTACCCCGCTTCCGATCGCGGAACGCAGAAAACGTCGACGCTCGGCGTCCAGCAAGGCGAGCGCTTCACGGGCAGATTGGGTTGAGTTGTTCATGTTCCACCTCTGGCAACACAGCCCCAAGATCGTGTTTCATCACACGGCCCTTACAGTGTGCGCCAAAAGGGAATTTTTTCAACAAATGCAAGAGGATAGCGGGCATTCCTAAACCCGATACACGATCCCGATTCACCAAATGTGGCGCCAACGCATCAAGAAAAGCACTAGATGATGTGGTTTGCGTGACGTTGAAAAAACACCACACTCGGGACGGCAAGCCGACTCAGATGTCGCCTAGCCGCGCCATCCAGGCCTCGCCGCGCGGCGTTTTGGCCTGCAGGACGACATCGCGACAGGTCGGCTGGGTACTCTCCCCGGCCAGCGAGAGCTCGAGATCGGCGACCAGTTCGCCCTGCGCCTGCCCAAGCCATTCGATCAGCAGCAGGGCCTCGTCGAGCTCGTCGCGCAGGCCGAGGTAGTCGAGCTCCTCGGGGTCGGCCAGGCGATAGAGATCAAGGTGCAATACCCGTGCGGGGCCGCCGGTCGGCGCATCGACGTCGTAGGGCTCGATCAGCGTGTAGGTGGGGCTGCGAATGGTGCCCGTGACACCCAGCGAGCGCAGGAAGGCCCGCGCGAAGGTCGACTTGCCCGCGCCCAGCTCCCCGCGCAGCGACAGGATGCCGGCAGGTGGCGCCAGGGAAGCCAGGCGGGCAGCCAGATCCTCGACGGCCGCCTGCTCCAGGGCCTGGGCCTCGCGGCGATTCTCAGCCGTCGCCATCGCCACCCTCGTCCGAGGTCGATTGAAGGATGCGCCAGCCGCCGGCCGCAGCCGATCGGCCGTTGACGACGGCACGAATCGAATCGCCCAGCTCGCCGGCTGCCATGCCCCATTCGCCATGACGTTCGGCCTCGATTTCGCCAGCCTCGGCGTGCACGCAGACCGCCGCTTCCATCGCCGTGAATCGCGCCATGCCCATGCCGACGAAGGCGCCCAGCACGCCGGCCAGCACGTCGCCGCTGCCGGCGGTCGCCAGAGCGGCCGTACCGCGCTGGCATACGGCCAGACGCTCGCCGCCGGTCAGCACGGTACCGGCGCCCTTGAGCACTACCGCGCAACCGAATCGCTCCGACAGCGCGCGCGCAGAGCGCAGGCGGTCGGCATTGATGTCGGTCGCGCCACACTCGAGCATTGCAGCCGCCTCGCCCGGATGCGGTGTGACAATCGCCTCGCGTCCCTCGAGCGACTGCGGTCCCAGCAGTCGCAGGGCATCGGCATCGACGACCAGCGGCAACGGGCAGTCCCGCAGCGCCCGCCAGGCCTCAACAGCCCAGCGATCGCGTCCCAGCCCCGGCCCGACAACCACGGCCGTGGCCTCACCCGCCAGCCGCAGCAGGTCGCGGGCATTCTCGATGCCGTGGACAATCAGTTCGGGACGGCCGATATTGAGGGTTGCCGCATGCGCGGGGTGAGTGGCGACGATGACCTTGCCAGCCCCCACCCGCAATGCACCCTCGGCCGCGAGCCGTGCCGCGCCGGGCATGCCGCGATTGCCCGCGACGATCAGCACCGTGCCGAAGCTCCCCTTGTGCCCGTCACGTGGGCGCGCTGCCAGACGCAGACCACCCGGCAGCAATGGCACGCCCCCTGCCCGCTCACTCACCGGGTGGCCCAGTTCGGCCAGCACGCGCTCGCCACAGGCGGCCAGTGCCGGCCCAGTGGTCAACCCGCGCTTGATGCCGAGGAAGGTCACGGTGACATCCGCGGTCAGTGTCAACGGGTCGAGCGCACCGGTATCGGCATTCACGCCGGACGGCAGGTCCACCGCCAGCACGCCCGGGCATTGCCGCAGGCCGTCGAGTTCGTCTCCGACCCGCTCGAGAAACTCGGCCGCATCGCCGGCGATCGGCCGCGACAGGCCGACGCCGAACAGAGCATCGACCACCACTTCGGCCCGCTCGAACGCGCTGGCCACAGCCTCGGGGGCCACTGCAACCTCGATCGCCGGCAAGGCCTCCCGCAGTGCGGCCCAGGCATGCGCGGCGCTGCCGTGAAATTCGGGCTGCTGCCAGCCCAGCAAACTCACATCGAGACCGGCCTGATGTGCCAGGCGGGCGATCACCAGCCCGTCACCGCCGTTCTGCCCCGGGCCGATAAGCACCGCCAGCCGCCCGGCCTCGGGCCAGCGACGGCGCAGCTCAAGGAAGGCCGCCTCGCCGGCACGCTCCATCAGCCCGTAGGCATCCACCCCGCCGGCGAAGAGCTCGCGTTCGTGGGCCTGGACCGCCTCGACCGACCAGGCCCGCATCAGGCCGGGCGCGACCGGCGTTCGGATCAGCTGTGGCGCGCGGGCCGGCATCGCTTTAGCCCAGGATGTCCGGGCGTGGCAGGAAACCGAGCGCGTCGAAGGCGCGCTGCAGCGTCGGGCGGGCACGGGCCGCGGCGCGCTCGGCGCCCTGGGCGAGGATCGCATCGAGGCCCGCCTCGTCGGCGCGGATCTCGCGATAGCGCGCCACGATCGGCTCGAGGTGGGCGATGACCGCCTCGCCGGTTTCGACCTTGAGCTTGCCGTAGCCCTCTCCCGACAGGCGGCTCTCGATCGACTCGATCGACTCGTCGCCGAAGATCGACAGCAGGGTCAGCAGGTTGGAGACGCCCGGCTTGTTCTCCGGGTCGAAGCGGATGTCCATGTCCGAGTCGGTCACCGCCTTCTTGAACTTCTTGAGGATCTTCTTCGGCTCGTCGAGCAGCGCGACGTAGCTCGCCTCGCTGGGATCGGACTTCGACATCTTGGCGGTCGGGTCCTGCAGCGACATCACGCGCGCGCCCGCCTTGGGGATGAACGGCTCGGGCACCGTGAAGATGTCGCCGTAGAGCTTGTTGAAGCGCATGGCGAGATCACGGGTCAGCTCGAGGTGCTGCTTCTGGTCGGCGCCGACCGGCACGTGGGTGGCCTGGTAGAGCAGGATGTCGGCGGCCATGAGCACGGGGTAGTCGAACAGGCCGGCGTTGATGTTGGCCTGGTGGCGCTGCGACTTGTCCTTGAACTGGGTCATGCGCTCGAGCTCGCCCATGTAGGTGTAGCAGTTGAGCACCCACCCGAGCTCGGCATGCGCCGGGACGTGCGACTGGACGAACAGCGTGCTCTTGTCCGGGTCGAGTCCGCAGGCGAGGTAAAGCGCGAGGAAGTCGTAGCAGCGCGAGCGGAACTCGGCCGGGTCCTGGCGCACGGTGATCGCGTGCAGGTCAACCAGCATGAACAGCGCATCGTGCGTGTCCTGCATGTTGACCCAGTTGCGGATCGCGCCGACGTAGTGGCTGATCAGCAGTTGCCCCGAAGGCTGGATGCCGGAGAGCACCACCGGCGGCTTGTCGTTCTTGGACATAAGGTGATTTCTTGTAAGGGGTGATTGCGACGTATTCGGCGCCGACCGGGACGCATCCTTCACCCGGCCGGACAAGGCGGCTCATCATAGCAAAGGCTGCGTGCCGGTCGTCAGGGCCGGTTCCTGCTATAGAAAGAGGAACCGCGACCGAACGCCAACCGCTGGACCTCCGCCGATGAAAGCGATTCTTTTCGACATGGACGGCGTGCTCTACGTCGGCGACCGGCCGATCGAAGGTGCCACGGAGACCCTCGGCTGGTGCCGCCGCGAGGGCATCCCGTTCCGCTTCGTCACCAACACCACCTCCAAACCACGCGATGCGCTGGTCGACAAGCTCGCCGCGATGGGCATCGAGGCGACCATCGACGAGATCCTCACCCCGCCAGTAGCCGCCCGGCAGTGGTTGTCGACCAACGACGGCGAACCAGTCGCCCTGTTCGTACCCGAAGCCACCGCCATCGAATTCGGCCGGCTGGCTGAAGCCCACTCGGTCGACGAACCCATCGGCGCCCTGGTCATGGGCGATCTCGGCGAGGGCTGGGACTTCGCCACCTACAACCGGGCCTTCCGCTGGCTGCAGGCCAACCCCGAAGCAACGCTCGTGGCACTGGGCATGACGCGCTTCTGGCAAGCCGAGGACGGCCCCAGGCTGGACGTCGGCCCGTTCGTGCGCGGGCTGGAGTACGCGCTGGGTCGCGAGGCCGTCGTGCTGGGCAAGCCCAGCGCGGCCTTCTTTCATACCGCGCTGGAAGCACTGGGCGTGGGTGCGGCGGAGACGGTCATGATCGGCGACGACATTGCCGGCGATATCCGCGGCGCCCAGCGGGCCGGACTGACGGGGCTGCAGGTACGCACCGGCAAGTTCCACCCCGACGACCTGGAGCGGGGCATCACGCCCGACGACGTGCTCGAGAGTATCGCCGAGCTGCCGAGATGGTGGCAGCGACGCGACGGATCGAGCTGACGACAAGCGCAGGTAAAGCGCGACCGCCTCAGCCGGACCGGGGTGACGCGAGGACGACCACCTCGAAAAAGTTCACCCCGCCACCGCCGCGCGACGCACCGCATCGATGCATGCTCGGGGCTCCTGGCAATGGATGGCCTGCAACCCTTCACCCCGGGCCCGCCTCACGTGCCCCTCGCTGTCGTCGACGAACAGCGCCTCGGCGGCGCGGCAACCCAGTTCGCCGATCACGTCACGAAAGATGCTGGGATCGCGCTTGCCCTTGCCGAGGTAGTAGCTGTTGAACACGCGATCGAAGTGACGGTAGATACCGTCGCGCTGATCGAGCTCGTCCAGCCAGTGGGTCTGATCGGAGAGGATGGCGACGGTCAGCCCGGCCGAGCGCAGCTCGTCGACCAGGGCGATCATCTCGGGGCGCAGCACGAAACTGCGCATCACCTCGGCACGAAAGGCCTCGAAACGCTCCGGAAAGGGCATCTTTTCCTGCAATACCTGCCAGAAGGCCGCCTCCCCGCCCGTCCCGAGCACGAAACCCGAGTCGTAGACCGCATCCATCGCCTGCCGGACAAGCGCCTCCGGGTCGAGGCCATGCCGCTGCGCGGCAGCCACCAGAGCGCGACGAAAGCCTTCCTCGGCGATCACCCCACCGAAATCAAACAAGACGCATCGCACGTCACTCTTCTCCATGGCTCTCCTCGACCTCCCCTTCGGACCTCATGGCGCGGGGTCCACCCGATGGCCAAATATCCAGGACTTAGCATCGGCCTGCTCGCATTCCGCCGCCGGACCAGAGCCCGAAACTCCGGTGCCGCCCCCGCCCGTCCATGGCCGATCGCCGATCGCGCGAGCCTTGATGCCATCCACACGGGCGGTGCTTGCCAAGCCGGCAAGGTTCTTTTATCCTACGCGACCTTTGAATTGACCCGCCCGCGTGCCGGCCGCCTGACAGGCACCGTATTCTCGGTACGCGCGCAAACAAGACGAGTCGCTCAGGAGACAATCATGGCCCGAGTTTGCCAAGTAACCGGGAAGCGCCCGGCGGTCGGTAACAACGTATCGCACGCGAACAACAAGACCCGGCGTCGGTTTCTGCCCAACCTGCACAAGAAGCGGTTCTGGGTAGAGAGCGAGCAGCGGTTTGTCAGCCTGCGTGTTTCCAGCCACGGCCTGCGCACGATCGACAAGGTCGGCATCGACACGGTCATCGCCGAGATGCGTGCGCGCGGCGAGAAGGTCTGAACACCGCTCACCATAACGTCTAACAGGTAATACGATATGCGCGACAAGATCCGACTGGTATCCAGCGCCGGCACCGGCCACTTCTACACCACCGACAAGAACAAGCGGAACATGCCGGAAAAGATGCAGATCAAGAAGTACGATCCGGTAGTACGCAAGCACGTCATCTACAAGGAAGCCAAGATCAAGTAAGACGTGCCTCGGCCGCTGCGGCGGCCGCCGTCTTGTCCTGATCGGCACCTGGACCCCGCGAGGAATTTTCCCGCGGGGTTTCTTCGTGGCGACAACCCGACCGAGCGGACCATGCCCGAACTTCCCGAAGTCGAAACCACCCGCCGCGGCCTCGAGCCCCATCTCGCCGGCCGGCACATCGAGGCGGTGACCGTGCGCGATCCGCGCCTGCGCTGGCCGGTGCGCGAGGATCTGCCCGAGTTTCTCGCCGGCCGCCTGATCAAGTCGGTCGCGCGGCGCGCCAAGTACCTGCTGCTCCTGCTGGACCGTGGCGACCGGGTGCTGATCCATCTGGGCATGTCCGGCAGCCTGCGTCTCGACGACCCGGCCAGCCCATTTCGCAAGCACGACCACGTCGAGTGGCTGCTCGACAGCGGGCAGGCACTGCGCCTGCACGATCCGCGTCGCTTTGGCGCCGTGCTCACCGATCGGGTCGACACACCCCACGTGCGGCTGGCCGCGCTCGGCCCCGAGCCGCTCGACCCGGCCTTCGACGGCGACTATCTCGCCGAACGCCTCGCCGGGCGACGGGTGGCGATCAAGCAGGCCGTCATGAACGCGGCCATCGTGGTGGGCGTGGGCAACATCTACGCCTCCGAGGCGCTGTTCATCGCCGGCATCCACCCGCAGCGCCCGGCCGGCAGCCTCGATCACGAGGAATGCGCCGCGCTCGCCGCTGCCATCCGCCAGGTACTTGAGGCGGCCATCGCCCAGGGCGGCACCACCCTGCGCGACTTCCTCTCGCCCTCGGGTGACCCGGGTTACTTCCGCCAGACGCTCAATGTCTACGAGCGGACCGGAGAACCCTGCCGGCGTTGCGGCACACCCGTCGAACGCCTCGTGATCGGCCAGCGCTCGACCTGGTTCTGCCCGAACTGCCAGCCGAAGGACGGCTAACCTCCCGCTCAGTCCGGCTCGATCGCCAGCAGTTCACGCATGATCGCGTCCACTTCCGGCGTATCCCAGATGATGCCGGCGTTGACCGAGTAGTGGATGCGCCCGTCCGGGGCGACCATGAAGGAGGTCGGGAACGCGAAGGCCCCGTAGCGCTCCGCGACCTCGCCATCGACATCGGTGGAAACGGGGAACGAGATATCGAAGTCCTGCATGAAGTCCCGGACATGCTCCGGGGACTCCTTGAAGTCGATGGCATAGATGCGCAGCCGATCGGGGTAGCGCTGCGCCAGGCGCTCCATCGACGGGATTTCCTCGACGCAGGCCGGGCACCAGGTGGCCCAGAAGTTGACGATCTGCACCCCGTCGAAGTCCGGGTCGAGGCGCTGGGTGCGCCCCTGCAGGTCGGTCAGCTCGAAGTCGGGGGCGGGCTCGGGCTCGACGCGCGTCAGGCCCACCTGCTTTTCCAGCGGCTCGGCCCGCCCGCCGTCCAGCTCGGCCGCTTGGGCCGGATGCCGGGCGCCGGCCAGCAGGGGAATCGACTCGCGTATCTGCCGCGGCAATGCCCGCACCGCCGCGGCGTCGTCAGGGCTTTTCAAGACTTCGGCGACCGTGTCGAGCGATTCGGTGCGCGCCGCCTCCATCTCGATGAAGTAGTAGTCCTTGGTCTCGGGAATCACGCGTACGAAGGCGTCACTGCCACCATCGAGGAGGCGTTGCCACAGCCGGTCGACGCGATTCATGTACACGCCCCGCTCCGGCTGGAAGACCATGACCGGCAGGTTGGTGGCATCCACGATGCCGAAGAACTCCGGCTCCTCACCGGCCACGGGCGTGCCGCGATAGAGATTCGGGAACAGCAACACGGCACCGGCCAGCGCCGACGTGTCGCTCACGCCCTGCTGCCAGGCCCGCATGCCGCGCAGGATCGGCACGGCCATGCGGTCGCTGCCGACGATGGCGATATCGCGCTCACCGCCGAAGCGCTTCACCGCCTCGCCGATCAGCGCGGCGACGGCCGTCCCGTCGCGCTCGCGCACCACCGTGTCGGAACGGGTCAGGAACAGCGAGTCGAGCAGGTCCACCATCCAGACCGTCGCCCCCTGCCGCACCAGGGCGTGGGCGATACTGGTCGGACCGGGCATGTCGCCGTACTGGTTGACCATCCACAGCACCAGCGGCCCGTCCGTCGCCGCGCCGTCCGCGGGCGCGATGACTTGCACCTCGAGCCGATCACCGCCCTCGCCCACCGGAACGGCAATGTCCGCCGCCTGGGCAGTCGGGCCGACGAGAGGGAGCAGCAGGGCGGCCAGCAGCCCCTGCCATGCCCTCCGCCTCGTGGCCTTGCGGCTCGGATTCGGGTCATTTTCCGGATACATCGCGTCACGCCTCGCGCTTTCGTACAATACCCACCCGTTCGAGCCGGCATGGCCGGACGGGAAATTCCTTAGCATGCTAGCAGTTGAGCACCCAATGACACACTCGGCCCCCGCCGTCTTCGAGACGCAGATCGACGACCTGGAACTGATCCATCGCGGCAAGGTGCGCGATCTCTACCGCATCGACGACGAGCGGATGCTGATCGTCACCACCGACCGGGTCTCGGCCTTCGACGTGATCCTGCCGACGCCGATCCCCGACAAGGGCCGGGTCCTGACCGAGATCTCGCGCTTCTGGTTCGAGAAAAGCCGCGACCTGGTTCCCAATCACCTCTGCGAGAACCAGGATCTCAGCAGCATCGTGACCGACGCGGGCCAGCGCGCCCAGCTCGAGGGCCGTAGCGTGATCGTACGCAACCTCAAGGCGCTGCCGATCGAGGCGGTGGTCCGCGGCTACCTGATCGGCTCGGGCTACAAGGATTACCAGGCCAGCGGCGCGGTCTGCGGCATCACCCTGCCCGCCGGGCTGCAACTGGCCGACCAGCTGCCCGAGGCGATCTACACGCCGGCGACCAAGGCCGATGTCGGTGATCACGACGAGAACATCGACTTCGCCGAGACCGAACAACTGGTCGGCCCGGAAATGGCTGCCCAGGTGCGCGACACCGCCATGCGCCTGTACCGCATGGCCGCCGACTACGCGGCCGAGCGCGGCATCATCATCGCCGACACCAAGTTCGAGTTCGGCCTCGACGAAAATGGCACGCTGCACCTGATCGACGAGGCCCTGACGCCGGACTCCTCGCGCTTCTGGCCGGCCGACGAATACCGCCCGGGCATCAGCCCGCCGTCGTTCGACAAGCAGTTCATCCGCGACTGGCTGGAGACACTCGACTGGGACAAGACCGCCCCCGGGCCGGCCATCCCCGACGAGATCGTCGCCCAGACCCGCGAGCGCTACCTGACCGCCTACCGCCGGCTGACCGGCGAGGACCTGCCCGGCATCGCATGAGCACACCGACTCGCGATCCGCGCGGCTGGGTGGTGCTGGCCACCGACACCGGCGTCGGCAAGACCGTGGTCTCCTGCGCGCTGGCCCGGCTCCTGCGCGAGCACAGCCTCGACGCCCGGGTGCGAAAGCCGGTGGAGACCGGCTGCGAGGTCCGGGACGGCGAGCGCCTGCCCGCCGACGGCACCGCCCTGCACGAGGCCGGCGGTGGGCGCGAACCGCTGGCGACCGTCTGCCCGATCCGCTACCTCACGCCGGTCGCCGCCCCCGAGGCGGCGCGGCGCGAAGGCGAGACGCTGGAATTCGGACGCGACCTTGTCCCGATTCTCGACCAGTCGCTCAGTGATCTGGCCGACGACGAGCGCGTGATCATCGAGAGCGCCGGCGGCCTGCTCTCACCGCTGGCCGAGGATGCCCTCAACACCCGTCTGGCCGAACACACCGGCCTGCCGGCCCTGCTGGTCACCCCGGATCAGCTCGGCACCCTGTCGAGCACACTATCGGCGGTCGAATCCCTCCAGCATCGCGGCATTCGCGTGGCGGCGATCATCCTCAACCGCCGTCCGGAGGACCCGGACGATGCCGACACGCCGGACAATCTCAGCTCGCTCGCCGAGTGGCTGCCGCGATTGGTAGCGCACCCACCTCCTGTCCTGCGGTTCGACAACGACGTGCAGCGCCTCGCCCCCCTGCTCGGCCAGACCGACTGAGCTCAGCGATACCCCAAACGAGAAAGGCCGCGCCCAACGGCGCGGCCTTCTGCTTTCGCACTGCCACAGGCGTCCCGCCGCCTAGCGGACCACCAGCAGCGGCACCTTGGCCTTCATGATCATCTTGGTGGTGGTGCTGCCCAGCACCAGATAGCGGATCGGGCTGTGGCCGTAGGCGCCCATGGCCAGGAGATCGATGCCCTTCTCGTCGATGTAGCCAGAGACCGCGCGGTCGACCTTGCCCTGACGGATGGCCACCTGCGTGTCGAAACCCGCCTTCTGCAGGCGCGTGTTGGCCACTTGGAGCTTGTCCCAGTTGCCCTGCTTCTCCTCGCCGACCATCAGGATATGCACGGGCAGGCCCTGCAGCAGCGGGGTGCGCGCGGCCATCTCGACCAGCTTGTAGGCCGTCGGGCTGCCGTCGTAGGCAATCAGGAAGCTCTCGGGGCGCTGGAACTCGAGCGGCGTGACCAGCGTCGGCTTGTGGATCATCGACAGGATGCCGGCCAGATGGCTGCCGACATGCATGGCCACGGCATCGCCTTCCTTGCCCTGCTTGCCGAGCACCAGCATCTGCATGCTCTTCTCGAGATCGAGGATCACCTGGGTGATGTCGCCGTTGCGCAGCAGTTCGTCGGGGGAGGAAAAGCCGCGGTCACGGGCGCGTGACATGACGTCGGCGAGCAGCGCCCGCCCACGCTCGCGCTCCAGGCGGCCGCGCTTTTCCTCCAGCTCGACCATCTCCTCGAGGAGTTTCTCGCGCCCGCCCAAGGTCATGTTGCCGGACAGGTCGGTCTTGCTCGGGGCGTGCGGGTTGCTGATCGCATGCAGGAAGGTCAGTGGGGCGGACAGCGCGTCGGCAGCCCAGACGGCGTAGTCGGTGACCGCCTCGGAGGAGCGCGAACCGTCGACGCAGGCCAGTACCGGTTCCTTTTTATCGGTCATGTTCTCGATTCCCATGTCATTGGCCCATCAGCGTGGCGGCGTCCGCCTTATCGTGGACCCCGTGCTTGTCGACGATCGTCGCGGTGGCCTGGTTCATGCCGACCACCTCGACCTCGATGCCCTCACGACGGAAGTCGACCACGACCTTGTCCAGCGCCCGCACGGCGGTGATGTCCCAGAAGTGGGCGCGCGTCAGATTGATGGTTACCTTATCGACGTCGTCCTTGAAATCAAACGTGTCGAGGAACTTCTCGCTGGAGGCAAAGAATACCTGACCGACCACGGCATAGATGCGGTGGCGCGGGTCGTTCGGATCCTCGGAGAGAGTCGACGAGACGTGCATGTACTGGCCGACCTTGTTGGCGAAGAACATCGCCGCCAGCAACACGCCGGTGAGCACGCCATAGGCGAGGTTATGGGTGGCAATCGTCACGATCACCGTCATCACCATCACGACGTTGGTGCTAACCGGCAGCTTCTTCAGATCACGGATCGAGCCCCAGCTGAAGGTACCGATCGACACCATGATCATCACTGCCACCAGCGCCGCCATCGGAATGAGCGTCAGCACCGGGGCAAGGAACACCACCAGGATCAGCAGGAACACGCCCGCCACCAGCGAGGACAGCCGCGTCCGGCCACCGGATTTGATGTTGATCACCGACTGACCAATCATCGCGCAGCCGGCCATGCCGCCCATCGACCCGGAGACGATGTTGGCAATGCCCTGACCCTTGCACTCGCGCGCCTTGTTCGTCCGCATGTCGGTCAGGCCGTCGATGACGTTCTGGGTCATCAGCGACTCGAGCAGGCCGACCACGGCGATCGCCACCGAATACGGCAGGATGATCATCAGCGTCTCGAGGTTGAGCGGGATGTCCGGCAGGAAGAACACCGGCAGGGTGTCCGGCATCTCGCCCATGTCGCCGACGGTGCGCACATCGAGGTTCATGAACCAGGCGACCAGCGTCAGCACCACGATGGTCACCAGCGGCGACGGAACCACGTTGGTGAGCTTCGGCAGGCCGTAGATGATCGCGAGACCCGCCGCGGTGAGCGCGTAGACGTGCCAGGTGACATTGGTGAGTTCCGGCAACTGCGCCATGAAGATCAGGATCGCCAGCGCGTTGACGAACCCTGTCATTACCGAATTCGAGATGAATCGCATCAACCGGTCGAGGCGCACGTAACCGGCGGCGATCTGCAATACGCCGGCCAGTATCGAGGCGGCCAGCAGGTACTCCAGGCCGTGATCCTTGACCAGCGTGATCATCAGCAGTGCCGTCGAGGCGGTCGCCGCGGAGATCATGCCCGGCCGACCGCCGGTGAAGGCGATGACCACCGCGATGGCGAACGACGCATACAGGCCGACCTTGGGATCGACACCGGCGATGATCGAGAAGGCGATCGCCTCCGGAATCAGTGCCAGGGCCACCACCAGCCCGGAGAGCACATCCCCGCGCATGTTGGAAAACCATTCCTGCTTGATTCGATACCAGTTCATCGTGACTCTCTGTCGGGAGTTGCTTATGGGCAGGGCGCAAGGTGATGGCGTCATGCGCCGTCTCCCCGGAACGCCCGGACGAACACGCCCCGAGCCCGCGCCGCGGCGCGCTCGGGGCGTCCCGTCGATCAGCAGTTTCAGAGGCGCGTTCGGCGAGTCGCGCGAACTCGGCCGGACTCACCGAAAGGCAGGCACAATCGCGACGCGGCCCTGAAAACCGGGCCGCGACTCTACCAGATCAGCATGTTGCATTCACCCGCCGGCTCGCCTGCCGCCTTCAGAAACGGCGCACCAGCTCCCAGTTGATTGCGTAGGCGTCATACCGTCCGGTGGTCTGGGATCGGTCGCTGTACGACGCGCTCAACCGGCTGTACCAGTTGCGGTAGATGCCGTTGATCAGCTCGACGGAAACGTCGGTGCCGAACTTGTAGTCCGAGAGCGACTCGTCCGTGTGCCAGCCGGGACTGACACTGACACTCAGGCCATCGTCATCGGAGAATTTCCAGTAGCCGACAGCGGTGAAGGCGAAACGTCGGTAATTCTCGGGGTCGTAGTAGCCGTTGGCGAGATCCTTGTCATAGTCCTGCCAGTGGGCGGACACCCCGAGGTCAAGGTTCAGGTGCTCGGAGCGGAGCATCGCCCGATAGGGATTGACGTAGACCTCGTTGCGCCGGTTGCCGTCGCTCAGCCGGCCATGGGCCAGTTCGGCGTTGACGAAATGCCGCAGCGTCGGCTGCCAGTGAATGCGGGCACGGTGATCCCGCATCAGTATCCCGAGCGAGGCGGACTTGGGCGAGATATCCCAGACACGCCGGGTCGCGGACAGGTCCACCCACAGGTTGTCGAGCGGTCGCAGGTCGGCATAAAGACCATACAGGCCGTGATCACCGCCCCCGCCGTCGATGCTGGCCGCACCGACCTCACCACCGATCTCGAGCAGCGGACTGACACGGTGGCGAGCGCCGACCCAACCCTGCTCGATGTCGATGCTGGTATCGCCCTCGACGCCGATGTAGGGGCTGTCAGACTTGGTGCGCAGGTCGCGGTGCTCAAGCTGACCGTAGAGATAGGTCTCAGGGGTGAGCGACCAGCGACCCTTCACGGCGAACCGCCGCAGACTGATGTCGTCGGCGTCGTCCCGCCAGCCGGCCTCGATACCGACGTTCGAGCGCAGCGGGGCATGGGTGCTCCGGATCGCATCCAGGGTGTCCTTGGACTCCGGTCGCAGGCGCTTGAGGGGCTCGAGCGCGGCGATCGCCTCGCTGTTCCGCTTCTCGCCGCGCAGGATCAGCATGCGGGTGTACAGGTGTTCGTAGTTATCCAGGTCCGCGTCGAGCAGCTCATCGTTGAGCGGCCGTGCCTGAGTCGGCCGGTGCGCCCAGGCAAGCAGGCGCGCGCTGCGAGCGGCCCATTCGGCATCTTCGCCGCGCAGGTCGCGGTACTGGCCCAACGCCTTGGCCGCATCGGCATAGGCGCCTCGCCATGTCTGGATGGTGGCGTAGTCCAGCAAGGCCTCGGCATCGTCGGGATGCGCCGCGAGATAGTCCTCGTAGAGCGCGACCGATTCGTCGAGTTCGCCGGCCTGGCCGAGCGCCCGGGCATAGGCCTTGAGGTCGCCCGGGTCGCCGGTGATGTGGTGAATGCGCTCGCGCATCGCGACCACGAGCAGGCTGTCGCCCACCCAATTAGCCTGCTGGGCACAGGTACGCAGCACCGAGACATCGTCCGGGCGGAGCTTGGCCGCAGCACGACAGTGCTCGAGCGCCTGCTCCGGCCGATCGGCCTGGGCCCATGCGGCACTGGCGGCCAAACGCAACTCGGCATCGTTCGGCTCGGTCTCGACCGCCTGATCCAGGGCCTGCGCCGCGGCGACCGGCTGACCGTCACTCGCGAGCACGTCAGCGAGGCGCTTCCACAGATCGGTCCGATCAGGATCGGCCTCGAGCTCGTCCCGGTAGACCGCCGCGGCGGTCGACCAGTCCTGCTGCATTTCGGCGGCAAGGGCGGCTTCGGGAACCGCCTGGGCGAAGACAGGCGGAGCGAAGGCCACGGCGGCCATCAGCGCGAGAGCACCGAGGGGGCCGGCTGGGGTGCCGCGAAGGGGAAAACGTGTCATTTGCGCCATTTTCTGTTCCCCGTAATCCAAAGATCCGTGGCAAAGCGGCTGATGGTCACCAGGTCGTAGAGCAGGCTCGCATAGCGGATCGGAGTCATCAGGATGCCCTGCACGAAGGCCTTGAAGCGCCGCCCCTCGGACATGGCAGTGAGGATGCCCACCGAGACCAGCATCTCCGCGATCAGGGTGACGACCAGTGGCTCCCACAACTGCAGGATGAGCATGATCAGCAGGGCCGTCGGGAATGCGACCTTTTCGAAGGCAGCCATGAACGGAATCCACCCCGCAGGACGTCCCTCCGTCTCGGTATGGGCTACGCCGAACGGCTGCCGATAGGCTTCCCGGATCTTGCGCCGCGCAGCCACTTCGCGCACTTCCGGGTCGTGCTTCTCCCGGTAGCGGCGCCGCATGCGGCGCAGGAACTTGAAGGGGCTGCCCATCAGGCCGTCGAAGTAGTAGCAGCTCTGCAGGAACGAAGACGACCACATATAGATCTGCCTGGGAAGGTTTCGCATCTCGGGCTCCATCGAGTGCGCGGTGACGTCCTGGAGCTGGATGTTGCGATAGCCCTCGTTCATCAGCGCGAAGCCGATGAAGATGTCCTCCGAGTTGGTCAGGTCGTCCCCCATGACCGGTTCGTACTTGTCGAACAGGTCCTTGATGTACTTGCGCCGGTACGCGACGGCACAGCCGACCGGGTTGGTGATGCTGCCGAAGAACCGCATCTGGCCGACATAGACGAACCGCTGCAGGAAGGTATAGAGCTGCTGACGGTACAGGGCGGTGAGGTTGCGGTTGAGTCGGTGCCACCAGTTGCCCTGTGGCTGGTGAAGATCCACCTCGCCGTGTGCTTCCAGAAAGGCACTGATCGCCGACTCGTTGATGCGCCGGCGCCGGTCCTTCTCGCGGGTGGGCATGATCACGCCACAGGCGCTGGCAATCCCTGCCCCCTGGTAGAGCTCCTCGACCGCGCGGGCAATGTACTCGTCCGAATCGAGATAGGTGTCGGCGTCGAGTATGAACTCGACATCGGCATCGTACTCGCGCGACTGGCGCTTGATCGTCGGCGTCTTGCCGATCGGATGCTCCCGCTTGATCACGGTCAGGGGCATGTCGTGATGCTCGGCAAAGGCACGAGCGTACTCGATGGTCCGGTCGCTGCTGCCGTCGTCGACGAGAATGATGTTGCGAGGTTGCTTCGACTGTCGCCGTACCGACTCCAGTGCCAGCACCACATTCGCCTGCTCGTTGAGCGCCGGGATGACGACATCGACGACGGCATCGTGCCAGTCCTCGGCCGGGTTGGGGTCGGTCTTGTCCGGGCCGTGCATCAAGCCGATGATGCTGAGCACGGCGCTCGGACTCAGAACGAAATAGGGGGTGGTTGCCATGCGCCCTCCTCAGGAGGCTCCTTCGCTATGCCGGGCCCGGGCGATCAGATCGTCCAGGGTAGTGTCCAGTGTCCATCGTGGACGATGCTCAATCAGCTGGTGCAACCGCGTCAGGTCCGGGCAACGATGCGGTATGTCCACGTACTCCTGGCCGTACGCGACCTCGTAGGGAATGCGCTCGACCTGCGACTTGGAACCGGTGCGCTCGATCACCCGCAGGGCCAAGTCGTTCATGGAAAGCTCGTGGCCGCTGCCCACGTTGACGATCACCCCGTCGGTGGTCGACTGCTCGGCCAGCTGATCGAGCATCACCACCGTGTCGCGCACATCGGTGAACGCGCGGCTCTGGGTGCCGTCACCGAACACCGTCAAGGGCTCGCCATCCACCGCCTGACGCACGAAGCGCGGCACCACCATGCCGTAGCGCCCGGTCTGACGAGGGCCGACCGTATTGAACAGCCGCACGACCGTCACCGGGATTTCCTTGGTGCGCGCATAGGAGAGAGCGAAGGCCTCGTCGGCCAGCTTGCTGATGGCGTAATTCCAACGCGGCGGGGCTTCCGGCTGGATGATCAGATCCATGTCCTCTCGCAGGTAGTCGTCGGTGCGAGGTCCGTAGACCTCGGAACTGGACGCGAGCAAGACCTGAGGTCGCCAGCCACAGTCATTGACGGCGCGCAGCAGGCGCTCACAACCGGCAATATTGGTGGCCATGACGCTGATGGGACGTTCGAGGACGCGGAACACCCCCACCACCGCGGCGAGGTGATAGACGCGATCGGCCCATCCGACCGCCTCTTGCAGCCCGGACCAGGTGACGATATCAGCCTCGGAGAATCGGAAATCGGGACGGTCGAGATGAGCGGCGAGGTTGTCCCGCGAGCCGGTGCTGAGATCGTCGACCACATGCACCTTGTCGCCCCGATCGAGGTGAAGATCAACCAGATGGGAGCCAATGAAACCGGCACCGCCAGTGATCAGGACATGCATGTCGAGCCTCCTTACGGCCTTCCCCGGCCGCCGTGGCACCCCTTGCCACTCTCGAAGCCGAGTATAGACGAGCAACCGACAAACCGTATGTTGTCGCCACGCCACACCGGCAGGCGCCCGATCGAGACCGACCGCCGCCTGCTATTGTTCAGCGTAGATACCGAGATGCGAGGAGGCCTGTCGCATGACCGAACCTACCGTCAACCGTTCGGCCCTGGTGCTGTGGATGCCCGCCAGCCTGCTGGTCGCGGCGCTGCTGCTGTGGCTCGGGGCCGACCTCCATCCACCGGGGGCCGCGAGCGCCCGCACCCTGCCTGCCTCGCCGTTGACCGGTGCAATGGGATTTGCCTTCCTGCTGGCCTTTGCCGCCTTTGCCTACGCCGCTTCGATCACCACGCCCCATAGCCGAAGCGAACGGACCGGGTTGTGGGCTGGTCTCGCCCTGCCGCTGGGCGTGGTGCTGTTGCTGCAGGCCGAGTGGTCGATAGTCGCACTGCTCGTTGCACTTGCCTGGCTCGCCATCCTGATCTGGACAGCTTGGCAACTGGCGCGGCGCCAGCCTCTGTCTGGCCTGATGATGCTGCCGGTCATCGGCAGCGCGATCGCCAGCTTCCTGCTATCCGCGACCCTGTGGGCGTTGCCCTGATACGGACACAGCGACAAAAAACGAAGGCCGCCAATCGAATGATCGGCGGCCTTTTTGCAACCGGGAAACAGGGACGGGTCAAGTCACCCTTCGCGCCAGTGCAGATCCAGCCAGCAACGCGGCAGTGATTCGCCGGAAGGGAACTCGAGCTCGGCCTTCTCGAAGCTTTCCTCGTCCTGCATCTCCTCACCGGCATGCTGCCGTCCCATGACGCTTGGCAGCGCCGGGTCGGCCAGGGTCTCCACGTCGATGATCTCGATCATGTTGTCGTTGTCCTTGCGCTTGAGAAACATGCGCTGACCTCCTTTGTTTGACGGTGCTCCGAACGAAAACCGACAACGATCCGGTTACAACCGCTCCGGTAGTGCCGCTCGAATGTCCTCGGCCGATCGCCCGGAGAGATCCTTCGCCTGGTCGGCCACCAGCGCCTCCTGTAGCGATTTTCCCATGGACTCACGCAACAACCCGAGAAAATCGGGCGCCGCCAGCAGGTAGAACCGGTCCACCTTTCCGGCTTGGCGGGCCTGATCAAGCTCACCCACCACCTCGCGCGCGAATCGCTTGGCCTCAACATCTCGCACGCTGTTGGGCGGCTCGTAGGCATGCATGGCATCACCCTTGCGGTCCGCCGTGGCGCCGGGACGATCGGTTTCCAGGTCCGCATCCGCCAGCCGCGCGGCCGGGTTGGACAACGACGTGATTTCCTCAAGCTCACCCTTAGGAGCCGGCTGGCTGGACGGAAACGCCTCGCTGCCCCGGTAGGCCCCGCTATTGTCTCGAACGGCAAGAAAACGCGCGCGCGCCGCGTCGGCAACGACTACCCAAGTCTTCATGAATAGGACCTCCTTGCGATATCACGTTAGCCCTGCTCGGAGTGTATACGGTCGAATCGCTGCGTGCCGGGCCGTTACCCTGCCGAGGTCGGCACAAAAAAACCCCGCCGATCGGCGGGGTTCCTGCTTCATGGTTCCGTGAAGGGGGCAGATCAGTAGATCTGGGCCGGATTAACCGAGCTTGCACCCTCGTCCACGTACATGCCGTACTCCTTCATCGAGCCGTCATACAGCTGGACGTCGTCGTTGCCGACGATCTCGCTGGCAACGAACCACAGACCGGACGCAAGGTTGCCCGAGTTGCAGTAGGTGATGATCTCGCCATCCGGGTCGATACCCTTGAACTGCATGATCGAGCGATAGCTGGCTTCCGGCAGGAAGTTGGCGGCAGCGCCGTCAGCGCGAACCAGGGCCTCGGTCGGCACGTTGAACGCGCCCTTCAGGTGACCCGGCACGGTCTTCGACTTGCTGAACACGCCCAGGTACTGGTTGACCGGACGCGCATCGAGCAGCTGCACGTCACCGTCGCTGTCCACGGCCTCACGCACCTCGGCGTAGGTCGCCAGAATCTCGTCGCGCTGGTCACTGGCCTTCCAGTCACCCGCATCGACCTTGCCCGGCTTGCCGGTCTCGGCGTCGAAGCCGGCGGCGAGCCAGCTGGCCAGGCCACCGTCGAGGATGGCCATGTCGTCGTGGCCGTAGTACTTCATCTGCCAGTACAGGCGAGTGGCCTTGGTGAAGTCGGAGCCCGACAGGCCCAGCGGCACGATCACGACGGTGTCATCCGAATCGACGCCCAGCGCCCGAACGAACGTCTCGAAATCCGCCTTTTCCGGAATCAGCTTGCCGACTTCCTTACCGTTCTCCATGCGCTTGACGCGCACGCTGCCCCAATCGACGAATTGAGCGCCCGGGACATGGCCGGCAACCACGGAAACCACCTTCTTGCCATCCACGGTTTCGTACTTCGGCGCCATCGCGAACGCCTTCTCCGACCCCGTGATCTGCAGAACGGTGACCTCTTCGAGATTGTCGTTCAGCCACTGGGCATCGACGACCGGCCCGGGCGCGTCCAGTGCCCAGGCCCCTTGCGCGACGGCCAGCGCGGCCGCCCCGGCGGGGACAACAAGAAACCGCTTGAAATTCATATGACTCAACTCCTTCTTCGTGCATCAAAAACGGCGCGCATCCGGCGCCGGAAAATCCGCCCTATCCAGGCGGGGAAAGCAGTTCGGCTTCGGCCTGCAGGGAGTCCACCCGTTGAGACCAGCGGGCCAACACGGCCTGCATGTCCAGCGGGCACTCGCTCAATACATGTCGCTCACGGTCCTCGACGGTGGCCGGATCGGGCCGGTGCCCACCTGCCCCGGTGACGGCCTCGTCCCGCGCGACCAGCAGCTGCTGCACCTCGGGCATCAGCAACGCCACCAGCGCGGTAAGCCAGCGTCCGACCAGCCACGAGGGGCGTGACCGATTGATCTCGAACCCCTCTGGCAGCCGGGACAGCAACTCCTCAGCGGGACGCATGACCTCTCCCGTCACCCAGCCGTTGGTGGTGAAAAGCCGCCGCGGCTGCCCCTTGGCATCCATCGAGACTCCGACCACATGGGAAAACCCCGGGCCGTCCGGCTCGCCGACGAAGAGATGAAAATGGCCGTGCTCCTGTAGAGACCACTCCGACGGATCGTGGGCGTGGTAGTAGAACCGCGCACCGGTAACCGGGTCCCGGGCATCGTCTTCCGGGAAATGCGCCCAGTAGTCGAAGCCGGAGTCGATGTGGTCACGGAACAGCTCGGTCAGGATCGTCTGCTGATCGGCCGCCAGCGCGGACTGGATCGAGTGCCATTCGTCCAGCGCCGCCAGACCGGCCTCGAGCCAATTGGGTTCCATCTCGCTTTCGGGCGACTTCACCACGCTGCGCTTCGCAACCGGCGGTTACCGCTCCAAGCGGCCCCGGCTTACTGACCGCCCGGCGCGCACGGGTTGCCCCCGCGACCCGACGGAGCGCAAGGGTTGCCGCCACGCGCAGACGGGGCGCAGGGGTTACCGCCACGTGCCGACGGAGCGCAGGGGTTGCCACCACGTGCCGACGGGGCACAGGGATTGCCACCACGCGCAGACGGGGCACAGGGATTACCGCCACGTGCCGACGGGGCGCAGGGATTGCCACCGCGCGCCGACGGGGCACAAGGGTTCCCGCCACGCGTCTGCGCTGCCGCGGTCGCCGGCATCATGGTCGCTGCCGCCAGTGACGCACTGACGGTCAGCGCCATGGCGGGAAGCGACGATCTCAGCGCACGGCGGGCGCGCACCTTTTGAGCAATTTTCTTGGATTCCATGGGTATCAGCTCCTACGGGATATATGGCGGGCGAATGGCCGCCCGCGAATTCAGATGATTAACGGCTTCTTAGGTCGCGTCCTGCTGTCGCGAGGCGCTGGCTTCCCGGCCCAGATCGCGCCCGAGCTCGTCGGAGTCACTGGGATCACGTCCCTCGGTGATGTCCTCGGCCGAGTAGACACCATGACTGCGCCGCTCGAGGGCGCGGCCGGCCGCATAGCCCGCGATCGCCATCCCAACCATCGCGGCAATGATCACCCAGGGCGAGACGCCCAGCAGTTCCGGCACGGTGCGTGCCGATGCCTTGGCGCCAGTCACCACGCTCTGGATGAAGCTGGTGTCATACATCCCGGCAAACGCCCAGATGCCGATCACCATGCCGAGCATGAAGATCAGGCCATCGATCCGGCCACTTCCCAGCCCGACGACCGAGGTGCCCGGGCAGTAGCCACCGATGGCAAAACCCGCGCCGATCAGCACGCCGCCGAGCACGGTGCCCCAGAGGTACATCTCCGCGACGTAGAAGCCCTGCGAGCCGAACGTGTTGTTGACCTGCAGCAGCAGGATGCCGGCAGCCGCGACGATGATCGCCGTAAACATGACCTTGAACACCGACCAGTCCGTGAGACGAAACTGGGCGGTGAGCTTGCAGGGAGAACCGAAGCCTGCTTGTTCGAGCACGAAGCCGAACAGCAGGCCGGTCGCCAGTGCGGTACCCGCGGTTCCGTAATCCATTACCAGACCCTCCGCATGAACAGACTGACCAGAAGACCCACCACGAAGAACGCGATCAGGAAGACGAAGCCGGCAACGCCGAGCATGGCGGTGTTCGACAGGCCGACACCACTGGTGCAGCCCGCCGCCAGCCGGGACCCGAAGCCGGCGAGCAGACCGCCGCCGAGAGCCAGCGCCAGACGAGTCCCGACACCGATTCGGCCCGAGCCACGGTCAACCTTCACCCGGAACCGGCCGGAGGAAATCGACGCCAGGATGGCGCCAACCAGGGTGCCCACGGCGGCGAGCACGATCCAGGCCGCCAGCGGGTTGCCCTGTGCCATACCGCCGAGATAGCCGTTCGCGCGCGTCGCCTCGGGGGCAACCTGAAGACCAACCTCAGTGGCCACGCGGGCGAAGGCGCCCGACGAGCCCATGCCGTTACCCACCAGGACGAAGGTGAGCAGCAAAACCAGGCCGAGCACGATCCCGGCAACGAAAGGGGGCCACAATGGCCGAACTTGGCAAGACATTCCCTGATAAACCTCCTGGAAAAAACGTACGAAAAATCCCTTAGCGGCCCGACGCAGCGCCGGGCCCTGTTCTCAATAGGTTCGCTAGAACGCGGCCGCTTCGGCCTCGAGGTAAGCGAGCGAGGCGTACTTGCCGATGTTTTCCTCGAACCCGTTGGTCACCGGCGCGTAGTGCTGGACGCGCTCGTCGGCGAGCACGTACTTCTTGACCTCGGAGGGGCTGGCCATCTCCTTGACCGCCTTCTCGGCGCCCTCGTAGATGCCGAGGAAGAGGATGCGGTTGTTCTCGATCAGATCCTCGGACGGAAAACCATGGGCCGGAATCCAGTAGCCGTCGGGTACGGCAGCCTCAAGCGCGTCGTAGACCTTGAACGTCCCGAGGAAACTGCCGTCGTCCATGAACGCGATGCGGTTGTTCATGGCCACATCGCCCACGTGAACGATCTTCTTCTCGACCAGTTCCAGGCAAATATCCGAGGGGGTATGCGCCGTGCCGTAGAAGTGCACGCGGATGGTGAGGTCGCCGAAATCGAACTCGTCGCCGTGACCGACCTCGTGATTCGGCGGGGTGACCACGGTGCCGGCAATCGCGTTGCCGGTGGAACGCTCCATCAGACTCTTCCAGAAATCACCCTGATTGGTCCGGATGGCCGAGGCGGTCTTCTCGTGCGCGTAGATCGGCACGTCCGGGTTCTCGCGAACAAAGGCGTGGTTTCCGAGCCAGTGATCGCCGTGGTAGTGCGTGTTGAATACCGCCACCACCGGCTTGTCGGTGATCTTGCGAATCTGGCGCAACGCCATCTGGCCGATCTGCAGCGAGGCCCCACTGTCGAGGATCACCACCCCTTTTTCGGTGATCACGAAGGTGATGTTGCTCATCATTCCCTGGTTCGCCTCGGACGGGAAACCCCAGGGCGAAACGATCACGTAGACGTTATCGGCAATCCAGGTGGCCGGGAGGTCGGGCATCGGCGGCCCCTCGACCACCATCGATTCCTCGGCGAAGACGCGGGACGACCACGCAAGAGGGGCTGCGGCCAGCCCGGCTGTTGCCCCCAGGTTGCGCAGAAAGCGACGACGGGTTGCCAGGAACTGCTTCTCGAATTCCATCGTGTTCTCCTCGAATGCGCCCCCGCTCGACCCCGCTTCTTGTAATTTTCTGGGCGGGAATCCGTTTAGCGTCCGTACCGGCTGGACTGGCGGGTCGCGTGTATTAGTTATCTCTAAATAATGATCGCCGTGTCTAGAAATTTCAACGTCACGGTGATCGACATTGTTGATTCCGAGTCAAGTTTTCTTCTGCCCTCGACCTCGGCCAACTGCGCTATCATGCCTGACTCCAGCCGGATTGCAGACAAGCCATGGCCTGTGCCGACCACCACCAGTGCATCGACGATGCCCTCGCCCGCGCCGAGGCAATCTGCGCGCGCTCCGGCGCCCGCCTAACGCCGATTCGGCGTGACGTGCTGCGCGAGGTCTGGTCCAGTCACGAGGCCACCAAGGCCTATGACCTGATCGAGCGGCTGTCCCGAGACGGCGAGCAAATCAAGCCACCAACGGTCTACCGCGCGCTGGACTTCCTGCTTGAACATGGCCTGATCCACCGCATCGAGAGTCTCAACGCCTTCGTCGGCTGCGAGCATCCGCAGGAAGCGCACCAGGCGATCCTGATGATCTGCGACCGTTGCGGCGACATCCGCGAGGACGACAACTCGGAGGTCCAGGCAGCCCTGAAAAAACTCGCCAGCGAGACGGGTTTCGTGCCACGGTCGGCCGTGATCGAGCTGCGTGGCCTCTGCCGCAACTGCCGCGCGACCCACTGACTCTCTCGCCCGCCGCGTCTTTCCGAACCACCAGCCAATAGCGTCATTCCCCCATGAAGCATCCCATCGATCCGCAAGCCATCGCCGCGTTGCGGCACGACCAGGTGATCCAGTGCGAACTGCTGGGCCAGCCCCTGACGCTGCATTCGACTTGGGGGCTGTTCTCCCCCCGCGAAATCGATGCCGGCACGCGATTACTGCTCGAGCACACCCCCGTCCCGCCGGCCGGCAGCACCATCGTCGACCTGGGATGCGGCTACGGCCCGATCGGCGCGTCCATGGCGAAGGCCTGCCCCGACAGCCGCGTGGTCCTGCTGGACAAGGATTTCGTCGCGGTCGACTACGCGCAGGGGAACCTCGGACGCAACCGGCTGGAGAATGCCGAGGCACGGCTGTCCAACGGACTGTCGGCAGTCGACGGCGAGGGCTTCGACCGGCTCTACTCGAACGTGCCGGCCAAGGTTGGCAAGGAAATGTGGCAGATCATGCTGTTCGACACCTGGCAGGGACTGAAGCCGGGCGGCGAGGTCTGGTTCGTGTCGATCAACGGCCTGCGCGAGTACTTCAAGCGGACGATGAAGGAGCGTTTCGGCAACTACGACAAGGTCAAGCAGGGCAAGACCTACACCGTCCACCGGGCCGTGAAGGAATAGCCCCACCCCACCGGAAGCGAGGCGCGGCGAGCGGAATCAGGGTACGCGTTTGCGGATGCGGTAGATGGCGTGCTCGCCGAACCAGTTGGGCATCGCGCGCAGCAGCGGCGAACTTTGACGGTTCTGGTCGACCACCGCCCGATCGAGAATCTCGATACCCAGCCCCTCGCAGAGCGACTCGAAGTCGCGCAGGGTGCAGAGATGAATGTTAGGCGTGTTGTACCAGGGGTTCGGCAGGGCCTTGGTGGTCGGCATCATGCCCTGCACGCCCAGCTGCCAACGATTGCGCCAGTAGCCCATGTTGGGGAAGGTAACGATGCCCTCGGAGGCAACGTCGAGCATCTCGCCGAGGAGTCGCTCCGGGTGGCGAATCGCCTGAATGGTCTGGCTGACCACCACATAGTCGAACGAGTTCGCGCCGAACCACGTCCGAATGCCGTCGTCGAGATCGGCCTGGACGATATTCAGATCGGCGGCCACCCCGCGCGCAACCCGCTCGTCATCCACTTCCATCCCCACGCCGCGCACGCCGCGCTTGGCGATCAGATGACGCAGCAACGCACCGTCGCCGCAGCCCAGGTCAAGCACCCGCGCGTTCTCACGGATCCAGCCGGTGACGATTTCCCAGTCAGGGCGGTTCATGCGTCAGCCTCCTTGGCGCCAGTCTCCTCGGTCAGATCACGGGCGATGTTGTCGAAGTAGCCGCGCAGTACCTTGTGGTAGTAGGGAATCGGCATCAGGAACGCGTCGTGCCCCTGGTGGGCCTCGACCTCGGCGTAGGACACCGACTTGCCGGTCGCCAGCAACGCACGGACGATCTCACGCGAGCGGGCCGGGGAGAAGCGCCAGTCAGAGGTGAAGGAGACCACCAGGAAACGGGCCGTGGCCGGCGCCAGTGCCGTGGCGAGATCGTCGTCGGCCTCGGCGGCCGGATCGAAGTAATCCAGCGCCTTGGTCATCAGCAGGTAGGTGTTGGCATCGAAACGGTCGACGAAACTGGTGCCCTGGTAACGCAGGTAGGACTCCACCTGAAACTCGACGTCGAAGCCGTACTGCACCTTGCCCGAACGCAGCTCACGACCGAACTTGGCACGCATGGCGTCATCCGACAGGTAGGTGATGTGGCCCAGCATGCGCGCAAGCATCAGCCCGCGCCGCGGAATGACGCCCTGCTCGGCATAGCGGCCGTCGTGGAAATCCGGGTCGGTGATGATCGCCTGACGCGCCACCTCGTTGAAGGCGATGTTCTGCGCCGAGAGCTTCGGCGCGGCGGCGATCACCACCGCATGCGCCACCGCCTCGGGGTAGCTGATCGCCCATTGCATCACCTGCATGCCGCCGAGACTGCCGCCGGTGACCGCCGCCCAGCGCGAGATGCCCAGCTGACGCATCAGCGCGTGCTGGCTGTTGACCCAGTCGCGCACGGTAAGGACCGGGAAGTCAGGGCCATAGGGGCGACCGGTCTCGGGATTCTCGGATAGCGGTCCCGTCGAGCCCTTGCAGCCACCGAGGTTGTTGACGCAGACGACGAAGAAGCGGTCGGTATCGATCGGCTTGCCGGGCCCGATGGCCGTATCCCACCAGCCTGGCTTGCGGTCCTCGGGGCGGTGCCGGCCGGCCGCGTGATGATCACCGGAGAGCGCATGGCAGATCAGCACCGCATTGTCGGCGCGCTCGTTGAGCTCGCCGTAAGTCTCGTAGACCAGTTCGTAGTGCTCGATGCGCCGGCCGCAGTCGAGCAGCAGGGGCGTGTCGATCCGTGCGGTCTGGGGCTCGACCAGACCTACCGAGCCGGGCTGGTGTGTCGGGTTGTTCGCTTGGGCGGACTCGCTCATCGGACTCCTCGTTGGCTCAGCCCATCAGCAGGTTGCCGACGACCATCTGCGCTACCTGGATGATCAGCAAGACGGCCAGCGGCGAGAGATCGATGCCGCCAATCGGAGGCAGCACGCGGCGAACGGGGGCGACGACCGGGTCAGTCAGATCGTCGAGGAAGGCCACGCCCGGAGAGCGCTCATTGCCCAGCCAGGACGCCACGGCGCGCAGCAGCACCGTCCAGAAGAACAGGTTGGTCACCGTGAGGAAGGCGAAGTAGAGCGTGCCAAGGAACAGGCCGGTGCCGCTCATGCCGACACCCTGCATCGCGGTGATCGCCCAGACCATCAACGCGACCATCACCAGCGCGAACACCAGTGACGCCAGGTCGTGACGACCAACCGGCTTAAGCACCGCACGAATCGGGTTGAGCACCGGGTCGGTGATCTTGACCACCGCCTGGGTGACCGGGTTGTAGAAGTTCGCCCGGAACAGTTGCAGGAAGTAACGAGCGAAGGCGATGAAAATCACCAGCTCGAACAGCATCCGTACCAGGAAGACGCTCGGATCCCCGAAGCTACCGCTCATCTGTACATCTCGACACGTGGGTTGGGATTGGGACGACTCACTCGGCGGAGCCGTCATCGATCGCGGCGGCCAGCTCGCGACTGCGGTCACGCGAGGCTCGAACCGCACGCGCGAAGGCCTCGCGCACGCCGGACTCCTCGAGCTGGGCGATGGCCCGCTCGGTGGTCCCGCCCGGGGAACTGACCCGCCGGCGCAATTCGGCCGGCGGTTCGTCGGCAGCCAAGGCAAGCTTCGCCGCCCCGTAGACCGTTTCCAGCGTCAACAGCCGGGCCACGTCC
The DNA here is from genome assembly GCF_023555385.1 of Guyparkeria hydrothermalis. Taxonomy (NCBI): domain Bacteria; kingdom Pseudomonadati; phylum Pseudomonadota; class Gammaproteobacteria; order Chromatiales; family Thioalkalibacteraceae; genus Guyparkeria; species Guyparkeria hydrothermalis. The sequence continues at coordinate 1,444,028 of NZ_JAJSED010000001.1, forward strand.
GGGGACATGCCGAGCTCCTCGGCAGCCGCCTGCATGGATTCCATCAGGTAAAAGGCGTAGGCCGGCCCGCTGCCGGACAGTGCGGTGACCTCGTCGATCTGCGACTCCTCGTCGAGCCACTGAACCACGCCCACCGCGCGCATCAGCGACTCGGCGTCGCTCTGCTGCTCCCGGCTGACCGCCTCGGCGGCGAACAGCCCGGTCGCGCCGCAACCGACCATCGACGGCGTGTTCGGCATGGCGCGCACCACGGCCGCATGGCCGTCTAGCCAGCGCTGCAACGCGGCCACCGGGATGCCGGCCGCAATGGACACCACCAACTGCCCCGGCGCCAGGTCCGGTGCCAGGTCTTCGGCCACCGATCGCATCACCTGCGGCTTGACCGCCAGCACGACCATTTGGGCCCCATCGACGGCAGCGTGATTGTCGGCGGTGACCTCGACCCCGAGCTGGTCGGCCAGCGAGCGCCGGCGCTCGTCGTCCGGATCGGCGACCACGATCGACGGTCGGGCACCCTCGGGCGCGTCCTTGACCATGCCGCCGATCAGCGCGGCAGCCATGTTGCCGCCTCCGATGAAGGCTATCCGCGAGGCATTCATTCTCTCACCTGCCAGCTGTACGTGAACGAAGGCCTAGAAAATAACACGAATGGCAACCGAGCGCGGCGCCGTGCCGTCAGTCGCGCGGGCCGAACAGGGCCGTTCCGACACGCACGATGGTCGCTCCCTCGGCGATCGCCACCTCGAAGTCGCCGCTCATCCCCATCGACAGGTCCGGCAGCGGCTCCGGCAGGCCGGCATTGAGTTCGGCCAGCTGGCTAAAAGCCTCCGTGTTGCCGGGGCGCGGGATGCACATCAGCCCGCGCAGGCGCAGGGTCGGGTGCTCGCCGCAGGCCGCCGCGATCGCCGGCACCTCATCCGGCGAGGCACCCGACTTGCTGGCCTCGTCGTCGATGTTCACCTGAATCAGCACGTTGAGCGGACCGCGCGCCGGGTCACGCTGCTCGCCGAGCCGACGCACCAGCTTGACCCGGTCGACGCTGTGCACCCAGTCGAAGTGCGCCGCAATCAACCGGGTCTTGTTCGACTGGATCGGCCCGATGAAATGCCAGGTCAGCGGCAAGTCACCCAGCGCTTCCTGCTTGTCGAGCGCCTCCTGAAGGTAGTTCTCGCCGAAATCCCGCTGACCAAGCTCGGCCAGCGCCCGGATGGCCTCGACCGGCTGGCGCTTGCTGACCGCCACCAGTCGCACGGGGCGCGATTCGCCGCCGTGCTGCTCCCGCTCGGCCATCGCGGCGTCGATCCGCTTGCGGATGCCCCGGTACGCGCTTTCTCTGTTTTCCATCTTGCACCTTGTGCGTGTTCGTTTTACCTTGTCGTCAACGAAGGCCCAGCCCCGCCACTGCGGGCATCCCGGCCTTCGACAGGCACCACCAATGGACTTGAGACGGGGCCTTCTCCCCGAAAGGACGATCGCATGGCCGAAACCCGAGATATCGACTCCCTGCTGATGTTCACCGTCAAAAACGGTGCATCGGACCTGCACCTGTCGGCCGGCGAGCAGCCCCGCGTGCGCATCGACGGCGACATCCGCAAGGTCAACGTGCCGGTCATGGAACACAAGGATGTCCACGGCATGGTGTACGACATCATGAACGACCGGCAACGCAAGGAGTACGAGGACAACCTCGAGGTCGACTTCTCCTTCGAACTGCGCGGCCATGCCCGCTTTCGTGTCAACGCCTTCAACCAGAATCGCGGCGCGAGTGCGGTGTTCCGCACCATCCCGAGCAAGGTGCTCACCCTCGAACAGCTCGATGCGCCGAAGGTCTTCCAGGATCTCTGCGACTACCCGAACGGCATCGTGCTGGTCACCGGCCCGACCGGCTCGGGCAAGTCGACCACGCTCGCGGCGATGATCGACTACATCAACGACCATCGCAACGACCACATCCTGACAGTCGAGGATCCGATCGAATTCGTTCACGAATCGAAGAAGTGCCTGATCAACCAGCGCGAGGTGCACCGCGACACGCACAGCTTCAACGCCGCGCTGCGCTCCGCCCTGCGTGAGGATCCCGACGTCGTGCTGGTCGGCGAACTGCGTGACCTCGAGACCATCCGCCTGGCCCTGACCGCGGCCGAGACCGGTCACCTGGTGTTCGGCACGCTGCACACCAACTCGGCGGCCAAGACCATCGACCGGATCATCGACGTCTTCCCCTCGGCCGAGAAGGACATGGTCCGGGCCATGCTCTCGGAATCCCTGCGTGCGGTCATCTCGCAGACGCTGCTGAAGAAGATCAGCGGCGGGCGCGCTGCGGCGCACGAGATCATGCTGGGCACGCCGGCGATCCGCAACCTGATCCGCGAGAACAAGGTCGCCCAGATGTACTCGGCCATCCAGACGGGCCACGCGCAGGGCATGCAGACGCTCGACCAGAACCTGAAGAACCTGGTCTCCCGCGGCATGATCTCCAAGGAGCTTGCCCGCGCGCGGGCGGCCAACAAGAACGACTTCATGTAACCCACCACGCCCTCCGGCCCGGATGGCCGGGCGGGCGGCATCAGCCGGGACGCCTCGATGGATCGCCAGCAAGCAGCCAACTACGTACAGGCCCTCCTCAAGCGGGCCGTCGACCGCAACGCCTCCGACCTGTTCGTCACGGTCGGGGCCCCGCCGTCGGCCAAGGTCGACGGCAAGGTCGTCCACCTGACCGACCAGAAGCTCTCGGTCGAGAACACCCAGATGCTGGTGCGCTCGATCATGACCGACAAGCAGGTCGCGCACTTCGAGGAGAGCCACGAGGCGAACTTCGCTATTTCGCTCCCCGGCGTCGCCCGCTTCCGCGTCAATGCCTTCATGCAGCGCGGCAGCGAGGGCATGGTGCTGCGGATGATCCGCTCGGACATCCCGGACTTCGGCGAACTCAAGCTGCCGGACGTGCTCGGCGACATCGCCATGACGGCCCGCGGCCTGGTGATCTTCGTCGGCGCGACCAGTTCGGGCAAGTCGACCTCGCTCGCGGCGATGCTCGACTACCGCAACGAGAACTCGCGCGGCCACATCGTCACGATCGAGGACCCGATCGAGTTCGTCCACAAGCACAAGGGCTGCCTCGTCACCCAGCGCGAGGTGGGCATGGACACCGATTCCTTCGGCGCGGCCCTGAAGAACACCCTGCGCCAGGCGCCGGACGTGATCCTGATCGGCGAGATCCGCGACCGCGAGACCATGGATCACGCCATCGCCTTCGCCGAGACCGGCCACCTCTGCCTGTCGACCCTGCACGCGAACAACACCAACCAGGCGCTCGACCGAATCATCAACTTCTTCCCGGAAGATCGCCGCCAGCAGCTGCTGATGGACCTGTCACTCAACCTCAAGGCAGTGGTCTCGCAGCGCCTGCTGCGCAAGACCGACGGCGAGGGCCGGGTGCCCGCGGTCGAGGTGCTGATCAACACCCCGCTGATCGGCGATCTGATCTTCAAGGGCGACGTGTCGGAGATCAAGGAGGTCATGAAGCGCTCGCGCGAGCTGGGCATGCAGACCTTCGACCAGGCCCTGTTCGACCTGTACGACGCCTACCAGGTCGACTACGACGAGGCACTCAGCAAGGCCGACTCGGTCAACGACCTGCGTCTGCGCATCAAGCTCGAGAGCCAGCGCGGCCTGCCCAAGAGCCGCGATGACGACGCGGAAGACGAACTCAAGGTCGAATCCGACTAAGCCGGCCGACCACCTGACCAGGACGCTGCAACATGAGCCAACTGAGCCTCGAACCGTACCTGAAACTACTCGCCGAGAAGGAAGGCTCGGACCTGTACTTTTCCAGCGGCACCACCCCCGCGGTCAAGATCCAGGGGGAAATGCGCTTCATCGGCAAGGACCGACTGCGCAGCGGTCAGGTCGAGGAACTGGCCCGCTCGGTGCTAAACCAGCACCAGATCGACGAATTTCTCGAGACCCTCGAACTCAACGTCGCGCTGTCACGACCTGGCATCGGCCGCTTCCGGATGAATGTCTTTCAGCAGCGGGGCGAATGGTCGCTGGTGATCCGTTACATCCAGGCGGAAATTCCGCGTGCGGCCGACCTCAACCTGCCGCTGGTGGTCGAAGAGCTGATCACCGAGCGCCGCGGGCTGATCCTGGTGGTCGGGGCAACCGGTTCGGGCAAATCGACCACGCTCGCGTCGATGATCGACTACCGGGCAGAGGCGCGGCCGGGGCACATCCTGACGGTCGAGGACCCGATGGAATACGCCTTCCGCCACCGCAACTCGGTGGTCAACCAGCGCGAGGTCGGCGTCGATACCCGTTCCTACGCAGCAGCCCTCAAGGAGGCACTACGGGAGGCCCCGGACGTCATCATGATCGGCGAGGTGCGTGACCGAGCGACCATGGAGCATGCCCTCGCCTACGCCGACACCGGTCACCTGTGCATCAGCACGCTGCACGCCACCAATGCCAACCAGGCACTCGACCGCATCATCCGCTTCTTCCCGTCCGAGTCGCGCGACCAGCTGCTGATGGACCTGTCGCTCAACCTCAAGGCGATCATCTCCCAGCGGCTGATCATCGGCAGTGGCGGCAAGCGGCTGCCGGCCGTCGAGATCCTGATCAACACGCCACTGGTCTCCGACCTGATCAAGCGCGGCGAGATCGATGCGATCAAGGAGTCGATGCAGAAGAACACCTCGAGCGGTGCGATGACCTTCGACATGTCGATTCTGGAACTGCACAAGAAGGGCCTGATCACGCGCGAGGAAGCGCTGGCGAACGCGGACAGCCGCAGCAACATGGAATGGCTGATCAGCTTCGGCAGCGGCCAGGACGAACTCAAGGCCGCCGCCGCCGACTCCAGCGGCATCAAGAGCGACAGCTCGGACAGCAACGAACTGCCGCCACTGGAGTGATCCTCGCAACCGTCGCGGCCGGCTTGCGTTTGTGCCGGCAGGCCACGATAATCCCCGTCTCTCGCGGGTGTAGCTCAATGGTAGAGCAGAAGCTTCCCAAGCTTAAGACGAGGGTTCGATTCCCTTCACCCGCTCCAGTTTTCCCGGACGCCTCCTCGGGCCGACAGCCGTCTGAGTGCGGCATGGAAATCCCCGCCCGCTCCTGATTCGTCGCCGGCCGCGGGGTAATCCCGAGTCCGTCCGGATCTGCCGCCTGGTGGCCTTACCTCCCCGTGACCTCGACCCGCTTCGACATCATCGTCATCGGCGCCGGCATCTCCGGCCTGACTAGTGCGCTCGCACTGCGGGAGAGCGGCGCGTCGGTAGCGCTACTCGATCGCGGCCCACCCGGAACCGAAGCCTCCTGGGCGGGTGGCGGCATCCTCTGCCCGCTGTACGCCTGGCGCTACCCTACACCGGTGCTCGCCATGGCCGCCGAGGGCATGCGGCGCTACCCCGCGCTAATCGACTCGCTCGACTCGCGCATCGACCCGGAGCGGATCGTCTCGGGGATGCGGATTCTCGACCCCGTGGGGCCGGGCGAGACACGGGACGGCATCACCACCACGCTCGCGCAGGCCGGCATCCAGCACGAATGGCAGCCGGGTGACGATCAGCCCGCCCTGTGGCTGCCCGAGGTGGCCAACGTGCGCAACCCGAGGCTGCTCGAAGCCCTGGTCGACACCGTGCGCGCTCGCGGCATCGAACTGTTCGCACATCGAGCCGGACAGGAAGTGCTTGCCCGATCGGGGCGGGTCGAGGGGGTGAGAACGCCGGCGAGTGACCTCGCCGCCGAGCGGGTGGTGGTCGCCGCCGGTGCCTGGAGCAAGACGCTGGTGCCGGGCATGCGCGAGGACAGCCTCTTCCCGGTGCGCGGACAGATGCTCCGACTCGAACCGCGCGCTCAAAACGGCCTCGACCACATCCTGATGGACGAAGGGGTCTACCTGATCCCGCGCGTCGACGGTTCGGTGGTGATCGGCTCGACCGTCGAGCATGCCGGATTCGACAAGACGGTCGACGACACCGCCCAGGCCCGGCTGCATGCCGCAGCCTGCCGACTCTGGCCGTCACTGGCCGGGGCGCGCATCACCCATCGCTGGGCCGGACTGCGACCGGGATCGGTCGACGAGCTGCCGGTACTGGGCGAGCACCCGGCGATCGAGGGGCTGTGGGTGAACACGGGCGGCTTCCGCAATGGCCTGGCGATGGCCCCGGCCACCGCCGACCTGCTGGCCGGCATGATGACCGGGAAGCCCACCACGCTGGACCCCGCGCCCTACCGGGTCGAGCGTCTGCTCGACACCTGATCGGCCTTAAAGGGCGTCCTCGTTTTCCTCACTGGTGCGAATGCGCACGGCGCGCTCGACCGGTGAGACGAATATCTTGCCGTCGCCAATCTTGCCGGAGTAGGCAGCCTTGACGATGGCATCGACGACCGCATCCTCCTGATCGTCGCTGATCACCACCTCCAACTTCACCTTCGGCAGGAAGTCGACCACGTACTCGGCACCGCGGTACAGCTCCGTATGGCCCTTCTGGCGACCGAAGCCCTTGACCTCGGTGGCGGTCAGACCGTTGATGCCGAGGTCCATCAGGGCGGTACGGACATCGTCCAGCCGAAACGGCTTGATAATCGCTTCGATCTTCTTCACGTCTCTACTCTCCGTAGTGAATAGGTTTTGCGGCCCAATACAGACGGGCTGCCCACAGTGTAATGCACGACCCGGCCGCCGCTGTCAGGCGAGATCGATCGGGTCGACGTCGACCGACCAGCGCAGCCCCTGACCGGGGCGACGACTGCCGACCGACTCGTCCACCTGCCAGAGCGCCTGATGCAGCACACTGCGCACCCGGGCAAGCAGCAACAGCTGGAAACGGTATCGCCCGGCGCGACGAGCCAGCGGGGCCGACACCGGTCCCCAGACGGCCAGCTCGTCACCTTGGCGCTCCCGCAGGTCGTCGGCGACCCGGGTGAGAAACGCCCGGGCGGCCGCCCCATTCGGCGCATCCGCACGCACCAGCGCGGCGAAGCGCGTCGGCGGCAGCTCGGCCTGCTCGCGCTCGGCCAACTCGGCTGCCATCACCGCCTCGTAGTCCTCGCTCAACAATCGACGCAGCACGGGGTGCTCGGGATCGTGGGTCTGGACCAGCACCTCGCCCGGCCGCTCGGCGCGCCCTGCTCGCCCGGCCACCTGGAGCAGCGACTGGGCGAACCGCTCCGGGCCGCGGAAATCAGAGGCAAACAGGGCCTGATCGGCATTGACCACCCCGACGAGGCTCACGCCCGGAAAGTCGTGTCCCTTGACCAGCATCTGCGTCCCGACCACCAGGCGCGCCTCGCCGCGCGCGACGCGCGCCAGGCTCTCGGCCATTACCCCCTTCCCGGCAGTCGCATCCCGGTCGAGCCGGACAATGCCGAATCCCGGGAATCGAGCGGCGAGCACGTCCTCGAGCTGCTCTGTGCCCATGCCTCGCACCGACAGGGGAGCCTGGCAGGATGGGCAATCCGCCGGCACGCCCTGCTCGAAACCGCAGTGATGGCAACGCAGCCGGCCGGCCTGCCGGTGCCAAGTGAGAAACGCATCGCAATGGGGGCAGCCGGCCACCCAACCGCAGGCATGACAGACAAGGCTCGAGGCATAGCCACGACGGTTGAGATAGAGCATTACCTGCCCGCCGGCGAGCAGGTGACGTTCGATGGCGCGCATCAGCGCCGGCGACAGCCCCCCTTCCATCGGTTGCGCACGGATGTCGAGGCAGTGGATGTTCGGCATGGGAGCGCCCGTCGCCCGCTCGGTCAGGTGCAGATGATGATACCGACCATCCCAGGCATGCCGCAGGGTTTCCAGGGACGGGGTGGCCGACCCGAGCAGGATCGGCACATCCAGCTGCCGCGCCCGCCAGACGAGCACGTCGCGCGCGTGATAGAGGAAGCCTTCCTGCTGCTTGAGCGCGGCATCATGCTCCTCGTCGACCACGATCAGGCCCGCCTTCGGCAGCGGCACGAACGCCGCCGACCGGGTGCCGATCACAAGCTGCGCCTTGCCGGCGGCAACCGCACGCCAGGCCGCCAGGCGCTCCCCGTCGGCCAGCCCCGAGTGGAGCACGGCGGGCACAACATCCAGCCGCCGGGCAAAGCGTTGGATCAGCTGCGGGGTCAGCGAGATTTCCGGCACCACCACCAGCACCTGCCGGCCGCTTTCCAGCACCTGCTCGATCAGGGCGAGATAGACCTCGGTCTTGCCGCTCCCGGTCACCCCCTGCAGGAGCCAGGCACCGAAACGTGCCAGGCCGGCAGCCACCGCCTCCACGGCCACCGCCTGCTCGTTCTTCAGCGCGGGGGCCGTCGTCTTGTCGTTTTCGCTCGACGATGGCCAGTCGGCCGGCGCCGTCATGGATACGATCTGCGCCCAGCCGTGCTCGATCAGCCGCCGCCGCACGGCCGCGGCGGCCAGAGCGGTCGCCGGCACGGCGTCATCCGCATCCTTCAGGGTGGCCAGGGCCTCACGCTGGCGTTCGCCACGTGCGGCGCCGTCTTCCAGCGCCTGTCGACCTGACTCGGTGAGGCTCAGGGCCTCGACCTGCAGCTCGCGCTCGCCGCGCAGCGCCTTGGGCAGCGCGGCGAAGACCACCTCGCCCAGCGGATGGTGATAGTAGGCTGCCGCCCAGCGCAGACAGGCCAGAGTCCGGTCATCCAGAAGCGGCTCCGGATCAAGCACGGCGGCGATCGGGCGGGTCTCCTGACCGTCCGGCTCGGCGGCCTCGATGACTACAGCCACTCGCTCGGACTTGCCGAACGGCACTCGCACACGCGCCCCCGGACAAGGGGGTGTCTGCCCGGCTTCCAGGTGGTAGGTGAAGCCGCCAAAGAAGGGACCCGGCACGACCACCGTCCAGCAGGTCGGTCTCGCGGCATGGTGGGCATTGGCGGTATGATCGTGATCCATGCCCGGCAGGATACCCCAGCGCCCGCTTGCGGTGGCTGCCTGCCTTCAGGCGCGACGGGATTGTTCTTGACTACACCCACCGGTATGGCATAATCCCGCGCCTTGAATTGATGTTTCCATCAAGCTCACCAGTTTTATAGCCGAATTCGAGGAGTTAACCCGTGGCCAATACCGCTCAAGCCAAAAAGCGCGTTCGCCAGGCGGAGAAAGCCCGCCAGCACAACATGGCGATGCGCTCGCAGGTACGCACCGCCTACAAGGCCGTCATCAAGGCCGTTAAGGACGGTGATGCGGACAAGGCGCAGCAAGCTTATCGTGAAGCCCAGCCGATCCTGGACCGGATGGTTACCAAGCGCATTCTCAAGCGCAACACGGCTGCGCGTCGCAAGTCGACTCTGGTCAACCGCATCAAGTCCATCTGATCGCGCGCGCCGGCTTGCCGGCGCCCGACAACACGATGCACGCAAAAGGCCCCGCGTTACCGCGGGGCCTTTTTCATTGCCGTGAAGGAAACGGAACGACTCAGTCGGCCACGCCGTATTCCTTGCGGTAGGCGGCCATCGCCTCGGCCGAGCCGGCCAGGCTGTCATCCTTGGCGCAGAACTCGATCAGGCCGTCGAGATTGGCGATCGCCACCACGTCCAGATCGTGATCGCGCTTGAGCTCACCGATGGCCGAGAGCTCGCCCTGCCCCCGTTCCTGACGATCCATCATCACCGCCACGCCCACGGCCGTCGCGCCGTTGGCCCGGATCAACTCCAGCGACTCGCGAATGGCCGTTCCGGCGGTGATCACATCGTCGATGATCAGCACCCGCCCCGAAAGCGGCGCCCCCACCAGATTGCCGCCCTCGCCATGATCCTTGGCCTCCTTGCGGTTGAAGCACCAGGGAATCGGCTCGCCGGTGCGCTCGGCCAGCGCAATCGCGGTGGCCGCCGCCAGCGGGATGCCCTTGTAGGCCGGGCCGAACAGCACGTCGAACTCGATGCCCGCATCCAGGATGGCATCGGCATAGAAGCCTCCCAGCGCCGACAATCCCTGGCCGTCGGCAAAGGAGCCGGCATTGAAGAAGTAGGGGCTGACACGCCCGGACTTGAGCGTGAACTCGCCGAAGCGGAGCGCCTCATGCTCCACGGCGAACTGGACGAAGGCCTGACGGAAATCCTGCACGGGTCAATCTTCCTCGTGATGCGAAAAATGGATGACGGGTGTACGGGCGGCGCTAGTACTTGGCCAGCCAGATCAGTCCGGCCAGCACCAGCAGCGACACGCCCCAGAAGGCGAACGACCAGCGCACCGACCGACGGGCGCGGGTCTTCTCCGGCCAGTGCCGCGGCGAGATGCCCTTGAGCACGAACACCAGCTTGGCCGAGAGATTGATGGCCGCGATGTTGATCGCGAGCATCAATCCAGCGGCCAGCGCATTGTCCCATTGCGCCCAGCCGACGAACAGCCCCAGTGCCGTGGCCGGCGGCATCAGTGCGACGGCAACCATCACCCCGACCAGCCCCGCGGCCGCGCCGGAGGTCAGTGACAGCACGGCCGCCGCGCCCGAGGCCAGCGCCAGGATCATGGCCGGGTAACTGACATTGGTGCGATCGAGCAGCTGGCTGTTGGTCACGGGATCCAGCACCAGCCCCATCAGCAGCGCCAGTCCCACCGACAGGCTCAGGCCGGTGAGATTCGCCGCCACCGCGCGACGGGAGAGGTCGGTATCTCCCAGCGTTGTGCCCAGGGCGAGCGCCAGGTTCGGTCCCAGTAGTGGCGCGATCACCATCGCACCGATCACCACCGCGGCACTGTCCTCGAACATTCCCATGGCGGCCACCACCGCCGACAGCCCGCAGAGCAGCAGGTAGGTGGAGGTGATGCTGCCGCCACCGGCGACCTCCGCGTAGAGCTCCTCCCGCGAGCGGGCCGCCGTCCGTTTGCGCGTCTCCTCCTCGCCTTCCTCGTCCTGCGCTGCCGGAAGCGTCGCCTGGACGCCCCGAATCATGATGCGTGCATTCTCGCAGCGATCGAGGATGCGCTGCAGGTCGTCCAGCACCTCCTGCTGGCCCTCGGGGCGGACAACCAGTTCCGTGGAGAAGCGCTCATCCTCGAACGAGGAGGTCCGCCACCAGTCGACCACGTCGTGCGAGTCGGCGATGCGGCCGATGGCCGCCTTCTCGCTGGCCGGAGCGACGATTTCGATGATCTTGAGGGCCACGCGGGAGTCCTTGTCTCTGGGGGCCGGCAAACCTTAACCGAAAAGGCCACCGGCGGCGAGTTGCCACCGGTGGCCTGCGGGCTGTCAGCGGCTGAACAACAGCCGGCGCCGATCAGCTCTTGCCGAGCGTGAGCTCGCCGTCGCGCACATCGACCACAACCGTCTCGCCGGGCAGGTACTCGCCCTTGAGGATCGCCTGGGCCAGCGGGTTCTCCAGTCGTTGCTGGATCGCCCGCTTGAGCGGCCGTGCGCCGTAGACCGGATCGAAACCAGCCTCGCCGAGCGTGTCGAGCGCCGCGTCACTGAGCGAGAGCTCGATCTCGCGATCGGCCAGCCGCTTGCGCAGGTACTCGATCTGGATGTCGACGATCCGGCGGATCTCGCTGCGGTCGAGCGGGTGGAAGACCACCACGTCGTCGACGCGGTTGATGAACTCCGGCCGGAAGTGCTGGCCGACGATCTCGAGCACCTCGGTTTTGATCTGCTCGTACTCGGCATCCTGACCGGCCAGTTCCTGGATCCGCTGCGAACCGAGGTTGGAGGTCATCACGATCACGGTGTTGCGGAAGTCCACCGTCCTCCCTTGCCCGTCAGTCAGACGGCCGTCGTCGAGCACCTGCAGCAGGATGTTGAAGACATCCGGATGCGCCTTTTCGACCTCGTCGAGCAGAATCACCGAGTATGGCTTCCTGCGGACCGCTTCGGTCAGGTAACCACCCTCCTCGTAGCCGACGTATCCCGGGGGCGCCCCGACCAGCCGGGCCACGGAGTGCTTCTCCATGAACTCGGACATGTCGATGCGCACCATCGCCTCCTCGGTATCGAAGAGGAAGGTCGCCAGCGCCTTGGTCAGCTCGGTCTTGCCCACGCCGGTGGGGCCGAGGAACATGAACGAGCCGTTGGGACGGTTCGGGTCGGACAGGCCGGCCCGCGAGCGGCGGATGGCATCGGAGACTGCCTCGACGGCCTCGGATTGACCGATGACCCGCTTGCCCAGCGCCTCTTCCATGCGCAGCAGTTTGTCCTTCTCGCCCTCGAGCATCTTGGAAACCGGAATGCCGGTCCAGCGAGAGACCACCTCGGCGATCTCCTCGGCACCCACCGTGCTACGGAACAGCTTGGGCTTCTCGGTATCGGTCTGCTCCTCCTGAGTCTGTGCCTCGGCCAGCTCGCGCTCGAGTTCCGGGATGCGACCGTACTGCAGCTCGGACATGCGGGTCAGATCCCCCGCCCGGCGCGCGGTTTCCAACTCGGTGCGCGCCCGGTCGAGCGCCTCCTTTATATGCGTGGTGCCGGCAACGGCCGCCTTCTCCGCCTTCCAGATCTCCTCGAGGTCCGAGTACTCGCGCTCGAGTGCCTCGATCTCCTCCTCGAGGTTGGCCAGGCGCTTCTTCGAGGCCTCGTCGGATTCCTTCTTCAGTGCCTCGCGCTCGATCTTGAGCTGGATGAGGCGCCGCTCGAGGCGATCCATCGATTCCGGCTTGGAATCGATCTCCATGCGGATGCGACTTGCGGCCTCGTCGATCAGGTCGATCGCCTTGTCCGGCAGCTGCCGGTCGGTGATGTAGCGCTGCGAGAGCTGGGCGGCGGCCACGATCGCCGGATCGCCGATCTCGATGCCGTGGTGCACCTCGTAGCGCTCCTTCAGGCCGCGCAGGATCGCAATGGTGTCCTCGGTGGACGGCTCGTCGACCAGCACCTTCTGGAAGCGGCGCTCGAGCGCGGCGTCCTTCTCGATGTACTGGCGATACTCGTCGAGAGTGGTCGCGCCGATGCAGTGCAACTCGCCGCGAGCCAGGGCCGGCTTGAGCATGTTGCCCGCGTCCATCGCCCCGTCGGCCTTGCCGGCACCGACCATGGTGTGGATCTCGTCGATGAACAGGATCACCCGCCCCTCGGCCTTGCCGATATCATTGAGCACGCCCTTGAGGCGCTCCTCGAAATCGCCGCGGAACTTGGCCCCGGCGAGCAGCGCGCCCATGTCGAGCGCCAGCACGCGCTTGTCCTTCAGTCCTTCCGGCACCTCGCCGTTGACGATGCGCTGGGCCAGCCCTTCGACAATGGCGGTCTTGCCCACGCCGGGCTCGCCGATCAGGACCGGGTTATTCTTGGTGCGCCGCTGGAGCACCTGCACGGCGCGGCGGATCTCCTCGTCACGGCCGATCACCGGGTCGAGCTTGCCCTGCTCGGCGCGCTCGGTGAGATCCTGGGTGTACTTCTCCAGGGCCTGGCGAGCGTCCTCGGCGTTCGGGTCGTCGACCGACTGCCCGCCACGAAGCTTCTCGATCGCCTTCTCGATCGCTCCCTTGGAGGCGCCGGCGCGACGCAGGGTCTCGCCCAGCTCGCCCTTGTCCTCGATCACCGCGAGCACGAACAGCTCGCTGGAGATGTACTGGTCGCTGCGCTGCTGCGCGAGCTTGTCGGTGACGTTGAGCAGGCGCGACAGATCGTTGGAGATGTGCACCTCGCCGGCCTCGCCGCCGGAGACGGCGGGCATCCGGTCGAGCATTTCACCCAGCTGCGAGCGCAGCAGGTTGACGTTGATGTCGGACTGCGTCAGCAGGTGACGCACGGTGCCGCCTTCCTGGTCGAGCAGGGCCACCATCAGATGGACCGGCTCGATGAACTGATGATCCTGGCCCACGGCCAGCGACTGCGCGTCGGCCAGCGCCGTCTGGAACTTGGCGGTCAGTTTGTCCATCCGCATTGAAAGCACCTCGTATGCCGTCGGAATTCGTGTAACTGCCTAGGAATGTAGGCACACCATCGACGGATTCAAGGGGCGCCGGGCGGCTTAGCCACCGCCGACGGCTACCGGCACCTCGGGCTCGGATTCGGGCGAGCGCTCGGCAAGCAGGGGCATCCTGTGAGCAGTCGGCCCGTCCCAGCCGATCACATCGAGAGTGCCATCCGCATGCTCGACCAGCGCGGAACAGCCCTCGACCCAGTCGCCACTATTGGCGTAGGTAATCCCGTCGCATTCCCGAAGATTGGCGTGATGAATGTGGCCACAGACGATCACATCCACACCCTCGCGGCGGGCGTGTCGCAGGGCCGCCACCTCGAAGCGGGCGACGTGCGACATCGCCCCGGACAGCCGGGTCTTAATGCCTCGCACCAGGGCGCCGTGCCGGTGATCGCCACCGAAGCGCCGAACAAGACGGTCAAGCCTCAACAGGCAGCCGTAGCCGAGATCACCAAGCCAACGCGCCGGCAACGATGGGGCTATCTCGGCATCGAACTCGTCACCGTGCAGCACCAGGGCCCGGCGGCCATCGGCCAGCGTGAGGTACAACTCGCGGTGTAGCGAAACCCCTGCGAATGTCTGGCCAACGAAGGTGCGAAAGCAGTCATCGTGGTTGCCCGGCACGTACGCGACCCGAGTACCCGACTCGACCAGCCGACCCAGCTGCTGGAACAGCTGGCTCTTGGCCGGCGACCAGAACCAGCGACGGCGCTGCATTTGCCAGACGTCCAGCAGATCACCGTTGAGGATCAGAGTCTCGCACCGGATCGAGTCCAGAAAGGAAAGCAGTCGTTCGGGGCGGGCATCTGGCGTGCCGAGATGCACGTCCGAGACGATAACCGTTCGATAGTGACGGGGCTGGCTGACGCGATCCATCCGGGCACCTCTCTAAGCGCGGTGGGAACAAGAGAACTCCCTTATCCCGCAACCCGGTGACCGTCACGTGTCAGCCGGATCACGATTCGATAACAGACTCCGCGGCCACCCGCTCATGCCGGGCGCTGCCTGATGCTCAGCGCGGCGACGGTCCCCAGAATCAGGAGCATGCCGAGCCATTGCCCGAGCGCGAGTCCCTGCCCCAGCACCAACAGGGCGAAGAGAGTGGCGGTGACCGGCTCGACCGCGGCGACCAGCGAGACGGACACTGGCGGGGCCGTCCGTAGCCCGAGCACGTACAGGAAGAACGACAGACCGGCGCCGAACAGCCCCAGCAGCAGGAACAGCGGCACGTCGTCGGACAGCGGCGCGGCAACGACCTGACCGTGGTCGACGAGCGGCGCCAGGATCAGGAGAAAGACCGCGAAAGCGACACCCAGCACCACCACGGGGGAAGCGTGCCGGGTCGCGTTCTGGAAACCGAACAAGAAGAGCGCGTAGGCGATGCCGGAGAGCAGACCGGCCACCACGCCGAACAGGGACAGCTCATCGATCGGGCTCCCGCCGATCAGCTGGGTCAGGAGCGCCACCCCGAACACCACTGCGGCGATCGCGAACACCAAGGCCGGTGTCAGTCGTGCCGCACCGATCGCCAGCAACACCAGATAGACATAGATCGGCTCCATGTACATCAGCGTCACGGCGACCGCGACGTTGGCGTGCGAGATGCTGAGGAAGTAGAAGACGAAGTTGCCGGCAACCCCGACACCAGCCAACGCGGCCCAGCCGAGTGTCTTGCGATCCGGCAGCGGGAGCGTGCCCGAACGAACCAGCCACCAGGCGGCGAAACAGGCGAAACCGATCGCGCCGCGATAGAAGGACACGACCAGCGGGTCCCAGCCCCGCTCGATAAGCATGGCGGCAATGCCGCCGGACACGCCCCAGAGAAAGGCGGCCAGTATGACCAGCACGACGCCCATGGGCACCTCCCCAGGGCAAGGGTCTGACGGATGCCGCACCGACAGACGCACGAGCCAAGTGGAGGGGCCCGCGCCCCACGGAAGATAGCAGAGGGGAGCCTAGAAGGTGTTCCGGGTCAGCAGGTTACCGCTCGCGCAGGTCCGCGTGCCGGCTGACCAGCCGATCGAGAAACAGGATGCCGTCGAGGTGATCGATTTCGTGCTGGGCGATGCGGGCCTCGAAGCCCTTCATCTTGAAGGTCACGGTCTGCCCCTCGACGTTCTGCGCGGTCAGCTCGATGGTCTCGGCGCGGATCACCTTGCCGGTGTAGTCGGGGATCGACAGGCAGCCCTCGCGGCCGACGGCAAAACCCTTCCAGTTCGTGATGGCCGGATTGATCAGCACCAGCGGTCCGTGGTTGTCCACCGGACGCTTGGCGCGCGTGGCGTCGACGAGGCACAGGCGCTGCATCCGCCCGACCTGCGGCGCGGCGATGCCCACGGCGGACGGCCCCTGGTCGGCGGTGTACTGCAGGTGTTCGGCGAATTCGCGCAGTTCCGGGTCGAACTGCTCGACCGGCTCGCACTCGGTCTTCAGGCGCTCGTCCGGGTAGGTAAGTATCGGCAAGGGCTCCACACTCACCCCCGCATGGTCTGGAGCGGGGTGACACGCACGGTCAGCCCCTGATCGGCGAGCCGCGCGACGCACTCCTCGATCGGCTCGATACCGTCACTGCTCTCGCCGTCGATCTGCATGATGTAGATCGGCTTGTCCGCCGAGCCGCCAACGTCGGACCGCAGGTCGAGGATGTTCATGCCCGCCTCGAGCAGGGCCGCGGTGACGTCGGCCACGATACCGCTGCGATCGGCACTGTGGACAGTCACCGACACGTCCGGCTCGCGGTGCTGGTGCAGCGCCGCGTTGATCTCGTCGACGTGCAGTTTGAGATCGAAGTCCGCCCGAGTCGACTCCAGCAGCCCCGTGACCTCCTCCGGCGTGCCGGCGCCGCGCACCATCATCATGATGGCGAACTGGTTTCCGAGGCGCATCATGGCCGTCTCGCCCAGTTCGGCACCCACGCCGAAGAGCACGCGGGTCACCTGGGCGACGATGCCGGGCCGATCCGCCCCGACCAGGGTCAGCAGGAGCCAGGGTTTTGTCATCTCGGGATTCCTCTCGTCAGTCTTGTTCGCGCCAGATCAGGGTGGCCATGCGGCCGGTCTCGCCCCGATCGCGGCGGTAGGAGTAGAACAGGTCGGCCTGGGCGAAGGTGTCGCGCTCGCCGCCATAGACCCGCGTGATGCCCTGCCGGCGCAGCCGCGCCCGGGCCAGGGCGAACAGGTCCGCGTGATACTTGCCTGACTCAGCCGCGGTACGGAAGGCCGAGGCATCCGCCGGATGCTCGCGCATGAAGGCCTCGCGCACCTCCTCGCCGACCTCGAAATGGGCCGGACCGATCGCCGGACCGAGCCAGGCCATCAACTCGTCGCCGGCCACCGAGAAGCGATCCACCGTGCGCTCGATCACGCCGGCCGCCAGCCCCCGCCATCCGGCATGGGCGACGGCCACCTCGCGGCCATCGTGACTGGCCAGCGTGATCGACAGGCAGTCGGCCGTCAGCACTGCCAGCACCTCGCCCGGCTGGTCGGTATAGGCGGCATCGCCTTTCGGCTGGTCGCCGGGCACATTGGGGCCGACCACCGTAGTGCCGTGCACCTGACTGAGCCAGCGGGGCGCCTCGGGCAGGTCGAGCATGTCGATGAGCTCGTCGCGATTCGCCGCCACGACCTGGTCGTCGTCGCCGACGTGCCGGGCCAGATTGAAGGCGTCGAACGGCGGTCGGCTGTGGCCACCGAGCCGGGTGGTCACACCGGCACGCACCCCGCCCGGCGCCGGCCAGGTGGCTTCGATAAAACGACTGCCTTGCGGGGTGTCAGTCGGGATCCGGGACATAGATAACCTCGGCCTCTCCTTCGTCATGGCCATCGCGGTAATCGCGCAACAGCTCGATCAGTTCGTCCATATCATCGGGCATCGGCGCCTCGAACGAGAGCGTCTCGCCACTCTCGGGGTGGCGCAACGTCAATCGCCGGGCGTGCAGTGCCTGCCGGCCAAAATGGCGCAGCACGTCCACCAGCATGTCTTCGGCGCCGGGCGGCAGCCGCGGCCGGCCACCGTAGACGGGGTCGCCCACGATCGGGTGGCGAATATGCGCCATGTGCACGCGAATCTGGTGGGTCCGCCCCGTCTCCAGCTTCACGCGCAACCAGGTGTGTTCGCCGAACTGCTCCACGACCCGGTAGTGGCTGACCGCCGGCCTGCCCTGCGGCACCACGGCCTGGCGCTGTCGATCGCGGGCGTGGCGGCCGATGGGGGCATCGACCGTTCCACCGGCGATCACGTGCCCGACCACCACCGCGTCATATTCACGTCCGATGCGCCGTTCGGCAAGCTCGGCCACCAGCGTCTGGTACGCGGCCTGGGTCTTGCCCACGACCAGCAGGCCGCTGGTCTGCTTGTCCAGTCGGTGCACGACCCCGGCGCGCGGCAGCAGCGCCAGGTCGGGATCGTGATGGAGCAGCGCATTGACCAGCGTACCATCGGGGTTGCCGGCCCCGGGGTGGACCACCAGATCCACCGGTTTGTTCACCACCAGCAGGTGTTCGTCCTCGAAGACGATGTCGAGCGGGATCTCCTGCGGCTGATCCTCGCTCTGCTGCTCGAGCTCGGCCGATAGCGACAACGTCTCGCCACCGAGGACGGTATCGCGCGGGCGCGCCTTTTTCCCGTCGAGCGTCAGCTCACCCGCCTTGATCCACGCCTGCAGACGGCTGCGTGAGAAATCGGTCCACAGTTGGGCCGCCACCTGATCGAGTCGCATGCCGGCGAACTCGGTGGGTATCGGCAAGGTACGCTCTACGTCCATCAATATCGTTACATCCGCCATCGAGTGGCGACGAAAGCGCGTTATAGCGCGGTTCGTCGAGACATGAAAAAGACGGGTAAACACCCGCCCGGCAACTGGTTGGTTTTTGCTAGATGATCTGCGAAGATTAGCCGTTAACGCCCGCCCCATCAACGCGCCGCACGGCGCGGTCGGCAGGGGCAGGCGGCCACTCACCAACGGCAAGCGGCCCTACATCCAGATCATGATCGAGCATCGCGACCGTCCCCGCCCGGCAACCCGCCGATCCCTCCCCCGGCAACTTGCCCGAGCGGCTCTGATCGCCGGCATGGTCACCTTCGCCAGCGGCTGCTCCTGGTTCTCCAAGAACGACGAGGAGCGGGTCGATCTGTCCGACCCGACCGCCTCGGCGGCGCAGCTCTACCAGGAAGCGAACGACGCGATGCGTCGCGCCGACTACGAGACCGCTATCAAGAAGTACGAGACCCTCGAAGGCCGTTACCCGTTTGGCGCGTATACCGAGCAGGCACAGCTGGAAGTCGCCTACGCCTACTACAAGTACGACGAGCCGGACTCCGCGATCGCCGCGGCGGATCGCTACATCCAGCTGCATCCTCGAGGAGATCATGTGGCCTACGCCCTGTATCTCAAGGGCCTGGCGAACATGAGCCGCGGCGACTCGCTGATCAACAAGATCGCCCCGCCGGACCTCTCCAAGCGTGACCAGTCGGTACTCGAGGATGCATACCGCGCATTTTCCCGGCTGGTACAGCAGTACCCGGAAAGCCAGTACGTCACCGACGCCAGCCGCCGGCTGATCGACGTGCGCAACGCGCTGGCGCGCCACGAAGTCCAGGTCGCCCAGTACTACATGCGCCGCAAGGCCTGGCTCGCCGCGGCCAACCGCGCACAGGCCGCTCTCGAGAAGTACAACGGCTCGACCTCGACCATCCCGGCACTCGAACTGCTGATCGAGGCCTACGGCAAGCTGGGGCTGGAAAAGGAGAAGGCGGACGCCGAGCAGGTGCTCGAGGCCACACTCGAGGCGAACGCCGAGGAGTCCTGAACCGGCTGACCAACCGCTGCCGACATCCGGCACGACGGGAAAAGATAAGGGCCGACGGCATGCCGTCGGCCCTTATCTTTTGTCCAGTTCCCAGACCCCGAAGCGCGGCGACATCACGCCCCGCACCCATGCGAAGCCGACACCACCCCCACTGGACCACGCATCCAACCGCCCCTGCTGCTAGGCTCGGGTAGCAACATGCCAATGGCTTTCCTGCAGCAGAACCCCCGCACACCCGCCTTCCCAGCCGGCACCCGGATGTTGCGAACGACACCTGTCCACTGGAGGGATAACCGTGATCATGAAGAAGCTCGCACTCAGCCTTGTCCTGCTCTTCGGCGCCGTCGGACCAGCCAGCGCCAATTATGCCGAGGGCATGAACTACTACGAGCAGCAGGAATACCATCAAGCACTGCAGGAATTCCGCGAGGCCGCCGCCAGAGGCGATGCCGACGCCCAGTACATGCTGGGCCGCCTGAGTGAGGCCGGCAACGGCACCACCCAGGACTTCGTTGAGGCCCACAAGTGGTACAACCTGGCCGCCGCGCGCGGTCACCGGCACGCGGCCGACGCACGGGATGCGCTGGCCGAGCGCATGACCGATCGACAGGTGGCCGCGGCGCAACAGGCAGCTCGCGACTGGCAGCCGCAAGAAACGTCTTCTTCTCGAGACACATCGCAAGCGCAACCGGACGTCGAGACCCTGACCTACCGGGAACGCGTGGCCGAGATTCAGCTGGAACTCAATCGACTCGGCTACGACGCCGGCCCAACCGACGGCCTGATGGGCGATCGAACCCGCAGCGCCATCTACGAGTACCAGGCCGACATGGGCGTTGCCCGGGATGGCCAGGCCTCCGCCGAACTGCTGAGGCACTTGCGCCGGACCGGGACGGACGAAGTGGCCGCTGGCTCGGGATCGCACCCAGACGACTCGCCACAAGTCGTCCTCCAGGAAGACTTCAGCGACGGCGATTACCGTCGCAATCCGACCTGGACGGTGATCAGCGGCGACTTCGAGGTCGACCGGAACGGGTTGCGCAGCACCGTCGAGACAGAACGGGCAACCGATCGCACAGCGCGCGGCCTCAACTCCGACCGACCGGAGGAGATCGGTCTGGCGGTGCTGGGCATGATCCTCCAACAGAGGACGGGAACGCCGCAGCGTGAGGAGGCAGCCCCTGCACAGCCAGCCAAAATCTTCGTCGATGCGCCCACCGACAACGCGTTCAGAATGGAACTGGACCTCGGCTCCCACGAGCCGGCCGGCCACGTTGAATTGGGGCTTTTCCAGGGCTCCCACCCCGCTGGAACCGGCTACCGTCTGGTTTACTCCCCCGGCACGGAACCAACCCTTCGCCTGATCCGGCTGATTTTCGGAAACACCGAGACCATCGCTCACCACGACGGGAGACTCGACCTCGAAGACGGCCGGTTCCACCGCATCGTCTGGACCCGCGACGAAAGCGGACAGATGCAGGTTCGCGTGGACGACCGCCGCCTGCTGCGCGTGAAGGACAACGGCCTGCGCGATCCATTCCAGGGCTTCGTCCTGGAAAACCAGGGGGGCGACTACAGCCTGGGCCGGATCCGGATCGAGGACTAGGCGCCTCGACGCGCATCATCGCGACGCCACGCCCGACAACGTATCGGAGCATTGCCGGGCAACGAGAGGCGGGCCTGGCCGGCCGCGACGACCCAAGCGCGCACCCCGACGAAAGCGTCGGAAAGATAAAGTGGCAGACAAAACAAAAGCCCCGCACAAAGGCGGGGCTTTTGGGGATAACCGGCCGAAGCCGGTGACGGCGTTCGGATCAGCGCTTGGAGAACTGGACCGAACGACGGGCCTTGCGCAGGCCGACCTTCTTACGCTCGACCTGACGAGCGTCACGCGTGACGAAGCCGGCTTCGCGCAGCTTCGGACGATGCGCCTCGTCGTAGTCCATCAGCGCGCGGGTCAGGCCGTGACGAACGGCACCAGCCTGGCCGGACGGACCACCGCCAGCGACAGTGGCCACTACGTCGAACTTGTCCGTCAGCTCGAGCAGTTCGAGCGGCTGGCGAACGACCATCTGGGCAGTCTCGCGACCGAAGAAGTCTTCGAGGCTCTTGCCGTTGACGGTGATGTTGCCGGTGCCCGGACGCAGGAATACCCGTGCGGAGGATGTCTTACGACGACCGGTTCCGTAATTCTGAGTCATTGCCATGGGTAGTCTCTCTTAGATCTCGAGCGGCTGGGGCTGTTGCGCCTGATGTTTGTGCTCGGCGTCCGCGTAGACCTTGAGCTTGGTGTACATCTGACGGCCGAGTGCGTTCTTCGGCAGCATGCCCTTCACGGCCAGCTCGATGACGCGCTCCGGGGAACGCTCCATCAGCTTCTCGAAGGTGAAGTGCTTCATGTTGCCGATGAACCCGGTGTGGAAGTGGTACATCTTGTTGCCGGCCTTCTTGCCGGTGACCTTGATGTCCTTCGCGTTGACGACAACGATGTAGTCACCGGTATCGACGTGCGGGGTGTACTCGGCCTTGTGCTTGCCACGCAGGCGACGGGCGACCTCGGTAGCCAGGCGACCCAGCGTCTTGCCGGATGCATCGATGACGTACCAGTCGCGTTTGACCTCGGCCGGCTTGGCGGAATAGGTTTTCATGGATCGACAGCTCCCAAACCAGAAGCGATACATTGATTTCAAGAGGGCGCGAAGTCTACCCGAAGGCAACGCGCCCCGCAAGACCGATTTCGCAACCGGCCTGAACGTGGAGAACCGCGGAGTATAAAACGGGTCGACGCCAAATGCGAAGCCCTTTCTGGGCCAGTAGCGGGAAACCGGCCCGACACCTTCAGGCGGACAAAAAAAATGCCGGCAGACGCCGGCAACAACAAGAACCACCAAAGGAGGATAAGCAATTCACAAGATCAGTATATTCTAATTCCGCCAGGTGTGCAACCCCAGTAATGCACTGGGTTATTTGCGGGCCCACACGCCTGCCTCCCGGGCTTGACCACCCCGTTAGGCCGCTGCAATCTGCTCGACATGACCCCGCAACCCCCGACCACGCCAGCCGTCAACGAGTCGCCCGCGCCTCTCTCGCTCGACGAGGCGATTCAGCGCGATGCCCTCGACTGCGTGATGTGCGGCATCTGCGTACCGCACTGCCCCACCTTCTCCCTCTCCGGCAACGAGGCCGACGGCCCGCGCGGCCGGATCAGCCTGATGCTGGGCATCAGCCAGGGCGATCTCCTTCCGGATGCCGACGTGCGTCGCCATCTGGACACCTGCCTGACCTGCCGCGCCTGCGAGACGGTCTGCCCGTCCGGGGTCCAGTACGGACGGCTGATCGACAATGGCCGCGCCCGCCTGGCGCAGGCGCAGACAAGCGCCGCGCAACCGCGAGCCCTGGCACGACACTGGCGCCTGCTGCGCGACCAGCTGCTCACGCGCCGACGGCGCATGGGCGCCGCCTCCGGTCTGTACCGCGCAGCCACGCGCCTCGGGCTAGGCGGATTGGTCCGGCGACTGACCGGGCCGCTTGGCCGCGCACTCCCCCGCCATCCCGCGACCCCGTCGTCACAACCGGGCAGCACCGACACACCGACCCGCGGCACCGTGGGGCTGTTCGTCGGCTGCACGGGAAGCGCCATGAACGCCCCGGCGGGGGCGGCAGCAAGACAGGTCATGCGCGCGATGGGCTACCGCGTGGTCACCCCCGCGGCACAGGCCTGCTGCGGTGCCATGCATGCCCACGGCGGCGAGCCAGCAGCCGCCCGCGAGCTTCGCGCGCGCAACGCGCGCGTGTTTTCAGGTGCCGAGGTTGAAACGATCGTGGTGGTCGGTACCGCCTGCCGCGCCGAACTCGGGGCACTGGAGACGGAACACGGGATCGCGGTACGGGAAATCACCGAGTGGTTGCTCGAACGCGCCAGTGAGGAGTGGCCCGCGCTCGGGACGCTCGATCAACAGGTCGCCGTCCACACGCCCTGCAGCCAGCGCAACCATCTGCGGGCACCCGGCGCAACGCGAGAACTGCTCAGCCGTATCCCCGGCCTCGAACTGGTTGAACTCGACGGCAACGAACGCTGCTGCGGGGCCGCCGGCCTGCAGGCCCTGCTCTACCCTGACGAGGCCGAGCGCCTGCGCGAACCGAAGCTCGAATCGATCGACCGTATCCAACCGGATGTCGTGGTCAGCGCCAATGTCGGCTGTGCCACCCACCTTGCCGCCGGCGCCGATCTCGAGGTCAGGCAACCGGTGGAACTGATCGCCAAGGCGCTCGCCGCAACGAAGCCCTAGCTGCTCGGGACGTCGGCGTCGGCGAGATTCCGCCCGTAGAAGATCTCGTACATCTCCTTCTTGAGCGCCTTCTCGATCCGGGTGCAAGTCTCGGGTCCGTACTCGTCAACGCCGTGGCCGAACAGGTAGTTGTCCAGATCGAAGTCCTTCAGGAGCATCTTGGTGTGGAAGATGTTCTCCTGATAGACGTTCACGTCGATCATCTGGTAGCGCTCGCGGGTGTCCTCGGCGAGGTAGTTCTGGATCGAGTTGATCTCGTGATCGATGAAGTGCTTCTTGCCGTGCACGTCGCGGGTGAAGCCGCGCACCCGGTAGTCGAGCGTGACAATGTCCGAATCGAAGCTGTGGATCAGGTAGTTCAGGGCGCGTAGCGGCGAGATCCGCCCGCAGGTCGACACGTCGATATCGACACGGAACGTCGAGATGCCGTTCTCCGGGTGGCTCTCCGGGTAGGTGTGCACCGTGATGTGGCTCTTGTCGAGGTGCGCCACTACCGAGTCGCGCGCCGGCTCGCCGTCGCCCGGCAGTGGCCCCGGCTCCTCGTGGTAGTCGATCCCCTCGGCGATCACCGGCTCCTCGGAGATCAGGATGGTGACCGACGCGCCCTGCGGCTCGTAGTCCTGCCGGGCGACATTAAGGATGTTCGCCCCGATCATCTCGGTCACGTCGGTCAGGATCTGGGTCAGCCGGTCGGCATCGTAGACCTCATCGATGTACGCGATGTACTCGTTGACCTGCGCCCGGGTCTTGGCATAACAGATGTCGAAGATCGACATGCTCAGCGTCTTGCTGAGGTTGTTGAACCCGTGCAAGGTGACCGACGGCTCACCCATGACTACCCCCTGACAGAAACCAAAGCGCCCGACCTCAGCGGGCCGGGCGTGGGAAGGTGGTCGACCGCCTGGCGGCCGACGCTTGTTGATTGCGGCGAAGTGTAAACCGCCATCCGCGCATTTACCACGCCTCGCTCGACGCTCGAAGAGCGCACCGGCGGCGACTGTGGCGCCATGACCACGGCCGCGTCACTCCGGAGAACGGACCTCGAAATCGTGGGTCAGTTCCACCGAGTCGCGCAGCATCGCCGAGACCGAGCAGTACTTCTCGGCCGACAGGTTCACCGCACGCTCGACCTTCTTCGGATCCAGCCCCTCACCGACCACCACGTAGCGGGTGTGGATGCGGGTGAACACCTTCGGCGCCTTGACCTCGGCGCGGTCCGCCGACAGCTCGATCCAGCAGTCCTGGACCGGCTGGCGCTGCTTGCCGAGGATCATCATCACGTCGATGGCCGTGCAGCCACCCAGGCCCATCAGCACCATTTCCATCGGTCGCGCGCCGGCATTGCGGCCGCCGATCTCGGGCGCGCCGTCCATCACGATGCCGTGACCACTGTCGGCCTCGGCCATGAAGGCCATGCCGTCGACCCATTTCACTCGTGCTTTCATGCCTTTTCTCCCAGTTCGAACAGTTCCGCCAGTGCCTCGCCCGGGTCCTCGGCCCGCATGAACACCTCGCCCACCAGGAACGCATGCACATCGTGCTCGCGCATGCGACGCACGTCCTCGACACCGAGAATGCCGCTCTCGGTGACCACGATCCGGTCATCCGGAATGTCGTGCAGCAACTCGAGGGTGACATCGAGACTGACGTCGAAGCTGCGCAGGTCGCGGTTGTTGATGCCGATCAGGCGGGTATCCAGCTGCAGGGCACGCAGCAACTCGTCGTGGTCGTGCACCTCGACCAGCACGTCCATGCCCCAGTTGCGGGCGCGGTCGTGCAGGGCTCGCATCTTCTCGTCGTCGAGCGCGGCGGCGATCAGCAGGATGCAGTCGGCACCCATCGCCCGCGCCTCGTCGACCTGGTAGAGGTCGATCATGAAGTCCTTGCGCAGCACCGGCAGACGGCAGGCGGCCCGGGCGGCCTTGAGGTACTCGGCATCGCCCTGGAAGAAGTCGCGGTCGGTGAGCACCGACAGGCACGCCGCCCCGCCCTTCTGATAGCTCTTGGCGATGGCCACCGGGTCGAACGGGTCGCGCAGCACACCACGACTCGGCGAGGCCTTCTTGATCTCGGCGATCACCGCCGGACGCTTGTCTTCGACGCGCGAGACGATTGCCCGCTCGAAGCCCCGCGGCGTCTCCGCGGAGCGGGCGTGGTCTTCCATCACGCTCGCCGGAATCACCTGCCGGGCCGCGGCCACCTCGAGGCGCTTGCGGGCGATGATCTTCTTGAGGATATCGGGAGTGTCGCTCATAGACTTGTGCAGCTTGCGGGAGACCCGGCCGGGTCTCGTTTCGGGAAAGCGGTCGGAATCAGTCGCAGGCGCGGGTCTTGGCAACCAGCTGCTCGAGCTTGTCGAGTGCCCGCCCCTCGGCCAGCAGGCGCTGGGCCGTGGCAACGCCGGCGACCAGGTCCTCGGCGAGATCCGCGGCGTAGATCGCCGCGCCGGCATTCAGCGCGATCATGTCGGCCACCGGGCCGCGCTCGCCACCAAGGGCGGCCCGCACGCAGGCCACGCTCTGCTCGGGACCGTCGACGATCAGGCGATCGAGCGGCTGGCGCGTCATGCCGAAATCCTCGGGCTCGATGCGGTAGCGGCGAATCGTGTCGTCTTTCAGCTCGGCCACCTCGGTCGCCTCGGCCAGCGAGATCTCGTCGAGTCCGTCGTGGCTGTGCACCACCAGCACATGGCGCGCGCCGAGGCGCTGCATCACCTCGGCCAGCGGCTCAAGCCAGTCTGAGCTGTAGACGCCCAGCAACATCGCCGGCGCGCCGGCCGGGTTGGTCAACGGGCCGAGGACATTGAACAGGGTGCGCACCCCCAGCTCCTTGCGCGGCACGGCGGCATGGCGCATCGAGCCGTGATGGCGCGGGGCGAACATGAAGCCGATGCCCAGCTCGCGCACGCAGCGCGCGACGCAATCGGTGTCGACCTCGAGGTTCACGCCGGCGGTCTCTAGCATGTCGGCGCTGCCCGAACGGCTGGTGACCGAGCGGTTGCCGTGCTTGGCGACGTGACCACCGGCCGCGGCGACCACGAAGCTCGAGGCGGTCGAGACATTGAACAGCGCCGAGCCGTCACCGCCGGTGCCGACGATATCGACCAGGTGCGGCACATCCACCTGCACGCCCACCGCCAGCTCGCGCATCACCTCGGCGGCCGCCGTGATCTCGTCGATGGTCTCGCCCTTCATGCGCAGCGCGACCATCAGGCCGGCGACCTGTACCGGCGTGGCCTCGCCGGCCATGATCTGGTGCATGACCGCGTACATCTGTTCGCGGCTCAGGTCATGGCGGTCGATGGTGCGGGCAATGGCTTCGCGAATGTCCATGGCGTGTTGGGGTTCCGGCGTGGGTCAGGCGGGAAACGGTAGCACGGGTGGGGGATGGTGCGCAGCTAGGGGTATTAACCGAAAACCCAGTCCGCTGCCGTTTTACTCTGTGCGCTCGTCGAGACAACCACGCCACGGTCGTCCAGCAACTCCAACCACAGGGTCATTGAAAGGAGCAGCGGTGGGCACGGACAAACCGGAACACCACCGAGACGACCTCTCCGGTCTCTGGTCCAGACGCCTGTCCCGACGGGTCCGGATCATCTATACGTTCGACGACAAATCCATCCACACCTTTGCCCTCGGCGGGAACTACGATGGGGCCTGATTCGCCCGTCCCAACTGCTGATGGCGCAACGAAGTAAAGCCCACGTGACCGTCAGATTTGTTTCGCAAAAAACCCGTTCGATCTGCCAGGCCCTTCACCGCACGCCCAAGCCTCAGCCGAAGAAAACCGCATCGCGGTTCTTTGGTCGGATGGAGCGCCTGGTTAGGTGCTTTTTATGAAGGAGCACCTTCATTCGCCCAATGCTCTTCAGTGATGATTATAAGGGGCACACCTTATTCGCGACATTGCATCGCTTTTCCATTTTTCTTCCATATTTTGCATGCGTCCAGCCGTCGGCTGGCATAAGCACCCGGCACTAGATAATCAAGTTTATTTGTTACCCGTTTTTCATTTACTCCGCCAGAACACTCTATTGCCGCCTGACATTGTTTTATCGCTCCATACGCACAAGCACCTGAATAAATCTATCAGCATCCCTGCGAATTTACTTGCGTCTAACACCACAAATCAGCCGTGCGGTTTTTTGCGTCGGCTGAATTTTTTTGGCTGGCCATCATGTTATGCCACGCGAGTTTTTGCGTCGGCCGACTTTGTTTTCTTGGCCGCCTTGTCATACCTAATCACGGTTATCGAATCGGTCTGCCCCGCAAGGAGTTGCGCGACGGCCCTGTGATTCCCGTCTTCGATATACGCTTCGCCCTCTTCGAGTCGTTCTACGGTACATTCTGCTCCAGTATTTCCGGGACCAGAACAATGATTCTTTCGAGCTGACCTCTGGCCGGAGGACGGGGCAACCACCAACGAAGGAAGCTCGAGAATGAATGGGAGTTTACTTAATCGATGCACTTTGTCATAGAAATAAGGCGCGACGCTTCGATTGTCAGGGTTTCGGACGAGAGAAACAATATCTGCCAGAGTACCGTGCGTAATCTCATGCGGGAGGTCGCCGACCCAGAGCACCGTGACTATTGACGACATGTCAACAGTCCACCAAGAAATTTGATCCCGTGGCAACTTCTTGAGTGATTTGGATAAACCCATTCTCGAACTGAGAAAATCTGTGAGTTTCTCCTCAGGAAGCACTTCAGCCAACTTGTGAAGCTGACTAACGATATTCGCCAACTGAGCGTCCGTGAAATCGGCATAGCGACCGCCGGTAATATCCTTGAGTTTCTTCTGAACGAAGTTTGCACGCAAATAAGCGGTCAACGGATGCACTTCCTGGGACATTAACTATTTCCTCCTTACTACAAAAAAGCCCCGCGGCGACGACTTCATTAGATGCATAACTATATACGGATATCCCAACCGCGGCTTAACACCCGGCCTCTTTCGGCGTTCCAGGCAGAACAAAGTTCAATATCAATCACGATCTGTTGTTGACATCACACAAGCCCCTTAAGAAAAAGGCCAAAAAGAGAGCATTCCTACCGTTTTTGTATAAAGCCGCCATACTCCGGTGTTAGATAGTCATGTTTTCACAGGGCGTCACCGGCCACGCCCCTGAACCAGGGGGATATATTCATTTGCAACAATACATTGCACGTCGTCGCAATCGGCGGCCGGCCACACCATTACGCCATGAGCAATACGCGACGATCGGGCAAGCGCAGTAGTAGACAGCGACCAACAGGAATTAGTTCACCGCTCTGGGGGACCAAAACCGATCGTAATTTCCTACTAAATTCATGAGGTTTTTCAGCCACTTCGAACTAGAGCCTTAACCAGCCGCGGCAGACGGACTTATGCCTTAATGCACATACGCATTACCAGCGAAGCCAATCGGATGGGTTACGACGAGTGTCCGTGGGAAAAAAGTAGCTCCCCGGAGCAGAACAAGGCGACATTGAGATGTGCTAGCGACCCGGCCGCCAACAGGGAAACCGGCGGGAGGGTCTTACCTCACCGCAGGTAGACGTCGAAGCGCAGTCGACCCGAGCGATAATCGATGCTTGGGGTAGCCGCGTCAGTTTCGCAGTCCTCCACCTACGTACTCGTGGCCACCAAGCGCCAGAACGCCCATCCCTTCGACGGGCACTGCCCCGTGCAGACCTACCGCCCATCGGTATACACAGGCCGCCTTGCGTTCGGCCCTACTCGGGGGCGAGTCCAGGCACGCCCCCTACAAGGATTCCCATGGGTCAGCCTTTCCTCGAAACATGCATAGACCTACAGACCTTCCAGGGCCTGACCCTCGCCTTGCAGAGATTCTGATCTGAGCAGACCTGTGCGGTCCTCTAGCGCGGGATATCTGAAGTTGGCACCGGCGCGATCCACCGGCTAGCAAAGAACATTGGCGGGAAATCTACGAAAAGAAAATGCCGGCGCCTTGGAGAACCCAAAGCACCGGCCAGATTTTTCTGCCTAGCGGGAGAATTACTCCAAGCGTGTAATCGCCGCTTTCTTTTCCTCGTATTCTTCCTTATCGATCTCCCCCTTGGCGTAGCGCTTATCGAGTATGTCCAGGGCGGACTCAGATCGCTCGCCTGCCGACCGTGTCGTAACGTCACGACGATCCGGCCCGTCCATCCAGCGGTTGCACCACATACAACCCCGCCCCCCTCTTCTCATCATGAAAATCATCATGACCACCATGAAGATCAGAAAGATGAGCGGGAAGATCCACCAGAAGCCGTGCCCATGCGAATGCCACCATGGCCATGGGTAGGCTGGCGCCGGTGCCGGCACTTGTTCAGCAGCCCACAAGACTGACGAGCAGACCATCGCCAGCAAGGTGAAAGGAAGAAAAATCAACGTGCGCATCGTCATGTACATCGCCCCCTCCTTAAGCACGAGTTGTGCTTAAACACACGACCGTATTCGCAACCGAATATAGACGGGTGGTCCGAACGACGCTTGGCATCCCGACGTCGGAGTCGTGCCATCAGGAAGCGCACCGGGAGTCGAGGCGTTGCACACAGGATCGAGCATCGTGGAGCGGGCATTACCTTGCAGAGGGATCGACACCTTATAGAAGGGAGGCGAATCGCACCGACATAGGCTTCACCCGTGCAGAGCAACCGCCCATCGGTATACTATGGCCGCTTTGCGTTCGGCTCGGTGCCGAGCCGCGTCCAGACACGATCTACACAAGAATTCCCATGAGTCAGCCTTCCATCGAAACGCGCTTCGACCTGTCGACCTTCCAGGGCCTGATCCTCGCCTTGCAGAGCTTCTGGGCCGAGCAGGGCTGCGCGGTCCTCCAGCCGCTGGACATCGAGGTCGGCGCCGGCACGTTCCACCCGGCCACCTTCCTGCGCTCGATCGGCCCGGAGCCGTGGCGTGCCGCCTACGTGCAGCCCTCGCGCCGGCCGACCGACGGTCGCTACGGCGACAACCCCAACCGACTGCAGCACTACTACCAGTTCCAGGTGCTGTTGAAGCCCTCGCCGGACAACATCCAGGAGCTCTACCTCGAGTCCCTGACCCGGCTGGGCTTCGACCCGCTGACCCATGACATCCGCTTCGTCGAGGACAACTGGGAATCGCCGACGCTGGGCGCCTGGGGCCTGGGCTGGGAGGTATGGCTCAACGGCATGGAGGTGACCCAGTTCACCTACTTCCAGCAGGTCGGCGGGCTCAACTGCCATCCGGTCTCCGGCGAGATCACCTACGGTCTCGAACGCCTGGCGATGTACCTGCAAGGGGTGGAGAACGTCTACGACCTGGTCTGGTCGCGCTCGGATGCCGGCGTCATCACCTACGGCGACGTCTACCACCAGAACGAGGTCGAGCAGTCGGCCTACAACTTCGAGCAGGCGGACACCGCGTTCCTGTTCCAGCACTTCGACCACGCCGAGGGCGAGTGCCAGCGCCTGGTGGAGGCCGACCTGCCGCTGCCGGCCTACGAGCAGGTGCTCAAGGCCTCGCACGCCTTCAACCTGCTCGACGCCCGCCGCGCGATCTCGGTGACCGAGCGCCAGCGCTTCATCCTGCGGGTGCGCGGCATGGCCCGCGCCGTGGCCGAGCGCTACTACGCCGCCCGCGAGGCGCTGGGCTTCCCGATGGCGGCCGGCAAGACCGACTAAGCCTCACCTACTAGGGCCACGAGACAGCTACGGGGCCGGACGGGCCACGAAGACTACGCATAACAGGTACGGACTTTCATGACTGACACGGCGGACTTTCTTTTCGAACTGGGCACCGAGGAACTCCCGCCCAAGGCACTGACCACCCTGCGCGACGCCCTTGAAGACGGCATCCGCGAGGGACTGGACGAGGCCGGCCTGGCGCACGGCAAGCTCACGGCCTACGCCGCCCCGCGCCGGCTTGCCGTGCTGGTCGACGACCTCGCCCGTGCCACCGAACCCAAGCCGGTCGAGCGTCGCGGCCCGGCGGTCAAGGCCGCCTTTGACGCCGACGGCAACCCCACCAAGGCGCTGACCGGCTTTGCCAGCGGCTGCGGTGTCGAACCCGACCAGCTCGAGACCATGAAGACCGACAAGGGCGAATGGCTGGTCCACCGCTACACCGAGCCGGGCCAGTCCGCCGCCGACCTGCTGCCCGGCATCGTCGAGCGCGCGCTGGACAAGCTGCCGGCGCCGAAGCGCATGCGCTGGGGCAGCTCGAAGGCCGAATTCATCCGCCCGGTGCACTGGGCACTCGCCCTGCACGGCAGCGACGTCGTCGACATGACCCTGTTCGACCACGCCGCCAGCAACCAAACCTTTGGTCACCGCTTCCACCACCCGGAGGCGCTGACCGTCAGCGCCCCGGCCGACTACGCCGCCACCCTGCAGAAACAGGGCCATGTGCTGGCCGACTTCGCCAAGCGCCGCGCCCACATCGAGGCGCAGGTCAAGGCGAAGGCCGACGAGATCGGCGGCCGGGCGCACATCGATACGGATCTCCTCGACGAAGTCACCGCGCTGGTCGAGTGGCCGGTGGCCGTCGCCGGCGAGTTCGAGGCCCGCTTCCTCGAGGTGCCGCACGAGGCGCTGATGTACACCATGCAGGACGACCAGAAGTACTTCCCGGTCCTGAATGGCGAGGGCGACCTGATGCCCTGGTTCATCACCGTCGCGAACATCGAGAGCCGCGACATGGAGGCGGTGCGCCACGGCAACGAGCGGGTCATCCGTCCGCGCTTCGCCGATGCGATGTTCTTCTGGGAGGGCGACCTCAAGACCCCGCTGGAATCACACCTCGAATCGCTCAAGCACCTGGTGTTCCAGAAGCGCCTGGGCAGCGTGTTCGACAAGGTGGTCCGCATCGAGCGCCTCGCTGAGAAGATCGCCGAGGAGATCGACGCCGAGCCGCAGGCCGCCCGCCGCGCCGCACGCCTGTCGAAGTGCGACCTGCAGACCCAGATGGTAGGCGAGTTCGCCGGCCTGCAGGGCACCATCGGCTACCACCTCGCCCGCCACGAGGGCATCGAGAAGGACGTCGCGATCGCGCTGGACGACCACTACCGCCCACGCCGCGCCGGCGACGACCTGCCGCGCAACAAGGTCGCCCAGACCGTGGCGCTGGCCGACCGGCTCGACACGCTGATGGGCATCTTCGCCATCGGCCAGGCACCCACCGGCGCCAAGGACCCGTTCGCCCTGCGCCGTGCTGCGCTGGGCGTGCTGCGCATCCTGGTCGAGCAGGAACTGGACCTCGACCTGGTCAACCTGCTGCTCGATGCCGCCGAAGGCCTCAAGGACAAGGTGCCGGAGGCCGAGGACCACGTCATGGGCGTGTTCGAGTTCGTCACCGAGCGCCAGCACCGCTACAGCCTCGACCGCGGCATCCGCAGCGACGTCTTCCAGGCCGTCTCCATGACCGGCACCCGCCGGCCGCTGGACTTCGAGCAGCGCATGCGGGCGGTCAATGCCTTCATCGAGCTGCCCGAGGCCGAGGCACTGGCCGCGGCCAACAAGCGCATCGGCAACATCCTCAAGAAGCACGACGGCCCGGCGCCGGAGAACGTCGACGAGACACGTCTGGTCGAGCCGGCCGAGCAGCGCCTGTCGGAGGCGGTCGACGCGATCGGCCCGCGCCTGGAGGGCTTTCTGGCCGAGGGCGACTACACCGCCGCGCTTACCACGCTGGCCGCCCTGCGCGAGCCGGTCGACGCGTTCTTCGACTCGGTGATGGTGATGGCCGACGACACGGCCCTGCGCGATAACCGCCTCGCGCTGCTGGCGCGGATCAATGCGCTGTTCCTCGCCATCGCCGACGTCTCCCAGCTGCAGGCCTGAGGCCGACGCGATGCTCACCTGGCTACGGACGGCCCTGTTCGCCCTGCTGGCCACGTGCTCGCTGGTGCTGCACACGCCGATCCTGCTCACCGGGCGCTTCCTGCCGTTCGAGCGGCGCTATCACCTGCTGTACTCGTTCGGCCGCTCGCTGGTGTGGCTGGCGCGGGTGATCACCGGCATCCGCTACGAGGTCGAGGGGCTCGAGCATCTCGACCCGGCTGGTGGCAACCTGGTCCTGGCCAAGCACCAGTCCACCTGGGAGACCATGTTCCTGCCCAGCGTGCTGCGACTGCCCGCCTTCGTCCTCAAGCGCGAATTGCTGCGCATCCCGGTGTTCGGCCAGGGACTCAAGGCCGTCGGCCCGGTCGCGATCGACCGCTCTGCCGGACGCAAAGCACTGGCGCAGATACTGACCCAGGGCAAGGCCGCGCTGGCCGACCGCCGCGATGTGGTGGTCTTCCCGGAAGGCACCCGCCGACTGCCGGGGGCGGCGCCCCACTACCGCATCGGCGGCGCCATGCTGGCCGAGCGCAGCAACGCCCGAGTCGTACCGGTCGCGATCGACTCGGGTTGCCTGTGGCCCAAGACGGGCTTTCGCATGCGCGCCGGTACCATTCACGTGGTCTTCGGCCCGCCGATCGAGACGGAGGGCCGGACGGCCGGAGAGATCAACCGCGCCACCCAGGAGTGGATCGAGGCAACACAGGAGGCTCTTTATACCCGCCATGGCTGCCCCAACCACATATCAGACTCTGCTTGACGACGCCCTCGCCCGCATCCATCGCGGCGAAACCCCCGAAAACGATCTCACCGCGCGTCTGGCCAATACGACGTCACTCGGGCTGACCGACCAGCGCGGCATCGGTGGCGGCTGCATTGCCGATGCCACCCGATTGGAAACCTCCGCCGGGCCGCTATTCCTCAAGACCCACCCCGACCGCAACGACGGCATGTTCCCCGCCGAAGGGCGTGGACTCGAGGCATTGGGCACGCGCATCCGCACCCCGCAGGTAGTCGCCGCGGGGAGCATCGACGGCACCGCCTACCTGCTGCTGGAATGGCTCGATCTCGGTTCGGTGGACGGCGCGGCGCTGGGCGAGGCAATGGCCGAGCTGCATGCCGAGCCTCAGACGGCTTTCGGCTGGCACGAGGACAACTTCATCGGCGCGATGCCGCAGCTGGGTGGCGAGGACGACGACTGGGCCCGCTTCTACGGCCAGCGACGCCTCGCGCCCCAACTCGACTGGGCAACCGAGCGCGGTCTGTCGGGCAACACCATCGATGCCGGTCACAAGCTGGTCGACGCCCTGCCCGCCTTCTTCAGCGACTACCAGCCGTACCCGGCGCTGATCCACGGTGACATGTGGGGGGCGAATCACGGCGCGCTCACCGACGGCACCCCGGTACTGTTTGATCCGGCCACCTACCGGGCCGACCGCGAGGCCGAGATCGCCATGACCGAACTGTTCGGCGGCTTTGCGCCAAGATTCTACCGCGCCTACGAGGCGCACCTGCCGCTGGACGCCGGCTACCGGGTGCGCAAGACGCTCTACAACCTCTATCACGTCCTCAACCACTTCAACCTGTTCGGCGGCGGTTACGGCAGCCGCGCCGACGGCATGATCCGCCAGCTACTCGCCGAGATTCGCTGAAGGAGGATTCCATGAGCA
Organism: Guyparkeria hydrothermalis; assembly: GCF_023555385.1. Taxonomy (NCBI): domain Bacteria; kingdom Pseudomonadati; phylum Pseudomonadota; class Gammaproteobacteria; order Chromatiales; family Thioalkalibacteraceae; genus Guyparkeria; species Guyparkeria hydrothermalis. The sequence continues at coordinate 1,479,460 of NZ_JAJSED010000001.1, forward strand.
ACGAGTCACCCCGTGCGCTGATCACCGGCAACAGCAGTGGCCTCGGGCTGGGCCTGAGCCACGCCCTGCTCGACCGCGGCTATCAGGTCCACGGCTGCAGCCGCCGAGGCTGTGCCGCGCTGGCCGACCGGGTCGTGGACGTCCACTGTGACCTGTCCGACTTCGACACCATCGGCCCAGCACTGGACCAGCTGCTGGCCGGGGTCGAGCGGCTCGATCTGGTGGCACTGAACGCCGGCATCCTGGGCGAGATCGAGGACATGAGCCGGATGTCGGTCGCGCGACTGGCCGAGATCATGGACATCAACGTCTGGTCGAACAAGGTGATCCTCGACTGGCTGCTCGACTCCGGCATCGCCATCGACCAGATCGTGGCCATTTCCTCGGGGGCGGCGGTGCTGGGCAACCGTGGCTGGGGCGGCTACGCGCTCTCCAAGGCGACCCTGAACATGCTCTGCCGGCTGTACGCCCATGAGTTCCCGGACACCCATGTGGCCGCGATCGCTCCGGGGCTGATTGACACCCGCATCATCGACACCCTGTGCGACCTGAAGGACACCGAGCGCTTCCCGGCGCTGGCGCGCATCCACGCCGCGCGCGGTACCGAAGCCTTGCTGTCGCCGGCAGCCGCCGCCGAACGCCTTCTCGAGGCACTGCCGGCCCTGAAGGATTTCGAGAGCGGCAGCTTCGTCGACGTCCGCCAGATCCTTGCTCCCGAGGAATACGAGGAACTGATGGCCGCCCGCAATCGGCCGGGCCGCTGACCCGCCCGCCCAATCGAACAGACAGCAAAAAGCCCCGCCGGTAATGCCGACGGGGCTTTCTCGTTTATGGCGGAGAGAGAGGGATTCGAACCCTCGAAGGGGCTATAAACCCCTTACTCCCTTAGCAGGGGAGCGCCTTCAGCCACTCGGCCACCTCTCCTTTCAAGAGCGCCGCATGGTAGCGGCTTTGACAGCAAGAATCAACGGCCCGACAGGACCTGACCACCCGCCTTTGCGGCGGGCGGGGAAGAGCAGGATTCAACCGTTATCCCCGGGAGGGGGGGGGGGGGGCGGTCAAAACCGACACGGCTCCGAACCGATCAGCTCGAGGCGCTACCCTCGTCGCCTTCATCGGTCTCGCTCTTGATGCGCTGATAGATCTCCTCGCGATGCACGGCGACATCCTTGGGCGCATCAATACCGATTCGGACCTGGTTTCCCTTAATGCCGAGCACCGTGATGGCGACGTCGTCACCGATGCGCAGCACCTCACCAATTCGGCGGGTCAAAATCAACATATCTGGTCAGCCTCTGTGTTTTACGCCCCCGCATGTTTCCGTTGGGGGCCTTGCCGGATATTAGCCTGTGAGCTGGCAATCAGCTCAGAGACACCTCGGGGGTGTCCAGCTCGAAGGCATCGTGCAGGGCACGCACCGCGAGTTCCAGGTACTTGTCGTCGATCACCACGGAGATTTTGATCTCGGAGGTGGCGATCATGCGGATATTGATCTTCTCCTCGGCCAGCACCCGGAACATCTTCGACGCAATGCCGGCGTGCGAGCGCATGCCCACGCCCACCAGCGAGATCTTGACGATGTTGTGGTTGCCGGAAACCTCGCGCGCGCCAAGCTCGTCGGCGGTGGCACGCATCAGTTCGAGGGCCTTGTCGAAGTCGTTGCGATGAACCGTGAAGGTGAAATCGGTGGTCTCGTCGGCACCGATGTTCTGCAGGATCATGTCGACTTCGATGTTGGCGTCACCGATCGGGCCGAGGATCTTGTAGGCGATCCCCGGGCTGTCCGGCACGCCCTTGATAGTGAGCTGGGCCTCGTCCTTGTGGAACGCGATCCCGGAAATTACTGGTTCTTCCACGCCGTCTTCCTCCAGGGTAATCAGGGTGCCGGGGCCATCCTGGAACGAGGACAGCACCCGCATAGGCACGTTGTACTTGCCGGCGAACTCCACCGAGCGGATCTGCAGGACCTTCGAGCCCAGGCTGGCCATTTCCAGCATTTCCTCGAAAGTGATCCGGTCGAGACGGCGCGCCTTGGGCACGACCCGCGGGTCGGTAGTGTAGACGCCGTCGACGTCGGTGTAGATCTGGCACTCGTCGGCCTTGAGCGCCGCAGCCAGGGCCACCGCGGAGGTGTCGGAACCACCCCGACCGAGGGTGGTGATCTGGCCGTGCTCGTCCACGCCCTGGAAGCCGGCGACCACCACGACGCGACCAGCATCGAGATCGCCACGAATGGTGTCGGTGTCGATCGACTGGATACGCGCCTTGGTGTGCGTGCTGTCGGTGAGGATCCGCACCTGCGCGCCGGTGTATGACCGGGCATCCTGACCGCGCGCCTGCAGGGCCATGGACAGCAGCGCGATCGTCACTTGCTCGCCGGTCGCGACCAGCGTGTCCAGCTCGCGCGGGGTCGGATCGGCCTGGATCTCGTTGGCCATGCCGATCAGACGGTTGGTCTCGCCGCTCATCGCCGAGACCACCACGACGACCGAGTCGCCTTTTTCGGCGGCCCGCTGCACTCGCTCGGCAACCGCCTGGATACGTTCGACGCTACCGACCGAGGTACCGCCGTATTTCTGAACGATTAACGCCATATGGTTTCCTTAGCACCCGAATGCCGGTGCCAGCTCCTTGTCGCTGACGTGATTAAAGTCAAAGCAGCCGGGCAGTATAAACGGCCGGAAAAACTTTTTCACCCGTCAACCGGCCCTATCCCTTGACACGCGGGCGGCCGCCGGGTTCACCCCAGCTGCTCGGCAACCCACTGACGGGCCGCCGACAGGGCCTCGTCCAACCGCTCGGGCTGGCTGCCACCGGCCTGGGCCATGTCCGGCCGTCCACCGCCCTTGCCACCGACCTCGGCGGCGGCGACGTTGACCCAGTCGCCGGCCTTGAAGGTCTTGGTCAGGTCCTTGGACAGACCGGCCACCAGGCGCACCTTGCCCTCGTCGACGGTGCCGAGCAGGATCGCGGCGGTGCCAAGCTTGTCGCGCAACTTGTCCATGCTCTCGCGCAGCGTGCCGGCATCCGCGCCCGGCAGCGCGGCGACCAGCACCTTGGCCGAGCCGATGGTCTCGGCACTGTCGGCCAGCTCATCGCCACTGGCGGAGGCCAGCTCAGCCTTGATCCGGGCCAGTTCGCGCTCCAGCTGGCGCGAACGCTCCAGCATCTGAGCGACCCGCTCGGCCGCCTCGGTTTTCGGTCCACGCAACAACTCGGCGATCTCGCCGATGGTCTGGTCGGCACGCTCGGCCTCTGCCAGCGCCGTGGCGCCGGTGGCCGCCTCGATACGGCGTACACCGGAGGCCACGCCGGACTCGCCGAGGACCTTGAACAGGCCGATATCGCCCCCGCGGCGGGCATGAGTGCCGCCACAGAGCTCCATGGAGAACGGCCCCATGGTGACCACGCGCACCGTGTCGCCGTACTTCTCGCCGAACAGCGCCATCGCGCCGGCCTCACGGGCATCGTCGATCGCCATTTCCCGGGTCTCGACGGCGTGGTTCTCCCGGATCTGTGCGTTGACCAGTCGCTCGACCTCGGAGATTTGCTCGCGGGTGACCGGCTGGTCGTGCGAGAAGTCGAAGCGCAGCGCCTCGGGCGCGACGCGCGAGCCCTTCTGCTGGACGTGATCGCCCAGCACCTCGCGCAACGCGGCATGCAGCAGGTGCGTGGCGGAATGGTTGAGGCGAATCGCCGCACGCCGGTCGGCATCGATCCGAGCGGTGATCGCATCACCCGGGGCCATGCACCCGTCGGTGAGCGTGCCGTGATGCAAGAACACGCCACCCTGCTTCTGGGTGTCGTGCACGACGAAGCGGCCATTGGCGGACTCGATCACGCCGGTGTCGCCTACCTGACCGCCGGACTCGGCATAGAACGGCGTGCGATCGAGCGCGATCACGCCATCCTGCCCGCCCTCGAGCACCTCGGCCTGGCTGCCCTCACGCGCCACGGCGACCACCTGGGCCTCGAGCGACTCGTGCTCGTAGCCCTCGAAGGCGGTCGGCTCGTCGGTACCGATCTTGATGGTCTCGGCGGTGAAGTGGCTGGCTGCGCGCGACTGGGCGCGACGCTCGGCCATCTCCCGCTCGAAACCGGCCTCGTCGACCGACAGGCCGCGCTCACGCGCGATGTCCGCGGTCAGGTCCAGCGGGAAGCCGTGCGTGTCGTAGAGCTTGAAAGCGGTGTCGCCACTGATGGTGCCGCCCTCGGGCAGCTTGGCGACTGCCTGCTCGAGCACCTGCATGCCGGAAGCCAGTGTCTGCAGGAAGCGCTCTTCCTCGGCCAGGAGCACGCGTGCCACCTCGTCGGCGGCGTCGGCCAGCTCCGGATAGGCAGCGCCCATTTCCTTGACCAACGGGCCGACCAGCTTGTGGAAGAACGGCGCGTCCTGACCGAGCTTGTGGCCGTGACGGGCCGCGCGGCGGATGATCCGGCGCAGCACGTAGTCGCGCCCCTCGTTGCCGGGGCGCACACCATCGACGATCAGGAACGCGCAGGAACGGATGTGGTCGGCGATGACCTTGAGCGAGCTCGACGCGCGATCGGCCGCCCCGGTGGCCTCGGCGGCCGCGTCGAGCAGATGCTGGAACAGGTCGATCTGGTAGTTCGAGTGCACGCCCTGCATCACGGCGGCGAGACGCTCGAGGCCCATGCCGGTGTCCACCGACGGCTTGGGCAGATCCGAGAGCGTGCCGTCGGCCGCCCGGTCGTACTGCATGAAGACGATGTTCCAGATCTCGATGTACCGGTCGCCGTCCTCGTCCGGCGAGCCCGGCGGGCCACCCGGAACCTCGGGGCCGTGATCCCAGAAGATCTCCGAGCACGGGCCGCAGGGGCCGGTGTCGCCCATCTGCCAGAAGTTGTCCGAGCCGCCGCCCGGCTTGTCGCCGATCCGCAGGATGCGCTCCTCCGGCAGACCGATGTCGTCACGCCAGTGGGCGTAGGCCTCGTCGTCGGAGTCGTAGACGGTTACCAGCAGGCGCTCGGCGGGCAGACCGAGGGTCTCGGTCAGGAAGTCCCAGCCGTAGCGGATCGCCTCGCCCTTGAAGTAGTCGCCGAAGCTGAAGTTGCCCAGCATCTCGAAGAAGGTGTGGTGCCGGGCGGTGTAGCCGACGTTCTCGAGATCGTTGTGCTTGCCGCCGGCACGCACGCAGCGCTGCACCGAGACCGCGCGCGGATTGGCGCGCTTCTCCTGACCGAGGAAGGCCTCCTTGAACGGCACCATCCCGGCGTTGGTAAACAGAAGCGTCGGGTCATTGGCCGGAATCAACGACGAGGAAGGCACGACTTCGTGCCCCCGCTCGGCGAAGAAATCCAGGAAAGCTTGGCGAATCTCGGCGCTGGTTTTCATGCACGAACCATCTCGGAAAACGGGAGGACAAAGCGCGGATTGTAGCGCAGTCCGACGCCATTTCCGATGTGCAAAAACGAGAGCCAAACCCACCGGCTAGAGGGAGCCGTGATCCCCTTCTTCCGGCGCGGGCCACCAGCCGGCCAGTTCGTGGGAAAGATCGGGCGGAAAGCCGCGCCGGACGAGATGGCGGTGGCGCCGGGCCCGGTCGGGGAAATCCTCCGGTGGCTCGCGGTATCGAGACACCAGCTGGTCACGCGCCAGCGCCTCCCAATCGCGGGGCTCGGCAGCAAAGGCCTCGGCCACCACCGCCTCGTCGACACCCTGTCGGGCAAGCTCGTCGGCGATTCGATCAGGACCGTAGCGACGCGCCGAGCGCGCCCGGATCAGGCTCTCGGCGTAACGGCGATCCGACTGCCAGCCTTCCTCGACCAGCCGTTCGAGTACCGGCTCTATCTCATCGGCAGAAAAGCCGCGGTCAGCCAGCTTGCGCGACAGCTCCAACTGGCTGTGCTCGCGCCGGGCCAGCAGCCCCACCGCGCGCTTCTCGCAGTCGAGCTGGCGACGCTCCTCCTCGTCCACGGGACGTGGGCGGCCTTAGGAGGTCTCGTCGACCGGCGTCTCGCCGGCGTCTGTGGTCTCGGCGGCCGGCGCCGGCTTGGGCATCATGATCTCGCGAATCTGTGCCTCGATCTCCTCGGCCATCTCCGGGTTCTCGGCGAGGAACTGGCGGGCATTGTCCTTGCCCTGACCGATGCGCGTGTCGCCGTAGGAGTACCAGGCGCCGGCCTTCTGGATGATGCCGTGCTTGGCACCCAGGTCGACCAGTTCGAGCAGATGCGAGATGCCCTCGCCGTAGAGGATGTCGCAGTCGACCACCTTGAACGGCGGCGCCATCTTGTTCTTGACCACCTTGATGCGGGTCTGGTTGCCGATGACTTCCTCGCCCTTCTTCACCGCGCCCACCCGACGGATATCGAGACGCACGGAGGAGTAGAACTTGAGCGCGTTGCCGCCGGTCGTGGTCTCCGGGCTGCCGTAGGTGACGCCGATCTTCATCCGGATCTGGTTGATGAACATCACCATGCAGTTGGTGCGCTTGATGTTGCCGGTCAGCTTGCGCAGCGCCTGACTCATCAGGCGAGCCTGCAGGCCAACGTGGGAGTCGCCCATCTCGCCCTCGATTTCCGCCTTCGGCACCAGGGCGGCAACGGAGTCGACCACCACGGCATCCACCGCGCCGGAACGCACCAGCATGTCGGCGATCTCGAGCGCCTGCTCGCCGGTGTCCGGCTGACTTACCAGCAGGTCGTCGACGTTGACGCCGAGCTTCTCGGCATAGGTCGGATCGAGGGCGTGCTCGGCATCGATGAACGCGCAGGTGCCGCCGGCCTTCTGCGCCTGGGCCAGCACCTGCAGGGTGAGCGTGGTCTTGCCCGAGGATTCCGGACCGTAGATCTCGACCACCCGGCCGCGCGGCAAGCCGCCGATGCCAAGCGCGGCATCCAGCGCGATCGAGCCGGTACTGACCGAGGGGACATTCCGTCGTCCCTCGTCGTTCATGCGCATCACCGCTCCCTTGCCGAACTGGCGTTCGATCTGGGACAGGGCGGCACTCAGGGCCTTCTTGCGGTTCTCATCCATCAATCAACTCCCACCCCTTCGGGCTTGATATGCAGGCAACAGGGCATGGCCGACCTCCTGTCAGCCATGCGAAAAACGTCGATGTGATCAGGCCGCCGGCAGGACCGCCTCGATCCGGCCGATGGCCTCGCGCAGCGCATCCAGGCTGGTCGCGTAACTCAGGCGGACATGTCCCGGGGCGCCAAAGGCCGAGCCCGGCACCACCGCTACGCCGGCCTTCTCGAGCAGGTGCTCCGAGAAAGCGACGTCGTCGTCGATACCCAGCGCCGCCATCGCCGCCGAGACATCCGGGAAGCTGTAGAAGGCACCCTGGCCCGGCAGACAAGTGACACCTGGCAGCTCGTTGAGGGCCTCGACCACAAAGTCGTGGCGCTTGCGGAAAGCCGCCACCATGGCCTCGATTTCTGACTGGTCGCCGGCGATCGCCTCGCAGGCCGCCTTCTGGGCAACCGAGCAGGCACCCGAGGTGCTCTGCGACTGGATCACCTTCATCGCCTTGATCAGCTCGGCGGGACCGGCCGCGTAGCCGATCCGCCAACCGGTCATGGCGTAGGCCTTGCTCACCCCGTTGAGCACCACGGTACGCGGTGCGAGGTCCGGCGCCACCATGGCAATGTTCGAGAACGGCTCGTCGGCCCAGAGGATCTTCTCGTACATGTCATCAGTGGCGATGACGATCTCGGGATGATCGCGCAGGACGTCCGCGAGTTGCGCCCAGTCCTCGCGGGTGTAGGCCACGCCGGTCGGGTTGGACGGGCTGTTGAGCATCACCAGGCGAGTCTTGTCGGTGATCGCGGCGGCCAGCTGGCGCGGCGTCATCTTGAAGCCCTGGTCCTGGCCGGCGGAGACGATTACCGGCTCGCCACCGGCCAGGCGGACCATGTCCGGGTACGAAACCCAGTACGGCGCGGAAATGATGGCCTCGTCGCCCGGATTGAGCAGCGCCTGACAGAGATTGAAGATGCTCTGCTTGCCGCCGGTGGAGACAATGATCTGGTCGAGACCGTACTCGAGCCCCTGGTCGTTCTTGAGCTTGTCGGCAATCGCCTGACGCAGCTCGACAATCCCCTCGACCGCGGTGTAGCGGGTGAAACCGTCGCGGATCGCCTGAATGCCCGCCTCACCGATGTGCTTCGGCGTGTCGAAGTCCGGTTCGCCGGCACCGAGGCTGATGATGTCGCGCCCGGCGGCACGCAGTTCCGCCGCCTTGGCGGTGACGGCGAGTGTCGGCGAGGGACGGACCCGGCGGACCCGGTCGGAAAGGTTCATGTCGGCAATTGACTCCCTGGCAGGCGCTCGCGTGAGAGGCGAAAACACCGCACCACGTTGAATTGGTTTGGCCGGCATTTTACCGGAAACGCGGAACGGTTTCGAAGGGAGATGCGGGCAGCGCGGGGCCGGAATGGCCTCAATCCGCGGCGGCCAGCCGCTGACGACGGAACTCGAACAGGCAGACGGCCGTGGCCACCGAGACGTTCAGGCTTTCGACGCCGGGCGCCATCGGGATGTGGATCAACTGGTCGCAGCGTTCGCGGGTCAGGCGCCGCAGGCCGCCGCCCTCGGCGCCCATCACCAGCGCGACCGGCTCACGGGCGAAGTCGCTCTCGTACAGGGACACCGGCCCCTCGCCCGCCGCACCCACGATCCACAGGCCGCGGGCCTTGAGGTCGGCGAGTGTGCGGGCGAGATTGGTGACCTGGATGAAAGGCAGTCGTTCGGCCGATCCGGCCGAGGTCTTGCGGGCCGCCGCGGTGAGTCCGCAGGCGCGATCCTTGGGCGCGACCACCGCCAGCACGCCGGCCGCCTCGGCACCGCGCAGGCAAGCACCGAGGTTGTGCGGGTCGGTCACACCGTCGAGCACCAGCAGCAACGGCGACTCGGTCGCCTCGTCGAGCAAGGCGATCAGGTCGTTTTCGTCACCGGCCTGGCTGAGCGCGACCCGCGCGGCCACGCCCTGGTGGCGCAAGGGCTTGCCATCGCTGCGCAGCTTGTCGAACCAGGCGGGGTCACGGTTCTCCACCGGCACGCCGGATCGGTTGGCCAGCGACTGCAGCCGGCGGGCACGCTTGTCGTCACGCGACGAGAGGACTACCTGTTCGACTCGCTCGGGGTGGTCGCGCAGGGCGGCCTCGATGGCGTGAAAGCCGCCGATCCAGGTCAGCTCACCGGAGGGACGAGCCATCGTCGGGCCGATCAGTCGGACGAGTCGCCGGAGGACTCGCCACCCTGATCCGCGCCCTGGTCGCCGCCCTCATTGCCGCCGCTCTGCGGCTTGCGGCGACGGCGACGGCGCGGACGGCGCTTCTTGCCACCGCCCTCGCCGGAACCGGACTTGTCTTCGCCGCCACGCGACTCCTCGCCTCGGGAGACGTCACCCGACTCCCCTTCGTCGTCCGACGGCTCCTCGTCATCCGGCAGCATGAAGTCGATCTTGCGCTCGTCGAGGTCGACGCGCGCGACCCGCACCCGGATGGTGTCGTTGAGCGAGTAGGTCTTGCCGCTGCGCTCGCCCTTGAGCGAGACGGTCACCGGGTCGAAGTGATAGAAGTCGCGCTTGAGTGCGGTGATGTGCAACAGGCCCTCGACGAAGAAGTCCTTGAGCTCGACGAACAGGCCGAAGCCCAGCACCGAGGCCACCCGCCCTTCGTAGACGTTGCCGACCTTGTCGAGCATGAACTCGCACTTGAGCCAGTCGGTGGCCGCCCGCGTCGCCTCGTCGGCACGTCGCTCGTTGTTCGAGCAATGCTCGCCGACCAGCAGCATTTCCTCGTGGCTGTACGGGAAGTTCTCGGCCGCACCGGTACGCAACACGTGCCGGATGGCGCGATGCACCATCAGGTCCGGGTAGCGACGGATCGGAGAGGTGAAGTGCGCGTAATGCTCGTGGGCGAGACCGAAGTGGCCCAGGTTATCCGGCGCGTAGACCGCCTGCTGCAGCGAGCGCAGCAGCAGCGTCTGGATGGTGGCGAAGTCCGGACGCCCCTGCGCCTCGGCGATCAGGGCGTTGAAGTCCGCCGGGGTCGGCTTGTCGCCGCCACCGAGGGTCAGGCCCTTCTCCTTGAGCGAGGCACGCAGGTCGTCGATCTTCTCCGCGCCCGGACGGTCGTGCACCCGGTAGAGCGACGGGATCTTGCGCCGGGCGAGGAAGCGACCGGCGGCGACGTTCGCCGCGATCATGCACTCCTCGATGATCTTGTGGGCATCGTTGCGCTCGTAGGGCACGATCGCCTCGATCTTGCGGTTCTCGCCGAAGACGATCTTGGTCTCGATGGTGTCGAAGTCGATCGCCCCGCGCGATTCGCGCTCGGCACGCAGTACCTTGTAGAGCGAGTGCAGCGCCTCGAGCGGCTTGATCACGTGGCTGTGCTTGTCGCGCTCTTCCTGGTCGTCGTCGAGCAGCATGGCCGCGACGTTGTCGTAGGTCAGGCGCGCGTGGCTGCGCATCACGCCCTCGAAGAAACGCGAGCGGATGATCTGCCCCTGGCTGTTGATCAGCATCTCGGCACACAGGCAGAGGCGATCGACGTCCGGGTTCACCGAGCACAGACCGTTGGAGAGGATCTCGGGGAGCATCGGCACCACGCGCCCCGGGAAGTAGACCGAGGTCGCGCGGCGGAAGCCTTCCTCGTCCAGCGCCGAACCGATGCGCACGTAGTGCGAGACATCGGCAATCGCCACCAGCAGGCGGAAGCCCTTGGGGGTCGGCTCGCAGAAGACCGCGTCATCGAGATCCTTCGAGTCGGCGCCGTCGATGGTCACCAGCGGCACGTCGCGCAGGTCGACCCGGCCGACCTTGTCTTCCTCGGCGACCTGGTCGCTCATGTCCTCGACGTGCTCCGTCACCGGCTCCGGCCACTCGTGCGGGATGCCGTGGGCGCGGATGGCGACGTCGATCTCCATGCCCGGCGACATGTGGTCGCCGAGCACCTCGATGACCTTGCCGACCGGCTTGTGACGCTGGGTGGGCTGCTCGACCAGGGCGACCCGGACGATCTGGGCGTCCTTCGCTCCGCCCAGGGCCTCCATCGGAATCAGCACGTCCTGGGTCATGCGGGTGTTGTCGGGGATGACAAACGCCACGCCTGCCTCGATCACCAGCCGGCCGACGATCTCGGCGTTGGCCCGCTCGATCACCTCGACCAGCGCACCCTCGGGCCGACCGCGGCGATCCTCGCCGACCACCTGCACCACGGCGCGGTCGCCGTGCAGTAGCGCGCGCATGATCCGCGGCGAGAGGAAGACGTCGTTGCCACCCTCGTCCGGCACCAGGAAGCCGAAGCCGTCGCGGTGACCGATCACCCGGCCGCGCACCAGCTCTGCCTTGGTGACCGGCACGTAGCCGCCGCGCCGGTTGCGAATGGCCTGCCCGTCGCGCTCCATGGCGCGCAGGCGGCGGCGCAATCCCTCGATGCGCTCCTCGTCACCGTCGTAGCCGAGCTCGGTGATCAGCTTGTTGAGCGTGATCGGCCCGTCCTGCTTTGCCAGCAGATCGAGCAGGAACTCGCGACTGGCGACGGGGTTGTCGTATTTCTCGGCCTCGCGCGGGGCGTTCGGGTCTTCGAGGTTTGAATCGGTCATGGATACCTGAAAAGTGCGTCTGGAAAGTCGCTCGCGAAACACGGACTTAATCTTACGTGTCGGCGAGAGATATAGCCGGCCATCATAAAGGAAACTCCGCACCAATAGCCAATGCCTTGGCTTACCGGCCTTTTTCGCCACCAAGCCCGCAATTCAACGGCGGACCCGATGTAAAAATCCGAAAGCCCGGGCAGACTCGGCGACACCGCGGGCATGCACGCCGGAAAGCGCCGCAGGGAGTTCGGCGCTTCGTGCGGAGTTTCCGGGAGCAGCGTCATCGGAAAGCCGGGGCCCCAACCTATATACTCCCACCCCATGTCCGAACACCGTTTCCAGATCGCAACCGACTACCAGCCGGCCGGCGACCAGCCGCAGGCCATCGAGACGCTCGTCGAGGGCCTCACCGACGGCCTGATGCACCAGACCCTGCTGGGCGTGACCGGCTCGGGGAAGACCTTCACGATGGCCAACGTCATCAACGAGGTGCAGCGCCCGGCCATGGTGCTTGCGCCCAACAAGACGCTGGCCGCACAGCTCTACGGCGAGCTCAAGGGGTTCTTCCCGCACAACGCGGTCGAGTACTTCGTCTCCTACTACGACTACTACCAGCCGGAGGCCTACGTGCCGGCGTCGGACACCTTCATCGAGAAGGACGCCTCGGTGAACGAGCACATCGAGCAGATGCGCCTGTCGGCCACCAAGGCCCTGTTCGAGCGACGCGACGTGATCATCGTCGCCACCGTCTCCTCGATCTACGGTCTGGGCGATCCGGAGGCGTATCTCAAGATGATCCTGCACCTGGTGCGCGGCGAACCCGTGACCCAACGCCAGGTGATCCGTCGGCTGGCCGAGATGCAGTACACCCGCAACGACATGGAGTTCCGGCGCGGCACCTATCGCGTCCGCGGCGACGTGATCGACATCCACCCGGCCGAGGCCGACGACGAGGGCGTGCGCATCGAGCTGTTCGACGACGAGATCGAGCAGATCACCCTGTTCGATCCGCTCACCGGCCAGGTGCGCCGTCGGGTGCCTCGCTACACCGTCTATCCCTCGTCGCACTACGTCACCCCGCGCGGGCGGCTGCTGAGCGCGATCGAGCAGATCAAGGTCGAGCTCGACCAGCGACTCAAGGATCTGGAATCGCAGGACAAGCTGGTCGAAGCCCAGCGACTGGCGCAGCGCACGCGCTTTGACATCGAGATGATTCAGGAGCTCGGTTACTGCAACGGCATCGAGAACTACTCGCGCTATCTCTCAGGGCGTCAGCCCGGCGAGCCACCTCCCTGTCTCTACGATTACCTGCCGGCCGACGCGCTGCTGATCATCGACGAGTCGCACGTGACCGTCCCGCAGCTCGGCGGCATGTACAAGGGTGATCGTTCGCGCAAGGAGACCCTGGTCAACTTCGGCTTCCGCCTCCCTTCCGCCATGGACAACCGGCCGCTGAAGTTCGAGGAATTCGAGCGCCTGATGCCGCAGACGGTTTACGTCTCCGCCACGCCAGGGCCCTACGAGGAAACCCATTCCGACCAGGTGGCCGAGCAGGTGGTACGACCCACTGGACTGGTCGACCCCGAGATCGAGGTGCGGCCCGTGACGAGTCAGGTCGACGACCTGCTCTCCGAGATCCGCCTGCGGGTCGAGAAGAACCAACGGGTGCTGGTGACCGTGCTGACCAAGCGCATGGCCGAGGACCTGACCGACTACCTGATGGAACACGACGTGCGCGTGCGCTACCTGCACTCCGACATCGACACCGTCGAGCGCATGGAGATCATCCAGGATCTGCGCCTGGGCGAGTTCGACGTCGTGGTCGGCATCAACCTGCTGCGCGAGGGCCTCGACATCCCCGAGGTCTCCCTGATCGGCATACTCGATGCCGACAAGCAGGGTTTCCTCCGCTCTGAACGCTCCCTGATCCAGACGATCGGCCGGGCCGCGCGCAACCTCGAGGGCAAGGCAATCCTCTACGGCGACACCATCACGGATGCCATGCGCAAGGCGATCGACGAGACCGAGCGCCGCCGCGAGAAACAGCTGGCGCACAACGAGGCGATGGGCATCACGCCGCGCGGCATCGAGAAGAGCGTCGAGGACATACTCGAATCGGGGGAGTCACGTATTCCGGGCGCCCGCCCCGGGCGCAAACGGCGTGGTGCAGACAAGGCGGCGGAGCCCGCCGCCGACTACGCCGCCCTGTCACCGGACCAGGCCGCCAAGCGGATCAAGCAGCTGGAGGCCGACATGCATCGGCACGCGCGCGACCTCGAGTTCGAGGCGGCCGCCCAGGCACGGGACGAACTGCAGAAGCTCAAAGAAGGCTTCTTCGGCGCGATCGAGCCGGGATACAGTGACGACTAGGCGGCAAGGCCACTGACACAAAAAAGGCCGGCCCACATGGGCCGGCCTTTTTTCTTCTGCGATGCGATCGAGCGTTAGCCGCCCTGCTTCTGCATCTGCATCGCCTTCTGGCGCAGCTCCTTCATTTCGCGCGCCTTGCTCTCCATCTTGGAGAAGAGCTTGTCCGCCTCCGGATTGCTCTCCTGCATCTCCGCCTTCACGTCGGCACGCAGCTCCTGAGCCATGCTCTGGACTTCCTCGTCCTCGAACGCCTTCTGCTGGCGCTGCTGGAATTCACGCTGCTTTTCACGGAACGCCTGGACTTCGGCCTTGCTCGGCTGCTTGTCGCCACCCTGGTACTTCGCCATGGTGGCCTTCATCTCTTCGAATTCCTTCTTCGCGTCGTAGCCGTCACCGGACATCTTCTCGGCGATCATGTCCTGAAGCTCGTCGCGCTTCTCACCCAGCTCCGGGTTGTTCTTGTAGGCCTGCTGTTCGAGGCGGCTGAGCTCGGCCTGGGTCTGCTGGAGCTCCTGTTGTACCGCGCGCATCTCTTCCATCAGCTGGCGCTGTTCGTCGGTCAGCTCCGGCGCCTGCCCCTGAGCCGATGGCGCACCGCCCTGCTGGGCTACCGCTGCACCGCTGAAGGCGAGCACCGCGGAAACACCGGCAGCCATCATGGACTTGCGCAACTTCTGGTTCCAAACGGTCATGCAATCACTCCTCGTTTAAATGTATCGGCTTTGCATCCGACATGCGGGGCACCGAAACCCATGGAAACGTGCGACCTTACGGCACGGCGGAAAGTTCCACCTGGGCGATGCCGGGGCCGAGAGAATCACTGCATCCTAGGAGAGCCCGCCCCACATATCAACCAACGCGCATACTCGCGCGCCCGAACCCGTCCCTTTTGCTAAGCTCGGCGATCAATTCATCGGATGAGAGGCAACCCAAGACCATGATCGACGAGAAAACCAGTCCCCACGACTTCGAAACGACCTGTCAACGGCTGACGGACGCGGTGCCGGCCAACGGTTTCGGTCTACTGCACATCCACGACATCCACGGCACGCTCAACGCCAAGGGCGTCGACTTCGCTCCGCAGTGCCGGGTGTTCGAGGTCTGCAATCCCAAGCGGGCCGCCGAGGTGCTCGCGGTGCGCATGGACCTGGCAAACGCCCTGCCGTGCCGAATTGCCGTATACGAGCGTGATGGGGACGTGATCGTCTCCATGATTCGCCCCTCCGAGATGCTCGCCATCCTCAGTGACGACAAGGATCTGGCGAGCGTCGCGACCGACGTCGAGCAGACCATGAACCGCATGATGGACGAGACGGTCAGCGCCTGACGCACTCGACGCATCCAAAGCGCAGCACAAACAAAAAGCCCGCCTTGAAGGCGGGCTTTTTTTGCGAGGCGAACGGGCTCGACGCCCACAGCCAACCGAAACTTACTCGGCGGCAGCTTCCTCGGTCGCAGCGGCCGGCTCGGCCTTGCGCTCGACCAGTTCGACGTAGGCCATCGGGGCCGCGTCGCCGGCGCGGTAACCGCACTTCAGGATGCGCAGGTAACCACCGTTACGCTCCTTGAAACGCGGACCAACGTCCGTGAACAGCTTGCCGACGGTCGTCTTGTTACCGACCTTGGCGAAGGCACGGCGACGGGCAGCGACGCTGTCGTCCTTGGCCAGGGTGATCAGCGGCTCGGCGACGCGGCGCAGTTCCTTGGCCTTCGGGACGGTCGTCTTGATGACTTCGTGCTCGATCAGGGCGTTGGTCAGCGAACGCATCAGCGCCTTGCGCTGCGAGGCGTTGCGACCCAGTTGCCGACCGGATTGACGATGACGCATGTCAAATACTCCAAAAAATATCGTTAAATCTTGGACTCGCTCAGATTCTGGAGCTCGGCCGGCGGCCAGTTCTCCAGCTTCTGCCCCAGGGACAGGCCCTGCTTGGCGAGTACGTCCTTGATCTCAGTCAGGGACTTCTTGCCAAGGTTCGGGGTCTTGAGCAATTCCATTTCCGACCGTTGGATCAGGTCGCCGATGTAGTAGATGTTCTCAGCCTTGAGGCAGTTCGCCGAGCGGACGGTCAGCTCCAGGTCGTCGACCGGACGCAGCAGGACCGGGTCGACCGACGGGGCCTGCTCTTCGACCGGCTCCGCCTTCTCAGCCTTCAGGTCTACCAGCACGGACAGCTGGTCAACCAGAATGCCGGCGGCCTGCCGGATCGCGTCCTCGGCGGAAATCGAACCGTTGGTCTCGATGTCCAGCACCAGCGAATCGAGGTCGGTCCGCTGCTCGACACGAGCACGCTCGACCGAGTACGCCACACGGCGCAGCGGCGAGAACGACGCGTCGATCAGCAGTCGACCGACCGCAGTCTCTTCGTCTTCGCGACGGGCGCTCGCCGGGACGTAGCCCATACCGCGCTCGACCTTGAAGGTCATGTTCAGTTCGGCGTCATCACGCAGCGTGGCGATGACGTGATCCGGATTCATGATCTCCACCGAGTGATCCGCCTTGATGTCGGCGGCAGTCACGGTGCCCGGACCGGCCTTCTTGATGCTGAGCACAGCCTCTTCGCGGCCGTGCATGGTGATCGACAGACCCTTGAGGTTCAGCAGGATCTCGAGCACGTCCTCCTGGACGCCCTCAAGAGCACTGTACTCGTGCAGGATCCCTTCGATCTCCGCTTCGGTAACGGCCACGCCCGGGATGGACGAGAGCAGGATACGCCGCAACGCATTGCCCAGCGTGTAGCCGAACCCACGCTCCAACGGCTCCAGCACCACGCGCGCATGGGTGTCGTCGATCGTTTCCACGTCGACCAGGCGCGGCTTGAGAAGCTCTGTAGAACCCAGTTGCATTACGTACCCCCGAAAACCGTTTACTTCGAATACAGCTCGACGACGAGCGATTCGTTGATGTCCGCCGGCAGTTCATCCCGAGTCGGGACGGCCTTGAAGACGCCTTCCATCTTGCTGGAGTCGACCGAGATCCACGGCACGACTTCGCGCTGTGCGGCCAGTTCGAGGGCATCCTTGACGCGCTGCTGCTTCTTCGCCTTTTCGCGCACGGATACGGTGTCCTCGGTGGAGACCTGGTACGACGGGATGTTTACCACTTCGCCGTTGACCATGATGCCGCGGTGGGAAACCAGCTGACGCGCTTCAGCGCGAGTGGCGCCAAAGCCCATGCGGTACGCGACGTTGTCCAGTCGGCACTCGAGGATCTGCAGCAGGTTCTCGCCGGTTGAGCCTTTCATCTGCGCCGCACGCTTGTAGTAGTTGCGGAACTGGCGTTCGAGAACACCGTAGGTGCGACGAAGCTTCTGCTTCTCACGCAGCTGCAGACCGTAGTCTGAAACCTTCTGGCGACGGCCGGAGCCGTGCTGACCGGGGGCGCGGTCGTGATGGCACTTGTCTTCCAGTGCGCGCACGCCGGACTTCAGGAACAGATCCGTGCCTTCGCGCCGGGCGAGTTTACAAGTAGGACCGAGATAACGAGCCATAAGTCAAATACTCCTTCCGTCAAACGCGACGCTTTTTGGGCGGGCGGCAGCCATTGTGCGGGATCGGGGTGACATCGGTGATGACGCCGACCTTGAACCCAACCGAGTTGAGCGCACGAATGGTCGATTCACGGCCAGGGCCAGGGCCCTTGACCTCGACGTCGACGTTCTTGACCCCGTAGGCCTTCGCCGCTTCGCCCGCACGCTCGGCCGCAACCTGGGCGGCAAACGGCGTGGACTTGCGCGAACCACGGAAGCCGGAGCCCCCGGAGGTCGCCCAGCTGAGCGTATTGCCCTGACGGTCGGTGATCGTCACGATCGTATTATTGAACGACGCATGGATATGCGCGATCGCATCGGTGACGACGCGTTTTACCTTCTTACGGGTACCTTGACTTGCTTTAGCCATTAAGATCCTACTCTCGAAAGAATATTAAGCCTGATTAGCGCTTGACCAGGCGACGCGGACCCTTGCGAGTCCGTGCGTTCGTGCGTGTGCGCTGACCACGCAGCGGCAGACCACGACGATGACGCAGACCACGATAGCAACCAAGGTCCATCAGACGCTTGATGTTCATGGAAACGTCACGGCGCAGGTCGCCTTCAACCACATACTTGCCGACTTCCGCACGCAGAGATTCGACCTCTGCCTCGGACAGGTCGCGCACCTTGCGGTCCGGAGCCACGCCAGTGGCTTCACAGATCTGCTGGGCGCGGGTATGACCGATTCCGTAGATGGAAGTTAGGCCAATGACCACATGTTTTTGAACGGGAATGTTGATCCCTGCAATACGTGCCATCGATTTATCACCCCAAAAAAGAGCGCGAGAGCTTAACGCAATGCGCCGTCAATAGCAAACGGATGTAACGGGCTGCCTGCTTACAG
Organism: Guyparkeria hydrothermalis; assembly: GCF_023555385.1. Lineage (NCBI taxonomy): Bacteria > Pseudomonadati > Pseudomonadota > Gammaproteobacteria > Chromatiales > Thioalkalibacteraceae > Guyparkeria > Guyparkeria hydrothermalis. The sequence goes on from NZ_JAJSED010000001.1 coordinate 1,497,779, forward strand.
CCCGTTCTTGAAATGAGCCTTCCGAACGAGGCTGTCGTACTGGTGCGAGACCAGGTGCGACTGGACCTGCGACATGAAGTCCATCAGCACAATCACGATGATCAGCAGTGACGTGCCCCCGAAATAGAACGGTACGTTCCAGTACAGGATCAGGAACTCCGGCAGCAGGCAGACCGCGGTGATGTACAGCGCGCCCCAGAACGTCAGCCGAGTGAGCACCTTGTCCACGTAGCGCGCCGTCTGTTCGCCCGGGCGGATACCCGGAACGAACGCGCCGGAGCGCTTCAGGTTGTCGGCGGTCTCGCGAGCGTTGAACACCAGCGCCGTGTAGAAGAAGCAGAAGAAGATGATCGCGGCTGCGTAGAACAACACGTACAGCGGCTGACCCGGCGAGAGCGTGTTCGACAGATCCGCGAGCCAACCCATGCCTTCCTGCTGGCCGAACCAGTTACCGACCGTCGCCGGGAACAGGATGATGCTCGAGGCGAAGATCGGCGGGATCACGCCGGCCATGTTCAGCTTCAGCGGCAGGTGCGACGACTGCTGCCCGGCCATGCCGCGGCCCTGCTGGCGACGCGCGTAGTTCACCGTGATACGACGCTGGCCGCGCTCGACGAAGACCACGAACGCGGTGACCGCGAGGATCAGCACGCCCAGGATCAGCATCGTGAACACGTGCAGCTCACCGGTGCGCACCAGCTCGGCCGTGCCGCCGATCGCGCTCGGTAGGCCTGCGACGATGCCGGCGAAGATGATCAGCGAGATGCCGTTGCCCACACCACGCTCGGTGATCTGCTCACCCAGCCAGACCAGCAGCATGGTGCCACTGACCAGGGTCAGCGTGGCAATGAACAGGAAACCGAGGCCCGGAGCGAAGACCAGCGGCGAACCGCCAACCGACTGCCCCTGCAGGGCGATCGAAACGCCCATTGCCTGAACCAGACCAAGACCCAGGGTCCCGTACCGGGTGTACTGGGTGATCTTGCGTCGGCCGGCCTCGCCTTCCTTCTTCAGCTTCTCGAGCGACGGCACAACGGCCGTCAGTAGCTGGACGATGATCGCCGCGGAGATGTAGGGCATGACACCCAGGGCAAACAGGGACATCCGAGACAGCGCGCCACCCGAGAACATGTTCACCATGCCCAGAATGCCGCCGGAGTTCTGCTCGAACAGCGCCTTCATGACGTCGACGTCGATGCCCGGCAACGGGATGAACGTCCCGATGCGGTACACCACGAGCACCATGATGACGAAGAAAATACGTTGCCGGAGCTCGGTCAGTCGACCGGCCCCGGCAAGTGCGCCTATCCCTGTGTTTGCCTGTGCCACGCTTTACTCCGCTGAACCACCGGCCGCTTCGATCGCCTGACGAGCGCCCTTGGATACCGGAATGCCCTTCACCTTGAGCGCTTTCTCCACGTCACCCTGAAGGATGATCTTGACGCTCTTGACGTCGTTGCGGATCAGGTTCGCAGCCTTGAGCGACTCGAGCGTGACCTCACCGTCGAGACGGTTGAGTTCCGCGGTGCGGATCTCGGCCCGGCTCAGCGACTTGGCCGCCTTGAAGCCCATCTTCGGCAGGCGACGCTGCAGCGGCATCTGACCGCCCTCGAAGCCGGTCTTGTGGAAGCCGCCGGAACGCGACTTCTGGCCCTTGTGACCACGACCGCCGGTCTTGCCGACGCCGGAGCCGATGCCGCGACCCACACGGGTCGCGTCTTTGCGGCTGCCCTCGGCGGGGGAGAGTTTGTTCAAACGCATTACTTAGCTTCCTGTACTTCGAGCATGTAGTGGACGCGATTGATCATGCCCCGGTTTTCCGGGGTATCGGCCACTTCCACCTCTTGATGCATACGACGGATGCCCAGGCCGCGAACGCAGGCCTTGTGGGACTCGAGTCGATTGTTCATCGACCGGACCAGACGCACCCGGATCTTGCCGTTAGCCTTCTGACTCATGCTTCATCCCCCAGGATTTCCTCGACGCGCTTGCCGCGCTTGGCGGCAACCGCTTCCGGCGAATGGATCTGGGAGAGACCGTTGATGGTCGCCCGGATCACGTTCATGTGATTGCGGGTCCCGATGCACTTCGCCAGGACGTTGCGCACGCCCGCGGCCTCGAAGACGGCACGCATGGCACCACCGGCGATGACGCCGGTACCTTCGGAGGCCGGCTTCATGAAGACGCGACCCGCGCCGTGCACGCCCTTGGTCTCGTAGTAC